>JAFGAY010000031.1 GCA_016933425.1 Pirellulales bacterium
AAAGGACGTGACGCATGGAAAACTCCGCCGATTGAAAGCAAGAAAACCATCCTACCCCCCACGGAAGCATAGGACAAGAGGCGGTCGGGGGAAGTTCGGCGCAAGCTAAAGAGAGCCAAAAAGACCTGATTCTGAAGATCTTTTTAACAGTTCATTTGGTAGCGTGTTATCTTGCGTTCAATTGATCAAGTATTGCAGTGCGTGTGAACACAGCCAAGTATCAGTCCGTACTAAAGAAAGATCCAAGGCATAAACACAACATGAAAACGCAAAAACGCACATGAATTTCAATGCTGATGAAGATTCCAATCTTGACATATACCCTTCTTGTAGGCTATATGGATGATCATGCTTGGCTGGCCTGTGACTGATTGACGGATTATACTTAACAGTAGCCGCAGCCTTAGTCCGATTCTGTCTCAAATCAGCCCCGCGGCGTTTGATTGAACTCCTTGTGAGACATAGCATTAGGAAGGCATGAGCGAGCACGACCAAAGTCTGCCACGATTCAAGAAACCACCCGTCGTGGAGACGGTCTTGGGAGTCTATTTCCGTGCGTTGACGAAGTTTACTTCGGCCGAGCAAGGAATTCTGTGGGACCGGTATTTCCGTTCACGGTTTCCTAGGTTGGAGGAACGACCACCGACCGAGGAGATACGAGAACGGTTTGGCGAGGAACGTCTTACCCCAGTCCCAACGATACGGTGGCGGCTTGTGGACCGACCCGATGCGCCACGGCTCTGGGCCACGTCGGCAGACGGTCAGCATGTCATTCAGATTCAAAGGAATGGTTTTCTCGCCAACTGGCAAAAGGCTGACAATGACGCAGCCTATTGCTCCTATATTCAGCGGCGGCAAGATTTTATCGACCAAGTCACCCAACTGGAAGCATTTTTTTCCGAGCAGGGCATCGGTCCGCTAGAACCAACATCGTGGATCATTACCTACGTCAATCACATCGACTACGAAGGTCTGGAGCACGTTGGACCAGCGGTTGCCCAAACATTGACCGTTTGGCACAATCACTTCAGTGATGATTGGCTCACTGCACCCGACAAACTGGTCTTGGATATTGCCTTTCCTTTTCCGGATAATGGTGGCCGGCTGAATGTGAACCTCACACCGGTCATCGTGAAGCAAAGCAAACGACACGCGCTGCGTCTAGACTTGACGGCTCGAGGACATCTTCAAACCGGCAACATGCAAAATACACTATCCGCGATCGACTTGGGGCACAAATGGGTAGTGCGAGGATTTACCTCGTTGACGCGTCCGGAGATGCACCGCCTTTGGGAGCGAATTGAATGACGCCATCATTTACCATTACTGAAGAATTCATCGAACGAGGCTTGTCGCGGGAGAACTATTCGGACTATACGGCAACAGAAAGCTACCCCGTTTATTCACGCCTTGAACCCCCAGGTTGGTTGCCCGATATCTTCAAGCAATTGGAAGCGATAGCTTCTCTTCCTGATGGGTGGGATTCATATGGCGCACCAGCTCCCGACGTCAATAAATTGGAAGCTGCGGGGGGGCTACTTTTCTGCCTTTGCGTGAACTCGGACTTGCCTAAACCTTATGTAAATCCGACTCGCAACGGGGGTGTGCAGTTTGAGTGGGAAAAAGACCAACGATACTTCGAGATTGAAGTGGTAGGCGAACGAGCAGCGACTTATCTCTATAATGATGAAGTTGCACGCGTCGAAGAAACAGGAGATCTTTTTGAGGCGGAAGACCTGGAGCCCCTTCAGGCCTTCATTCGAAAAGTGGTTGCCTCCGAGTGATCGAATGCACAACCGTGAGGATGTATCGTGTCACTCAGGCGGATTCCTGATCACGAGATTCTTTATCGCCGCATTCCGCCGGGCGAAACTCACTTTCAGCCACCAAGCCGGATCACCAGTGCCAATTTTAAACTTCGTCGTGGCGAGTTGGGGCTTTCCGTATATCGGAAAATAGCCGTTGACTTGACGGGCGTGCTGAAAAGACCCGAAGCCATCGCTGGAAGCAGGATCGCACAAGCAACTGTGGGGCAAATTCGTTCCGCGCGGAATAGTGAGGATACTCTACTTGGCTTAGATGTCGTAGCCACGAACGATGAGAACGACCCAGGGCATGCTGAGATCCGTGGTCCTAAACCTGGGCTGATAACAAGTAGCGCAGCTAAAACCCTGAGTAAGATATTCAAACTCGTTGATCTCTCTTCGGAACAACGATAGGCTTTTTATGTTCGAGGACCAATCATCCTTTCAACACTGTGAAGAAGGATATCCATCTTACGTTTGCCGTGGCCAGGTTAGATCGCTCGTTTGTGCATCAACTGATGCCATTGTACCGTTGCGACTGGACGCGTACTTTTTTGGAAAGATCAATTCAACATGCATGATGCCATGCTTCTTCTTCTGGGTGTTTTGGCCCTGGGTGATATAGCTTCAGTCACTCCAACTTCCACCGAAGCAATGCCCGCACCACGCGACGTGGTCGTGGCCGTCTGCCCGGAGGATTTTCGCCCGGCCCTGGCGCCTTGGGTTGATTATCGGACCGGCCAGGGCTATGACGTTCGACTGGTTTCCAGCCGGGGAACGCCCGAGGAGATTCGCGGGCGGATTCGCGCGGCCGCGCCGGCCGAGCGGCTCAAGTTTCTCGTGCTGGTGGGCGATCTGCCGACGGCCATGGACGGCGAGCCGGTCGTCGGGCTCGACGCGGACCGCTGCGTGCCGGCGCCGTATGCCAAGGCCAAGGTGAACATTGCCTGGGGTTCCGAACCCAAGATTCCCGACGACGCCTGGTATGCCGATCTGGACGACGACCGGTTGCCCGACGTGGCCCAGGGCCGGCTCACGGCCGACACGCCCGAGGAACTCGCGGCCATGGTCCAAAAAATTCTGTCCTACGAGCGGTCGACCGATTTTCGGCCGTGGCGGCGGCGGATGAATTTTGTGGCGGGCGTCGGCGGATTCGGCGCGATGGCCGATTCGGTCATCGAATCGGCCACGCGTTATCTGCTCACCACCAACGTCCCGGCCGACTACGACGTCATGATGACCCAGGCCAACTGGCGGGCCGTTTACTGTCCCGATCCGCGGCGGATCGACCGGACGACGATCGACCGGCTCAACGACGGCGCCATGTTCTGGACCTACATCGGCCACGCCAATCCGCTGCGACTCGCGGCCATGCGAGTGCCGGGCGGGCGCTATCCCCTGTTGAGCACGCGCGACGCCGAACGATTGCAGGCCGACCGGGGGCCGTCGATCGCCCTGTTTTTGTGTTGCTATGCCGGCGCGATCGACAGCCGGCCCGACTGCCTGGCCGAGGCGCTGGTGCGGCAGCCCGGCGGGCCGGTGGCCGCCGTGGCCAGTTCGCGCGTGGCCATGCCTTACGCGATGGCCGTGATGTGCCGGGAAATGATGGACGCCTGTTTCAAGCAGCGCACCGCGACGCTCGGCGAGGCCGTGCTCACGGCCAAGCGTAGCCTCGTCCACCCGGCCGAGGAAAACGAGACCCGGACCATGCTCGATTCGATCGGTTCGTTAGTCAGTCCCAGCAAATCGCTGGCCGACGAGCGGACCGAGCACGTTACCCTGTTCAACTTGATTGGCGATCCGTGTCTGCGGTTGCGCTGGCCGCGGACCGTGACGGTCGCGGCCGTTCCCGACGCGGCCGATCGCGCGAAGCTGGTGGTCGAGGGCGATTCGCCGATTGCGGGCCGGGCCCTGGTCGAGTTGGTTCGGCCACTGGGCCAGCTAGGTTTTCGCCCGCCGCGGCGGACAAAATACCCCGACTCGCCCGAGGCCTTGGATGCGTATGAGCTAACCTATCAAAGGGCCAACGACCGGCGGATCAGCGCGGCCGAGCTTCGCGTGGGGCCTGGGCCGTTTCGCGCCGAGTTGACCCCGCCCGACGACCTGGCCGGCAAGTATCTGGTTCGCGTGTTCGTCGAGGGGAGCGCCGAGTTCGCCAGCGGTTCGACGGACGTGCGGTTGGGAGAAGAGAAGGGATAAAGATTTCGGCAATAATTTGCCCAATCCTAGGCCGGGTCGCGACTCGGCGATAGACGCCGGCGACAAGCGGTTTGGAGACAAATGACCATGGAGCCAACCGTTCCCGATCCTAAGCGACGCCGGCGGCGAGCGATCTGGATTGCGATCGTCGTCGTGGCGTGTCTTCTGGTTTTTATCGCCGTTTTGCCGCGACTTGCATCGATCGGTCCGATTCGCAACTGTTTGCTTCGCGCCGCGTTTCCCCGCGTCGACGGTACGATTCGCGTCGGGACGGCCCGGCTTGGGTGGTTTTCGCCGATCCTGGTCGAGAACGTCGAGGTATGTTCGCCCGACGGCGAGCCGGTCGTTGCGGTTGCGCGACTCGAAGGCAATCGGCCGCTCTGGCGAATGATTTTTGGTTCCGAGCTGGGCGAGTTTCGCGTCGAGCGGCCCCGGGTCAACGTGGTGCTCGATCGGAACGGCTCGAATCTGAGCCGGGTGTTCGCCGGTCGCAAGCCGGACGAGAAAGAGATTCGCCGTCCACCCGACGTGGCGCTGGCAGTCAAGCTGATCGACGGCGGCGTGAGCGTCCGCGGCGCCGACTCGGCGCAAGCATGGACGGCCGAACCGATCAATTTCGCCTTCCGGCTGCGGCCGAGCTCGACCAGCGCCGACGGTCAACCGCGATTGGAGATCGAGCCGGGCGTCTTGCTGGCCGAAACGCCGGTGACGCCCGAGGTGTGCCGCGATCTGCTGAAATACATCGCCCCGGTGCTGGCCGAGGCGACCGAGGCGAGCGGCCGGTTTTCGATCGAACTGGACCGTTGGGAATTCCCGATGACCGATTTTGCCCGGGGCGAGGGCGACGGCCGGTTGATGATCCAGGAGTTGAGCGTTGGGCCGGGCCCGCTGGTTCACGAGCTGGCCTCGGCCCTGAAAATCCCGCCGCGGCTGGTGACGGTCGACCAGGGGCCGATCACGTTCCGCCTGGCGGACGGGCGGGTTTATCATAGCCAGATGACCTTCCGGCTTCAGCGGCTCGTGATTCGCACCAGCGGCTCGGTCGGCGTCGACGATGGAACGCTCGACATGGTGGCCGAATTGACCATGCCGGAACACCTGTTGGCCGAGCGGCCCGTGCTGGCCGCACTGGCCAAGGGAAAAATACGCATTCCGATCGGCGGAACCCTCGAAAAACCCAAAATCGACGGCGAGGCGCTAATCCGATCGCTGGCCGCCTCGGGCCTCGAAATCCTCGGCGGCGAGAAAGGCGGCGAACAGATCGACGTGAGCGAAGTGCTAAAAGCGGTTCGCCAGCGGGTCGACCAACGGGCAAAGAATCGGTCCCCGTCCGGTTCGCCCGACACACAACCCCAGCGGCCGCTTCGCAGGCTGATCCGCGGCGTGTGGGACGAGGCGATTCAGGAAATCGACAAGAAACCCGAGGCGACCGACGGCGGGCAAGACGCTGAAAAAAGTCAATCGCCGGATTGAAACCGTGGATCGAATCCGGCGATGCCCGGCGTTTTACTCGTGGGGCAAGTCGCGTGGATACGGGGGGGCGGCCGTTTCGGGGATGGGAAGCCGATAGGTGTCGGCCCAAAGCTCCCGCTCTTCCTCCGTCGCGTAGTAGCGAAGCCAGATTTCGGGATCGCGGCTTGGTCCGGTGCAATCCCAGTGGAGATAGTTTAGGCCCGAGTCGATCTTCTTTTCGCGCGCCGGCAGAATGTCGCGATAGATTAGCGTGTAAAGCTCGCGATCGCTCAGGTGCTCCGTGAAATCGAGCACGATTCGCTTGCTCCAGAGCTTGTGGATCACGTCCCAGAGAATCTCGTGGAGATTTTCGTCGGTCAGGACGCCGGGCCGGGGCGGACGCAACTCGGGATCGAACCAACGATAGATCGGCAGCACCGGCGCCTGTTCCCAGGCCAGCATCGCGGAGAGGAACTCGTTTTCGACCGCCAGCGGCAAGTGCTGCACGTTCACGCGGCTGATCGACTCGTCGTAGAACGGCTCGAGCGCGTTGCGCAACTCGGCGTTGCGAAGCAATTCTTCCACTTCAATCTCTTGCGGACGACGCGAATCCACCATCGAGCGATACTTTCAGATGAGGCAAACCAGGAATCGAACCCCTCGAGGCAACAACACCAGACCGTGCCGGCGACGAATGCCACTCCATTCCTCGACTTTAACAAGGATCGTTCGATTTGGGAAGCGTTTTTCGCGGTCCTGGGCCAGCCAAATTCCGGGGCTTGCCCTGAAATCCGATACGACTGCACTGACCACGTTTTACCAGTTTCACCAGACGGCATTCCCGCCCACACCCTTCCCAGCCAATTGGCCTCATAGACAGCACAAGCGACGGCTCTGCGACGTAAATGGACTTGCCGGAGCAGTGGATTTCTGATAGCGTTTGACAACCTGAATTGCCCCCCTAACGAGTGGAATATTGTCATCTTGGGCCGGTTGTTTCTTTTAGTTGTGCTCGAATGGTCGCTGTGGGCCGGCGCGTCTATTGCCGCCGGTCAGCAGGCGGGCGAGGCATGGCCGCGACCTGGCCCACCACCGTCTTCAACAGCCCCCTCGGTCGATCCGGGCGTGCGTGCCGACATCTATTTGTTTGGGCCTGGGGCGTTGGTTTGGGGTAATCCGGGGCAATTGACCGTCGAGCGTTTGCCCCCGGTCGAAGGATACTGGTCCGTAGCGCCGGTGTATCCGCCGGTCGCCCACGCTTGGGAACCGACAATTTCTCCCGATGTTTCCCAGGCGGTTGCGGCCGACCAAGAACGCGCCGGCGGCGAAGCCGCGACGGATTCATCGGAAAACAAAGACGAGTCAACCGATCAACCCGAGAAGAAGGACATTCCCGAAATCGAGGGCGACCCGCTGCCGCGGATGCTTGAGACCGTGGTTGTCGAGCGGATCCCCTGGTATCACCTCGACATGCCGTGGCTTGAACCGTGGGATGGGAGTTTCGAGATGGGGTTGAACGGCTCGTCGGGCAACAGCGAGACGTTCGACGTTCGACTGGGAGCCGAGGCGAAGCGGAAGACCAAACGCCACTCGATCATGTTCGATCTCGATTACCACAAAAATACGAACGAAGCCGTCGAGACCATCAACCGGCTCTATTTCGAGGGACGCTACGAACGGCTCAGCGAAACGAAGCCCTGGACCTGGTTTTTTCAACAGACGACCGATTACGACGAGTTTCAGCCTTGGAATGTCCGGGTCGTATCCTCGACGGGTATTGGCTACCGGTTTCTCGACGATGAAATCACGACGCTGACAGCTCGCTTGGGTAGCGGTTTTTCGCAAGAAGTGGGCGGCTCCGACCAGCAGTGCGTGCCCGAGATGCAGTACGGCATGGAATACGAGCACCGGATGACGACGCGGCAGAAAATCAGGCTCTCGGTCGAATATTTTCCCGACCTCACCGCTTACAACGAATTCCGGTTGGTCAACAAGGCCGATTGGGAGATTCTGTTGGACGCCGAGATGAATCTCAGCCTGAAGTTTAGCGCGATCGACCGCTACAATTACCCAAACCCCGGCGGCAAGCTAAACGACGTCGACTACGCGATCGTGCTGCTGTGGAGTTTCTGAAAACGGACACCTTTTCAGCCGTCCGAAGTAGTTGGACGAGCAAAACTTTAGCCGCCACGCCCGCACGTTCGAGACCCGCCCAGCAGGGGGTTTTTGTGGAAATCTCTCTGGACTCCGCGAGGGGGCATCGCTATATTCCGCGATGCTTGTCTAAGCCCCCCACTCCAGGAGGGACGGCCTTATGGGCGGCCGGTTGAAAGTTGGATTATTGCTGCTGGGAATCTTTGCGCTAGGCGTATCGCCTGGCGCAACGCCGGCACAACATTACGATCTTCGCACGACCTATCCGGCCGGATCGCAGGGATTCGCGGCAGAAGACGTCCAAGCGGCCGTCGGGCCAACGAGTCCTGAAACGCCGGTTTACGCTTTTACCGAGGAATCCTTCGGTTCATCGGCAACCGTCGATGGTGGTCGATTCCACATCGAACGGCTTCCACCGGTGGACGGGCCGGGGCCGAGTTTGGCAGAGCCGGCGACCAAATATGCCCAAGAATTTCCCGGCGGCCTGCTTTTGCCCGACGACGACGTGGCGCGGCAAGAGGAATCGGAAAAGAAAGGTCTTCCACCAGGCATGCGCCGAGCCGGTTTGTTCCAGGGGATCACCCTGGGCGGTTCGTGGCTGGCCACGGGCTCGGGGATCGGGGGTCTTGGCATATCGGCATCGAGCGTCGAGACGCAATTCGTTCTGCCGTCGCTGATTCCCGACTCGTATTTGACGATCACGCCCGGCTACGGCATTTCCCGTTTCGACAATCCGGGCCCGCACGACATTCCCGACGAGGTCCACGACGCGGCGGTCGGTTTTGGTCTTCGAGGACGTTACAGCGCGTTGTTGAGCTATCAGGCCGAGGTGTCGGTCGGCGCTTACAGCGATTTTGAAGACGGCAGCAGCGAGTCGGTTCGCGTGCGCGGCTACGGCTCGGCCATGTACCAATGGAATCCGACGGTCGACGTGATGTTCGGCGTGGCCTACGTCGACCTGGAAGATTGGCCCGTGCTGCCGATCGGCGGCCTTGTCTTCCGGCCCGACGAAGACCAGGTTTTGAACGTTACTTTTCCGCGAATGAGTTACTCGCGTCGGCTGGCAATCGACGGGACGTTCGGCCGGCCGGTCGAATACTGGGGAAACGTCGGAGTGGAATTGGCCGGCGGGCGGTGGATCGTTCGTCGCCGCGACGGCACGCTGGGCGATTTGACCTATCGCGACTGGCGGGTGACGCTGGGAATTCAGCGGAAAGCGATTGAACTCTACGATCTGAAATTCGACGTCGGCTATGTTTTCGGCCGCCGGATTGAATATGAAGACGACTACGACTCGTTCGCGCCCGACGACACGGTTTCACTCACGTTGACGGGCCGTTTTTAGGAAGATGGGTTAGTGGAAACGACGGAACACTAATTCACACTGATCAACCCTATTGGAAACATATAGGCCGGGCCGCAACCCGGCGAAGAATAACGCGAAACCACGAGGCCTGGAATGGAAGTCCGGCGATTGGAATATGTTTTGTTGGCGTGCGTGCTTGCGTTGGGCGGTTGCCGCGCGGCGCGGAACACGGCTGCGCTCGAGCAGGAGCTTCGCTTGCAAGAAGACCGCATTTATCAGTTGCAAGACTGCTTGCAAGAGACGCAAGCCGCCTTGGAAGCCTGCAGCCGGGAGAATGAATCGCTGCGGCGCTCGTCGGCCGACGACCAGCGCGGCGCCGCCGGCCGGCATAGCGCAGAGCAGCCCGAGGAATCCTCTAAGCTGGACATCGAGATGCCGTCGTCGGGCGGTTCGGGAAGTCGGATTCCCGAGATGTTCCGCCCGCGTTCCGTTCCGCGCGATCCGGCGATTGAGTCGTCGGCGCCGATAGGAACGTTGAACGTAACGCCGGGTGTTGAGCGTCCGGCTCCGCCCGGGCCTTTGCCGCCTGGCGAGAATGCGCCCAGCGAAGGGCCGGGCGCGGGGCAAACGCAGGATGGACCGACGATCGACGACGCCGGCCGCAGCCGGGAAGCCGCGCGAATCGAAGTCGGCGAGTTGATGATCGAGCCTATTGTCGACGATTCGGCCGCCTATGGGGAGGAAGGTTTTTCGCTGGTCGTCGTTCCGCGCGACAAACGCGGCGCGCCGGTGGTGGCGGCCGCTCCGGTGTCGGTCGTCGTGGTCGATCCGGCCGTCGAGGGCCCGGCGGCGCGGGTAGGTCGATGGGATTTTGCCGCGTGGGAGCTTGCCACGTTGGTCGAACCGACTCCGCTCGGCGAAGGTTTTCGAATTCGACTGCGATGGCCTCCGCCTGGCCCTCACCATAAGGAACTCCATTTATTTGTCCGCTACGAAACGGCGGACGGCCGCAAGTTGCACGCCGAGGCGTCGTTTGATCTGGGCCGGTTGGCAGTGGCCGAGCCGCGACGGTCCGGTCCATCGACCGCAAGCTGGCAGCGCAAGCCGCGGACCGAGCGGAAAACCCAAGCAGGACCGGCGCGAGTGGCCGATCGCTCGGCGCCGTTGGCCGAGGCGCCGGCCTGGCAAACCACGGCGTCCGTCCCAGGCACGAACGGCGCGCCGCCGTGGCGAGGCGTCGCCGCCATCGCCAACGAAACCGGCCCTGGCGAGCGGGGTCCTCGCACCCCCCAGCGAGTCGCCGCCGAACCCCGGCGCCCCACATGGTCGCCCGAACGGACGGATGCCGTGATCAGGTAAAGAAATTGTAGACAAAAAACAAATCGTGGTAGAATGCCGTGGCCTGACGTCGAAAGCGGCGCCACGGCTGCCCAGCCGCCGGGGGGCCCGGAGTCTTTCGGGTCCATGCATTTTTCGAGCGTATCCGTACTACCTTACGACCACAATGCGACGGAGAGACCCATGGCGACTAACCCGCTCAAACAACTGGCCGATTTTGGCCAAAGCATCTGGCTCGACTTCATCCAACGGAGCATGATTGCTTCGGGCGAGTTGGATCGGATGATCGACGAAGACGGCGTGAGCGGGATCACGTCGAACCCGGCCATTTTTGAAAAGGCGATCAACGGCAGCCCGGACTACGACGAGGCGATTCATTCGCTGTCCGCCGAGGGTAAGGGCACCGTGCGTATTTATGAGGCCCTGGCCATAGACGATGTGCGCCGCGCGACCGACGCCTTCCGGCCGACCTACGATCGGACCGAGGGACGCGACGGCTACGTGAGCCTCGAAGTCTCGCCCCACCTGGCCCGCGACGCGGCGGGCACCATCGAGGAAGCCCGCCGGCTTTGGGAAGAGGTTGGCCGGGCGAACCTCATGATCAAGGTTCCGGCCACCGAGGCGGGGCTCGTGGCCATCGAACGCCTGATCAGCGAGGGGATCAACGTCAACGTCACTCTCCTTTTCGACCTAGAACGCTATCGTCAATCGGCCGAGGCTTATCTGGCCGGACTGCGGCGCCGGGCCAAACGGGGCGAGTCGATCGAGCGCGTGGCTTCGGTGGCAAGCTTTTTCTTGAGCCGGATCGACACGGCCATTGATCCCGTGCTCGAACAATTCATTGCCGCCGGCGGCGCCAAGGCCGACGCGGCGACCGCGTTGTTGGGTAAGACGGCCGTGGCTTGCGCCAAAACGGCCTATGGAATCTACGCCAACCTGTTCGATCCCGAAGCCGTGGCCGACCTGACCACGCGGGGCGCCCGGCCACAGCGGCTTCTCTGGGCCAGCACGAGCACGAAGAATCCGGCCTACAGCGACGTGATGTACGTCGAACCGCTCATCGGTCCGGAGACGGTCAACACGCTGCCGCTGGAAACACTCAACGCCTACCGCGACCACGGCCAGCCCGCCGCCCGGCTCGGGGAAGGCTTGATCGAAGCCCTAAAAGTGCTCAAAACACTTCCCGATCTGGGCATTGATCTGGATCGGGTCACCGCGCGTCTGGAAGAAGAAGGCATCCAGAAATTCATCGACCCGTTCGACCGCCTGCTGGCATCGCTCGAAAAACACCGGGTTGCGGCGATGTAGAACGCGCGCCGGCACGAGTCTATTTCGCTTTCTTTTGCTCCTCCGGCGGGAGGAGATGGAACACGACGCGGAAGGCCTGATAGCCGGCGTCCAGTTGGTCGGGATAGAGCCGGGCCAGTTCCTCGCGCAGGGCGTCGGCCGACGTGAAACCGTCGGGCCGAGCGTCGTCGTCCGTGAGATCGTCCAACCGAACCGGCTCGACGGCGGTCACCCGAATGTAGCCGGCCCCCGGAATGTAACTCCGTTGGCCGGATCGCATCCGCGCGTATTTCCACAGACGGATCGTCTGCGTTTTGGCACCCTCGCGGATGGCCGGCAGGAATTTTTTCTTGAATAAAAGCAAGGCAAAATCACGGAAACTGAAGAGCGGAGAACTTGGACGGAATCGCGGCCGTTTCGGTTTACGGTATCCAAACGGCCGCAATGGTCAAGCGGGGCGCGCGGTTGTAGCGAAGAAACGGCGCGATGGGCCTATAACGGGACTGCCGAATGAACCGGGCGGCTCAAAAGGCTTGTGACGACTGTTCGGGCCGTGTGCCGGTTCTGGTTCCGCGTCGATTCGGTTTTATTACGGTTGTCCGCCCGCGCTGGCCGATCGCTCACAACAATGGGAAGAGACCCGGCACGGAGACCGGGCCACGGTCCGGCTCGACCGATTCGGAAACACCCGTTTCAGCGAGCTACCTGCGAGGCACGGAAGAACGATGGATCGACCACGACGCATTTGGTTTGGTTTGACGATACCGGTCGTATCGGTTATCGCATTCTTATTGATCGGATCGGCCTGGCTCGAGGCTTGGTTTGGCGCGGGCCATGAAACGAGCGAGCCGTCGCCGGCTTTGGCTTTGCGCTCCCCGTTGGCCGCGTCCGACAGGGGCTTGCCGCGGCTGTTGCCCGAGGAAGCCGTTCTTGCCAGCGCCGGCCGCCTGCGTCCGTCGAGCGTAATAGCCCAAGACTGCGGCTCGCCCGCATCATGGGACGACGACGTACTTCTGGCGCCGCTCGATCCGTCGGTCGATCCGGCCGAGGCGCCAGATGCATCCTCAACGCCTGGTCCGGCACATGAGCCTGGCGACGAATCCGCCGCGCCCACGGCAGTCGCCGAGCCGGAGTTGGACGGGCCGAGCAAGCCGTCAATCGCCGTCTCAAGCGCCGCGGACGTCTCGCCCATGCCGGGCAACCTGTCCGAGCCGACCCCAAGCACGCCTTGGGCAACTCCCTATCGTCCGGGCGAGCGTTCGGCCCAACTCGAGCGGACGGCCGCCCAGGCCGACGAGCACACCCGCCGCGGTTTCGATCTGGCCAGCCGCAAGGCCTATCATTCGGCCCGGGCGGAATTCATTCGGGCGCTGCGTGTTGTGGCGCAGGGGCTCGACGCCGAGCATGGCAGCCGTGTCCACGGCGACGCGCTGGCAGCGGGGCTCAAGGCACTGGATGAAGCCGAGGATTTCGTGCCCATCGGCTCGGGGCTCGAAGGCTCGCTCGACCTGGGCGAAATCGTCGGCGGCCACGACACGCCCGTCCTAAAGCTGGTCGATTGTCAGCGTTTGACTCCGCTGGAAGCCGTCGGGCGTTACGTTGATTTCGCCCGCGAACAACTGGCCGTGGCGGCGGGCGGCGAAGTGGCCGGGTCGATGGCCCTGCACGCGCTGGGCAAGCTGCAATGGTCGTTGGCCGATCGCCAGGTGGCGAGCCGGCCGATCGACGACACGAAGGCCCTGGCGTATTTCCAAGCAGCCGTCGAGGTTTGTCCTGAAAACTACCTGACGCTCAACGATCTGGGCGTGTTGTTGGCTCGCGGCGGGCGTTTTGTGGAAGCCCGGCGGGCGCTGGAGCGGAGTTTCGCGGCTTCGCAGGATCCGACCGTGCTGGCCAACCTGGCCGGTCTGTACCAGCGGTTGGGCGACACGGCCCAAGCACGGCAGGCCCAACAAGTCGCGGCCCAACTCGCGGCCCAACTCGCGGCGGCTCGCGGCCGGAGCGGACAAGATCCGGCGCGGCCGGCGCCGCCGGTCGCGTGGAAGTCGCCGCAAGAGTTTGCCAATTCGTATGCGGGAGTCGCCGGGCCGTGGCAGCCGCCGGCGGCGCAACCCCAACGCCAACCCACCGCCGCGCCAGTCCCAGACCAAGCGCCGGTCAAGGAGGCCTCGCGCGGGTGGCCTTGGGACCATATGTTTGGAACCCGAAAGTGACGCACTCCGGCGAACGTTTCGCCGGGAAGCCGGGTGCGCGAAGGACATGCTTGAGAACGTGTATTGAAAATCGAGGAAGTGCTCATATGATGTTGCGCGGACCACTCAAGGCGTGTTTGCGTGCGATTCTCGGCACGCTGGTGCTGGCCGGGTGTCTTGACCACGCTTGCGCGGCCATGCACGATTTCAGACAGATCGACATGCCCACGACTAGCGTGGGCATGGCACCCGGCGTGGGCATGGCACCCGGAATGGCACTCGGCAGTGACGCTCTGGTTTCCTTGCAGCCGGTCCGGCGCGACGGAATGGTGCGGCCTTGTCAAGCGTTGGGCCCCGCGGCACCCTACCCAATTTGCGGCGTCGACTGCTGGGAATCGCAGCAAGGCTGTTGCGGCATGACGGACGGCTGTTGTCCGGGCGTGTGTCCGCCGGGGGGGAATTGCGGCCGGATGGGTACCATGCGTCTGGGCGTCGGAGGGCCGGATTGCTCGCCATGTGGCTGCCGGCCAGGGGCCCATGGGCCAAAACCGTGCGGTTGGGAATCGGCCCGACTGATCAACTGGCAAAATTACGCCCAAGGCGAATACTGCGGCCCGGCGCGCACCCGCCACGTCGACGAATATCGTCTTCGGGTCGACGACCAGTTGGACCTGGTGTACCGGTTGACGCGCGAGGAACAGCCGAACCCCTACGAGTTGAACGTCGGCGACGAAATCCAGGTCGAGAGCGCGACCGACCCGGACCTGGACCGCAATCTGCTCATTCAGCCCGACGGAACCATCACGCTCCGCCTGCTGGGCCAGGTGAAGGCGACCGGCCGAACCATTCCGCGTCTGCGCGAGGAGATCGAGGAGCGTTACAAGAAGTACTACAAGGTGCCGGCCATCACCGTTTCACCCCTTCGCGTGAACAGCAAGCTCGACGATTTGCGTAACGCCGTCGACAGCCGCTTCGGCCAAGGCGGTCAGAACCGTTCGGCCCGGGTCACGCCCGAGGGAACCATCTCGCTGCCGGCGATCGGCGTGGTGCAGGCCCAGGGACTCACGCTCCAGGAGCTGCGCGCCGAGTTGCGCGAAGCCTATCACAAGGAGGTTGAGGGGATCGAGGTCATCCCGGTGCTCGTGGCCCGGGCGCCCCGCTATGTCTTCGTGCTGGGCGAGGTGGGCATGCCAGGCCGCTACGAGATGACGGGCCCAACCACCGTGTTGCAGGCGATCAGCATGGCGGGCAGTTGGCGCGTCGGGGCGTATCTCCGCCAGGTGGTCGTGCTGCGGCGTGGCGAGGACTGGCGGTTGATGGCCACCATGCTCAACCTGCGTCCGCCGCTTTACGGCAACCAGCCCTGTCCGCCGGACGAAATCTGGCTGTCCGATTCCGACATCGTGATCGTGCCGAAAAACCCGATCCTCGTAGCCGACGAATTCATCGAGTTGGTCTTCACCCGCGGCATCTACGGCGTGTTCCCCATGTACACGACGTTGAACTTCTCAAAGATAAGCACGCTATAGGCGGATTCAGGACAAGGCGTAGGGTGACCTGCCCACGCTTGCCGTGGGGATGTTTCACCGAGGAATGCACGGCATGGCCACGCAAGCGTGGCCATGGCGCCGGTCACGAGAAAGGGACGCCGGCCGAGGGAGTGGGCATTTCAATGCGCCAGTCGCCGTCGATCCTGACAAACTGAATGGGGTCACTCTTCGTTTGTCCGTTGACTGTCATCTTGATGGTGGCGGAAGCGGTATTTTCAGTAATCTTCAGGTCGGCAAGTTGAGCCTCTCCGATTGCGGGAAGTATGTTTGCTGGTGTTGCGTTGGCTGATTCCCCAGCCCCTGGGACTCCCCCCATCGCCGCGTGAGGCTCCTTTTTTGCACTGTCGTTAAGGGCTTTCATGATGTCGGCAAACAGTGCCGTTTTGTCCTTGATTTCATCCGCTTTGGCAGCAAATCGCTTGCTGTATTCCTGCATCCCATCCATTCCCGACGGCATCTCGATCTTGTCGAAGCCGTATTTGGCGGCAAGTTCATTCAAGGGACGCATCCATTCGCCGCCCATTTGATCGGGAAGACTCTGCGCCATTTGGAGCGACGCGAGCATGAGATGAATCACATCCTGCTGACTCTTCGGACTGAGGGTTTCGTAGAGCGTCGTCCAATCTTCCCGGCCGATTGCTTTCTTCATCGCCTCGAACACCGCCTCGGGCGTGGCCCAGCGGGCGATTGGCTCGGGCGGCGCGGCGGCGACGGGGGCGGGCGGCGGCGAAGCGGCCGGGGGCGAGGAATCGTCGCCGGGCAGCAGCACGACGATCATCACGACCAACAGCAGCACGACGACCGCGCCGCCGCCGATCGCGGCATACAACCAGGGATTGTTTTTCCCCTTTTTCTTGCCCGGCCGCTTGCCGCGAGAGGCCACCGGCTGAAGCGGAGAGCCTTGCGACATGATTTCGTCGTTCAGTCCGGCGAACGGATCGGGCGGCGCGACGGGAGTCGCCGCCGGGGCGACGGGAACAGCCGGCGCGGCCGCGGGTCTGGGCGGCATGGGCGAGGCCGCGTGGGGAATCGAGATGCTCTGGCCGCACGAACATTTGGCCGCCTTCCCGGCCAACTCTTCGCGGACCTGATACTTGCGCTGACACGCGGGACACTCGAAGGAAATCGGCACGGCACACCCTCCGAAAAAAGACCATTCAAACTGGCAAAAAACGCTCCCCCATGCGTCTCAAGCCGGATCGCGCCCGGCCCGGATTATAACACACCTGGGAACCCATCGACACGCTTGACTTCTTGTCGGGGTTCGGGTAGCTTCAGAAGGGGTTGCCCTCCCCACGCAAGGGGCTCTTGTCGGTGGCTTTTCTTGCTGGGGCGGCCATGTTCATTCGCATTTCCCGGGGAGGTGTCTCATGCGAGGCGATCGTTGGCGGCAAATCTTTTTCCGGTTCCTGGTGGTCGGTCTGCTCCTTGGATTTCTCGCGCCATGGGCCGCCGCGGCGACAAAGTGGAAAAAGGTAACCCAGGCAACGCCCCTGAAAATCGGCCAGCGCGTCCAGGTCGAGTGGTTCGGCCAGTGGATCGACGGCAGGATCGTGGGTTTCGACGATACGTTTGGCCATATTCGCGTTCGATTCCGCATTCCCGGTCGCATGTCGCACGAGATAGAGCGGCCGGTTCAGCGATCAGATTTGCGCATTCGCGCCACGCTCCCGCGATCGTCGAAGAGCAAGGCAAAGAGCAATCCGTTTGAGACAAGCTCGGGCAATCCGTTCGAGCCGGACAAGGGGTTCAGGGAGTGGAAAGACGACACGGGCAGCTTTAAGATCGAAGCCGAACTGGTCAAGGTTGAGAAAAACGCCGTCCGCCTGAAGCGGCGCGACGGCCGCATGGTGACCGTGCCGTTGGACCGGCTCTGCGAGGAAGATCGCCGCCTCATCGAGCAACTCCAGGGAGCGGACGAGGAGGAGGACGCCGAAGAGGAAGAGGAAGGCGAGGAGGAGGAGGAGGAAGGGGAGGACGAGGAAGCCATCGACTTTCTCGACGACATGACCACCAAGGACGCCCATTGGGACAACGTCACGACGGTCTATTTCCGATCGAGTGCCGATCCGTCGAAACTGGAGGCCGACGGCGGCGTCATGACCGACAAGGTGAGAAACCGGCCCGTCGAGCTGCCTCCCAAGAAAGACTTTTTCGAGCGGCCGCTCGATCTCCGCGTCGCGGCCGCGGCGCCCGATCGGGTCATGGTTCCCTATTCGGCTCGGAGCCACGGTCAGCCGACGCGATTCGCGTTGTGCGATCTCGCGCCGCGAGGGGCCCGATCGCGCATGTTGACTTTTCCAGCCTCGGCGATTGCGATGGATCTATCGCCCGACGGCAAGCAAGTTATCTCGTGCCCCAATGGGTTCGGGTTCGGCGCGAAGGCGCGTGTGGATCTGTGGAACGTCGAAAAGTCTAAACCGGAACATCTATACGGATGGAAACCCTACGCGGAATCGGGCCACGGCAACAGCGACGGCGACGTGCGCTGGGCCGCCTACGTCGACCAGGAACACGTCCTCACGTGCGGCGATCAGGACAAGCTGGTCCTGTGGAAACTGCCCGAGGTCGAAGCCGTCTACACGGTGACGATTGCCCGGGGAAGCGAGCCGGCGTTGAGCGCCGGGCGGAAACACCTGGCCCTGTTGACCCGGGTCGAACTGGCCGTGCTCGACGCGAAGACGGGCGAGGTGTTGGGAACCTATCTGGGAGCCGGCGAAGGGGGAACGCTTGCGTTTCGGCCCGACGGCAAAGGCATTGCCCAGGCCACGACCAGCCGGCTGATCGTTTGGGAACTGATCAATCCGAAGCCCTATCGCGACATCGGGTTGAGCAGCGGATTGGCGTCGTCGAAGATCGCCTGGCCCGCGAAGAATTACGTTCTGGTCGGCAATCGCTACCTGGTCGACTTGGAGAAATACTCGGTCCTCTGGGATTACCAGGGCGGAGAGTTGGCCGCCACGGTCGGCCGTCAGTTCTGGTGTTTGTGCTGCCAGGACAACAATCTGACGCTGGTTCGGGAGCCGCTTCCGCATAGGGACGTGCTGAACGTCGCCGAACGACTCACGCCCGACGATTTTCAAGGCATTGAGCCGGGAGCCACCGTCAGCATCGAGGTCAATGTGACCGCCTCGGAAGAGGAGCGGCAGGAAATCCGCGAGAATTTCGAGCAGCAACTCGCCGAGAGGGGCATGAAAGTGGCTACGGATCAACCCATCAAGCTGGTCGTGTGCACGAAGCTGGGCGAAATGGAAACCATCAGCTACGAAATGACCAACGACCGGTTTCCGACGCCTCGCATTCGCTTTGGGCCTCCGAGCGGCGACGTCCGGAAAATCAATTTCCAGACCCAGATCAGCCAGGTTTCTTTCCTGATCGACGGCAAGGAGGCATGGGAAATGTCCAGCGTGACCCGCGCCCCCCACTATGTGCAACTCGAGGAGGGCGAAACGGCCGAGCAAGCCGTATTGAAGTTCCAGAAACCCAATTTGCGGTTCTTCGACGGGGTCCAGATTCCTTCCTACGTGGCGAAACCCGGCAAAAACGTGACCTTTGGAGCCAGCCGGTTGACGCCCCAAGGATTGCAACCCGGCACTGTCCAGTCGCGCAGCGCAAAGAAAAAAGGAACGCAAGACCCGATGGTTTCGCCGGCGGGCGATCGCCGGGCGTGACCGCCGGCGGGCTACGCGACGTCGTGAGGAGCAAAGCGATAGGCGAGGATTTTCGCGATGAGCGCCGCGGCCACGGTTTCGTTGACCAGCGTGCCCGGCTGGGGAACCGTTTCAACGACGTCGCAGCCGATCAGTTCGACGCGGCCGTTTTCGTGCAGAAGCCGGCGGAGATAGCTCATCGTGGTCCACCAGCCCAATCCGCCCGGCTGCGGCGTGCCGGTCGCGGGGCAGAGCGACACCTCTAGTGCGTCGACATCAACGGTCAGATAGACGGGACCGGCCAGCGCGTTGAGCGTTGCCAGCAGCCGTTCTTCCGTTTGGGGGTCCGTAGCAAGCTGCCGGGCGCCGAACGTCTCGACGCGGTCGCTGGCGCGGCCGTAGGCCGCTTCCTCGCGTTCGGCCGAGCGGATGCCGACGGCCACCAACCGCGCTCCCCGCTCGACCAATCGCCGCATGGCCGAGGCGTGGCTGTGGGGCGAGCCGTCGTAGGCGTCGCGAAGATCGGCGTGGGCGTCGAACTGAACGACCGTCACGTCCGAGAGGTCGTCCTGATCGCCGGCCGCCGCGCCGACCAAGGCCGGCGTCAGGCCGTGCTCGCCTCCCACTCCGACGACCAATCCCCGCATCGCGTGATAGCCGCGAGCCTGCTGGAAGACGCGATCGAGGTAACCGGCCGCCGTTTCATTGGCTTGCGGCAGGACGGGTCGGGCCGTGTGGTAGGCGAGCGAGTCGAGCGCGAAATCGAGTTCCTCGTCCCACAGCTCGATCTGGGCCGAGGCCCGCCATACGGCCTCGGGCGCCTGGGCCGTTCCGCGGCCGTAACTGACCGTTCCCTCGTAGGGAAGCGGCAACAAGATCACATCGGCCTGGGCGTCAGGCACGTCGGGTAAATCGAGAAAACGTTCCATG
>JAFGAY010000226.1 GCA_016933425.1 Pirellulales bacterium
AGAGAAGTATCGGCAGTAACCACCCCTTTGCCCCCGCAGTGGCTGGCACCGGAAGTCGGGCGCGGCGGGGGTTTTCTATGTGCTGAGTTTGACGGCAATAGTAGCACCCGGGTAGCACTGAGTCCCATTGCTACCTATGGGTGGAAAGAAAAAGCCTTGCGTAACTCATTGTTACGCAAGGCTTTCGGATGCTGGGGAACAAGGATTTGAACCTTGACTAACTGATCCAGAGTCAGTCGTGCTGCCGTTACACTATTCCCCAGAAGGACCGGTTTATTAGACCGCGGGCCGAGTTTTTGCTAGGCGGCCACAGTTCTTAACATATAGGGCTCGCTTAGGGTTGCGTCAAGGGGGACTGTCGACGCCCCGGCAACTCCCAGGCAACTGGCAACTCACCCTTGTCCGCCGGTCTCTTTCCCTTTCTATGCCGGCCCTTTAGAATCGCGGTTGGGTCTTTGCGGCTTTGGCGTTGCGCCGGCCGTCAGGGGGGTGGCCGCGAATTCCCGCTTGGGCACAGTCAAACGACTCGATCAGTATTCACGTCGAAAGTCTCCATTCCAGGGTCAAACACGATGGCCATTCTTCGGGTGCGTGAGGGATTGAATCCGGGGCAAATTCTTCCCCTCGACCGCGACCTCCTTGTTCTGGGACGTAACCCGGACTGCGATATCGTGGTCGACGCGGGTGCCGTCAGTCGGCAGCATGCCCAGCTCGTTCGGGTCGATGGTCGCTTTTACGTCGAAGATCTAAAAAGCCGGAATGGCACGTTTCTCAACGGTCAGCGGGTGTTCGGCCGCCAACCTCTCCGCGAGAATGACGAGTTGCGAATTTGCGACCTCGTTTTCGTTTTTCAGGAAAACTCAGATTCCTGCGTAAAGTTCGAGGGTGAAACGGTCCATCTCGACGACGGCACGGCTCTGCTCATCGACCAACGGTGGCACGGCGGCTCGACCGTGATGTCGAAGCTCGACGTGTCGAGGGGCCAAACCGGTTTACGCCTGGCCGTTCAGCCCGAGGCAAAACTCAAGGCCTTGGTCGAAATCGGCCAGAGCCTGGGCAAGGCTCTGACGCCCGGCGACGTGATGCCCAAGCTGCTCGACAGCCTGTTTACGATTTTTGCCCAGGCCGATCGCGGATTTATCGTTCTGCGAAACGCCGACTCGGGCCGGTTGACGCCGGTGGCCGTCAAACACCGGCGCGCCGACGACGAGCAAACCATTCGCATCAGCCGCACCATTATCAACGAAGTGATGGACGCCAAGGAAGCCATCTTATCGGCCGACGCGGCCAGCGATTCGCGTTTCGACATGGCTGAGAGCATTGTCGATTTCCAGATCCGCTCAATGATGTGCGCTCCCTTGATCGGCACGGACGACAACGCGCTGGGCGTCATTCAGATCGACGCCCTCGATCAGCGAAACCGCTTCAACCGCGACGATCTGGACGTCCTGGCCAGCGTCGCCGGCCAGTTGGCCGTCGCGGTCGAAAACGCCCAGCTTCACGAAGCGGCCCTGCGCCAGCGCGCGATCGAGCATGAACTGGCCATTGCCCATGAGGTCCAGCAGGGATTCCTGCCCGAGCGCCCGCCGGAGTTGTCCGGCTATTCCTTTTTCGACTTCTACGAACCGGCCAATCAGCTAGGCGGCGACTATTTCGACTACATCACGTTGCCCGACGGCCGTCTGGGCATTGTGCTGGCCGACGTGTCGGGCAAGGGGATTTCGGCGGCCTTGCTTGTTGCCCGGCTCTCGGCCGAGGTGCGTTATTGGTTGGCCAGCCAGGCAACGCCGGCCGACGCCCTGGCACGAGTCAATCGTGTTTTCTGCGAACACCAATGGCAGGACCGTTTCGTCACCATGAGTCTCGGAGTGCTCGATCCGCAAAGCCACGAAATCACACTGGTCAGTGCGGGCCACATGTCGCCCGTGCTCCATGGCCCTGGCGGGACGTCCGAAGTAGTCACCCACGCGGCCAGCGGTTTGCCGTTGGGCGTCGACGAAGGGACCGAGTACGAGCAAACGTCCGTGCGGCTCGCTCCCGGCGAAAGTCTCACGCTTTATTCCGACGGCATTACCGAGGCAATGGACCATCAAAATCGGCTCTACGGCCGAAGCCGGCTCTTCGCACGCATCGAGGACTCGGTCCATGGCGACGTGGTCGGCCTGGGGCAGCAAATCCTCGGCGACGTTCGCCAGTTCGTCGGCACCCGGCCGCAGAGCGACGACATGTGCCTGGTCTGTTTTGGACGCAAGAGTTGAACAACCGACGCGGCCCGACAATGCCAGACGCATCGGAAGATGCAATGTTCCGACAGACAGGGAGTCGGCCCTGGCGTTTGGCTTTTTCGCCGCGGGCTTGTATCCTATCGAGGCGGATTTGCCGGCAAATTCACACGCGCCAACGTCGGCGCAGCAACCCCGCAACGGCCAATACGGCCAGCCCGGCGAAAATGCCGGGTTCAGGCACGGGCTGCGACTCGCCGACCATGGTTTGTCCCCAATGGGCCGCCAGCAGCGAGGCGTCGGCGGCGTTGACAACGTCATCCCCGTTGAAATCCCCCATGGACCACGAGGCGTTCGCCACACCCCAGTAGTTGGCGAGAATCAAGGCGTCGTCTCCGTCGACGACTCCGTTTTGATCGGCGTCTCCCGGAACAAATCCGACGGATCTTTCCTCTCTTCCGGTGGGCGAGTAGTTCAGGTAGAGCATCTTGTAAGTGCCGCTTTGAGAGAGATAAAGATATCCGTTCTCGGCCAGATCGTTCTGGAAACCGCTTGCATCCAGATCGAGATTTCCGAAGCCGGAGATCGTCCCGGTGGTTTCGGCCAAAAGCCACGAGTAGGAACTCGTGTTGTTGAAATCGGCCATTTCGCCGGCCGTGGCGCCCGCCAAGGTTGTCACGGCAATCGTGAACGGCGAGGAAGCGATGGAAAGGTTGCCCGTGATATTCCACTTATCCCAATTCGTTCCGGCCGTTCCGTCGGCGTCGTTGATCTCGAAGAGATACTTTCCGCCGGCGTTCCAGGCGGCAGCGCCGGTTGTGGCCGAGCCGATGACGGCGCCGGGTGCGAACGCGCCGCCGGAATCGACGGTAATTGCGCCCGGCACGGCCGTCGAGGATGCCGACAGCACGCCGCCGGCGACGGTTGTGACGCCGCTGTAGGAATTACTCGCCGAGTTGAGAGTCAGTTTGTAATTGCCGATTTTACGCAGCGCGCCGGTGCCGCTGATGGTTCCGTTGAACGCGAGGTTGGCCGTCGTGGTGTTGAATTCCAGAGTGGCGTTGTTGGTGACGTTCGTGGCGAGGAAACCCGAGTCGGTTGTGTTCTGCAAAACGAGTTTCCCGCCGCTGACGGTCGTTCCGGCGGTGTATTGGATCTTGTTTCCGGACAGTGTGAGCGTGCCCGAGCCTTGTTTGACCAAGGAGCACGCGACCCCTTCATCGTCGCACAGGTATCCGTTATAGGAGTAATTTGACGAGTTATTGACGATCAGGTTGCCGCGCTTGATGACGCCGCGGCCGGTGGTGTCGGAAATGCCGGCCACGGTTTCGGTGTGGCCCTGCAAATTAAGGCGGCTATAGTACGATCCCGTATTGCTGAACGTCACCACCGCCGAGTTGGCGATCTGCTCGTTGCGATTCAAATTGACGTAGATGTTCGACGTTGCGGTCATATTCAGATTTCCGCTGATCGCCGAGCCGGACGATTTGTCGAGAACCACCGTGCCGCCTGAGACGGTGGTGGCGCCCGAATAGGAGTTTCCCGTTCCGCCGCTGAGAGTCAGGGTGTCGGTCCCGATCTTGTTGAGCGCGCCGGAGCCGCTGATTACCCCGCTGAAGTTGACGTCTTCCGCCGCCGTGTTGAATTCCAGCGTGGCGTTATTGGTGATGTTCGCAGCGCGAAAACTAGAGTTGGTGGTGTCTTGCAGCACGAGTTTGCCGCCGCTGATGGTCGTGCCGGCCGTATAATAGATGTTTTCGCCGGCCAGAGTCAGCGTGCCCGATCCCTGTTTCACCAAGGAGCACGTAATTCCATCGTCGTCGCACAGGTATCCGTTATAGGAGTAATTGGCCGAATTATTCACGATCAGGTTGCCGCATTTGATAACGCCGCGGCCGGTCGTGTCGGAAATGCCGGCCACGGTCTCGGTGTGACCCTGCAAGTGCAAACGGCTATAGGCCGACTCGCTGTTGCCCAGCGTGACGACGCCCGAGTTGGCGATCTGTTCGTCGTGGTTCAGGTAGACGTAGATCGGCAGCGTTCCAACCATGTTCAAGTCTCCGCCGAGAGCCACGCCCGACGATTTGTCGAGGTACAGCGCGCCGTTCGTGACGTTGGTCGTTCCGGTCCATGTGTTGCCCGACGCTCCGCTAAGCGTTAGCGTGTGGAATCCGAGTTTGTTCACGGTTCCCGTGCCGGACAATACGCCGCCGTAGTTGACCTCGGCGCCGCTGTTGTCGAAATCCAGCGTAACCCCGTTCAAGGCGATATTGCCAGCCATCGAGCTGGCGTCGCGCAACACGAGTTTGCCGGCGTTGACCGTGGTTCCACCCGAGTACGAAATATTTTCGCCGACCAAGGTCAACGTGCCCGCGCCGTTTTTAACGAGCGCCAACTTCCCGGTGCTGCTTCCCGAGGCTCGGTCGCGCAGATATCCGTCGAAGTAGTTGTCCGCGGCGTTATTGAGGGTCAACGTTCCATTGGTCGAAATACCCGATTCGTCCTTGGTGTTCTCAATAACCCCGTTGCCCATCGAGCACGAAATTCCGGCCACGGTTTGGGAGTGGCCCAGCAGGATGAGTTGGCTGTAGGTGGTCGGGGTGCCGGCGAAAGTTATCGATCCCGAGGAGGCAATCTGGTTCGATCGTTGGAGGTAGACCGAATTGTTGTCGCTTCCGCCGGACATCAAGTTGAGATTTCCTGGTATGGCGACCCCGGAGCTTTTATCCAACCGCAGCCCCCCGGCCCAGACCGTTGTGTCGCCGGAGTACGTGTTTCCCGAACCGCCGGAAAGATAAACGGTGCCCGAGCCGGTCTTCGTGAGCGAGCCGGTTCCGCTGAGCACTCCGGAGAGGACGGCATAGTCGGCCGACGTATCGGGATTGTCGTCCACGTGAATCGTGCGGCTTGCACCTCCCAGGTTGATGGAGTTTTGGAACGTCGTCACGTTGCCCGCCGTGGGGGAACTCAGTTTCAACGTGCCCACCAGGTGGGTGCCGACCGTCGATCCCCACGTCAGCGCCGTGCCGTTGCCGACGTTGACGGTCATTGCTCCGGCGCCGGCCGAGAAGCCGCCCCCGTTGGCGGTCCAACGAAACGTGCTGCCGCTGGCGCCCAAGCTCCGCGTAAAGGTCCGTGTGCTGTTGCTCTGCAAAACCCCGCCGTCAAGAGTTAAGAAACTCGTCGAAGGCACTCCAACGCCGAAATCCGCTTGCAGCTCCCCGCCGCTGATGGTGGTGGCGCCGTTGTAGGTATTCGTGGCGCTAAGCATCAATCTGCCGGCGTCGGTTTTGATCAGATTGCCCGTCCCCGTGCTGTTGGAAATCACGCCTGAAACCAGCGCATAATCGGCCGAACTCGACGGATTGTCATAGACCTGGATCGTCCGGGTCCCGCCGTTGAGATTGATGCCGTTTTGAAAATCGACCACGTTGGCGGACGTCACGGCGCCAAGTCGGAGTCTTCCCTTGATGACGTTTCCCGTGGTGCCCCACGAGAGCGTGCCCGTCCCATTGTTGACGCGCACGGTCATGGCTGCCGCGCCGGCCGCGAAGCCGCCGCCGTTGGAGGTCCATTGGAACGTGTTTCCGCTGGTCCCAAGACTTCGCGTAAACGTGACGGGGCTGCCGCCGTTGCTCTGGAGCACGGCGCCGTTGAGACTAAGGAAACTGGCGCTAGGCAAGCCGTTGGCGTCGTTGGCTTGCAACGCCCCGTCGGATATCGTGGTTCTGCCGCTGTAGGTGTTGTCGCCGTTGATGCGCAAGATGCCGGCGCCCGTTTTCGTGAGTCCGCCGGTGCCGGTGATGTTTCCCGAAATCACGGCGTAGTCGGCGGCGGTTTCCGGATTGTCTTCCACCCAAACCGTCCGGGTCGTGCTTCCCAGATTGATGCCGTTTTGCATCTCAACCCAATTTTTTGCCGTGGTTGAGCCGAATTTCAGTATTCCTTTGATAACATTGCCGCTGGTGCCCCACGAGAGCGTGCCCGTCCCGTTGTTTACCCGAACGGTCATCGGTCCCTCGCCCCCGGCGAAACCGCCGCCGCTGGTGGTCCATTGAAACGCGCTGCCGCTGGTGCCCAGGCTTCGCGTAAAGGTAACCGCGCTGTTGCTTTGCAGCACTCCGCCGGCAAGACTGAGGAACCGGTTGCCGGGCAGTCCGGTCCCGCTGTCGGCCTGCAGGGCGCCGGCCGAAATCGTCGTGGTCGAGGTATACGTGTTGTCGGCCGCGAAAATAGTGGTGCCGTTTCCGGTTTTCTGGATCGTCGCGCCGCCGCTGATGACGCCGCTGAACTTGGAGGTTACGCCCGTGCCGGGGGCAAAATTGACCGTCCCGGTCGAGGCGGCCATGTTGCCGTCGTAGTCCGCGGCGGCTCCCGCGATTTTCAGCGTTCCCGTGCCGGTTTTGGTGATGTTGCCCGCCGCCGCCCCGCCGTAGATGTTCAGAACGCCGCCGCCGTCGAGCGACCCGTTGATGGTCGTGTTTCCCGACCCCGTGATCGTCAAGTTGCTGATGACCGTGTGGACATCGCCCGTGGTCAGGGTTTTCCCGCTGGCCACGTTCCATGTTTGGGGTGCACCAACCGTCAGCGGCGAATTGATCGTAACACTCTCGTTGGCCGTAATGCCCCCGGCGGTGACCGTCATCGATCCTCCGGTGAAGGTGTATCCGGTCGATCCACTGTTGATCGTCAGGCCGTGGGCAATAGCTGGTCCGCTGATGGTTACCGCGCCGCCGGTTCCGCCGAAGGTGGCCATGGTTTCCTGATTTTCCCACGCATAGCCGTTCCACTTTGTCGAATTGCCCGCCGCCCATGTGCCCGCCCCGCCAGTCCAGGTGGCCGACGCCATCGGAGCGGCGCAGTACGCGCCCCCGGTCATTGCAACCAGGTCGTTGTGCATGAGACCCGCGTCGTTGTAGGAGACCGTGTTGTAACCCCCGTCGCCTTGTTCGGAACCCCAACTGTTTTTGTAGATCCATTCCCCTCCGCCGGGTAGGTTCGCGTCGTCCCGAAATCCCACCAGCGTCACCACATGCGCGCCGCCGGCGATGCCCACCGTGCGTG
>JAFGAY010000227.1 GCA_016933425.1 Pirellulales bacterium
ACTTTCTCGGGCAGGTCGTCGATGACCGTGCGGTCGGTCTTGAGTCGTCGCAGGATGTACGGCTGCACCAGGTTTCGCAGCGGCGCGTAGCGGTTTTGTTTGCGCGTTTCAAGCCGCTTGACGAACTCCTTGAACTTGGTTTGTGAGCCCAGCAACCCGGGACACAGAAAATCGAACAGCGACCAGAGATCCGACAACCGGTTTTCGATCGGCGTGCCCGTCAGCACGATCCGGGCGTCGGCCTTCAAACGTTTTACCGTCTTGGTCTGGCGCGCGCCGGGGTTTTTGATGGCCTGGGCCTCGTCGAGCACCGCCAATCGCCACTCGACGCCGAGCAGCCAGTCTTGACGTAAAAGCATTCCATAGGTCGTCGCCACCACGTCGACCGCTCGCAGCGTCTCGGCCGGGTCGGCCGACAACCGCTCGAGTTCCTCCCTCGGTGTTTCAGACGGATGGACGAACACGGCGCGCAGGGTCGGCGTGAATCGGGCCATTTCCGATTTCCAATTCGCCAACAGCGACGCCGGAAGCACCAAGAGCGAGGGTTTTGCGGCCGCTTTCGCGCCGCCTTGTTCTTTCAAGGCTACCAACAATGCCAGGACTTGCAGGGTCTTGCCAAGCCCCATGTCGTCGGCCAGGCACGCGCCTAACCCCAACCCCGACAGAAATCGCAGCCAACCGACGCCCGTTTCCTGGTATTTCCGAAGCACGGCCTTCAAGTTGCCGTTGGCGCCGCGTGCCTCGACGTTCTCGGGACTGCGCATCTTCGCAAGAATGTCGCCAAGCCACTGCCCCGCATTGACAAACGACCACTGGTGATCGTCGCCATCGACCTGCTCGACGTCGGTCAGATCGGAGGGAACGCCCGCCAGCAACCGCATCCCTTCGACAAACGACAATCCATCCTTGGCGTGCCGCTCGACCTGTTTCCAATGATCGAGCGCCTCTTGCAATTTCTGGCGATCGACCTCGACCCACTGTCCCCGGAGCAAAACCAGGCCGTCCTCAGCCGCCATCAGTTCGCGCCATTCGGCCTGGGTCAGTGTTTCATCGCCCAAGGCAAGCTCCGCCTTGAAGTCGAGCATCGTCGTCGCATCGAATTTTTTCTGTTTGGCATCGCCGATTGTGACGCCGACGCGCGGACGAGGCCGTTTCTTCCACCAGTCGGGCAGCCGAACCAGAATGCCGCTTTCCTCGAATGCCGGCACGTCCTTCAAAAACCGATAGGCCTCGCGCGGCGTCCAGGCCAACGGCTGGTAAATATCGCCCGAGTCGAGCAATTCCTTGACCAGCGCGCTTTGCTGGGACGCTAACTGGACCGGCGAAAGAAGATGGACGAGCGCTTTCTTGTTCTTCGCTCCGGCCAATTCGCGCAGGGCCCGGCTGAGCGGCTGGTACTGCACGCGGGCCGCCGTCGACACGCCCGGCGCGTAGGTGGCCAGGAAGGCGAAAGGGTAGTTCTCGTCCCGCCGGTTCTCGGCCAGGTGGAAACAGACCCGGCCAACCTGATGCCAGAGCGGCGCTCGGCGTTTCAGAAATTCAGACAGCCCGCCCGTCGTTGCAGCCACCTCGCCTCGGACCCACGCGTCCAGGCTCTCCCAAACGCCGGCAAGCGACGACTCGTTGACGTATTCGGCGCCCTGAATCGGCGGCACGCTTAGTGCGATCGTTGCCCGTTCGGCGGCGTCCGGCGGCGGAACAACTTCTAACCCAGCCCCGACGCTCTCCGGCGTGTGACACAGCGCCGTCAGATAGCGGGCGGCGAAATTACGCCAGAACCCCAGAGCCGGCGGCAACGAAGCGTCGAATCGCTCGGTCGCCAGCAGAAACAGCCCTGCTCCCTGCCCAACCTCGAAGGCCCTGGCCACCTTGATCAGCCGGCCATCGAATGCGGCGTCTACGTGCCCGTGCAGTGTGGCATCGTTGCTGTCCGAGGCCAACTCGACGACGGTCAAACGCCCAGAGGGCGTGAAGGCAAGGTCGAGAACCATCCTATTCCTTGTCCTGGCGCTACAACGCGAAGCGCCCCGGGAGAGCAGCCGATGCACTCGCACTCACTTAGAACTCGCCCGTCGGTCGTCCCTTCTCCCGGCAATATCGACGATCTTACCGCGCTTCAAGACGTACACGGGCGTACCTGTCTGGCGGCCAAGCTCCAAGGCTCGCTTCGCGGCGCGCCGCAGTGCCTGCATCGAGGCAAGAATGTCCGGGTCCTTGGAAGGACTAGTGCTACGGTTCATCGTCGGTTATCTCCTGAATTGAGCAACTTCGGAGCGGCGCCCGCATTGTCATACAGAACCCAACTGTCGACGATCGGAACATAGACCTCCCAGAACTGACGAAGGCCGCTGTCGAAGCGCCGGCGAATGACATCTTCGGGGACAGGATGGCCGCCCTGGGCCACACGAGCCGCGACTCGTTCGATGGCAAGCTCCACCGAGGGCAGACTCAGGTAGATCATTTTGACCCGGTAGCCCACATCGCGCCACTGCGGAATCATCCTCGCATATCCGCGGCCGCTCAAGGTGGTTTCAAAAGCCAAGCTCTCGCCTCGGCGCGTGCGGTGGCGAATCTCCTGCAGCACCAGCCGACCAGCACGAACAGCAGATTTCTCTGGAGCAAACGGCGAGAGACCAGCCGCGATCAGGTCCACATTGATGAAGTCGGGACACTCGGCTTCGCGGGGCAGGAATTCTCGCGCGAAGGTCGTCTTCCCGGCTCCGTTCGGCCCAGCAATGATGAAGACCTTCTTCGCACTTCGCGCGGTTTCTGCCGCACCGAAGGGTGCTTCCTGTGGTGCTTTCTTTTCGGGACGAGGTGCGCGCCTGGGTGTCATACAGCTTGCGTCTCAGCGTCACAATCTGCCGCTCATTGCACCGATTTGTATACCAAAGTCTACCGAGAGGGTAGACGAGCGTCGGACTTGGCAAGCGGCGGAACTAGCGACGGGGCCTAGAGTTCGGAACGCAACTCCTTTCGCAGCAAGGCATTGCAGATC
>JAFGAY010000228.1 GCA_016933425.1 Pirellulales bacterium
ATGCCCAACTCGCGGTGGAGATAGCCGGTTGCCGGCCTTGGGCAAAACCGGTCGAGGTCAACACCGTTATGGAGCACGAACGTCTTCTCGGCGTTCAATCCGGCGGCCACGTGAAATCGCCGGGTCGCCTCGGAGACGGCCAAGAGCCGCCGGTTGGCATTCAAATCGCGCACAGCCCGGCCGCTCAGCTTGATGATGTCGCGCAGGTGGGCCAGGCTCGGCACATTCTGTTCGGCCGCCACCGGCCCGGCCAGGCGACCCATCGCCAGACTGTTGGCGTGGAGCACGTCGGGTCGCAACCGGCCAAGTTGGCGGGCCAGATGCTCGCGGCGCGCGGCAACCGGCAAGCCACGCGCAGACCAAAACGGCGCCATCGCAATTTCCCGCTCGCGGCACGCCGCGGCAAGCGGTCCCTCGCCAGGCGCCATCACGTGGACGTCGAAACCGGCCCAGGCAACGCCCGCAAGCGTGGCGAGCATCGAGCGTTCGCCCCCGGAGAGCGTCGGAAACTCACAGAGAATCAGTAGCCGAGTCATTTACGAAATGTCGAGTATGGCGACCTCGGGCCGGCAGTTGAGTCTCATGCCGTGGAGGTTGCCGACGCCGCTGGTTGTGTGGATCCAGCGTCCTTCCCACGGGTTCAATCCGTAAACGTAGCGGTGGTCGCGCACCGGCGCGAAGGGCGTTCCGACCAGCGGCAGCGAAAGCTGGCCGCCGTGGGTGTGGCCGCAGAGCATCAAATCCCAGGCATAATCGCGAAGCAGCCCCTTCGAGTCGGGATTGTGCGACAGGACGATTCGCGGCGACTCCTCCTGATTTTCCTTGTGTGGGAACGCTTTTTCCGGCCTCGTGTCGTTTGCCCAGTAGTCGCCCAGGCCGATCAACTCCACCAAGACGCCGTCGAGCGACACCGTTTCGGACGCATTGAACAACATGCGAATGTTGGCGTCGTCGAGGAGCCCCAGAGTTTCGTCAAGACCCGCATATCCGCCAATGGCGCGGGCCCAGCTTCCCCCGTCGTGATTTCCCGCGCACGCATAACAGGGACAACCATCCGAAAGCAATCGAAGCGCCGCGGCATACCGCTTGCGATCGGGAATATGGCGGTTGATCAAGTCGCCGGTAAAGCACACCAGGTCGGGCTTGTGCGCAATGCCTCGCTTGATGGCCTTTTCGATATAGGCCATCGGCACGTGGCCCGAGGCGTGCAGATCGGACAGGTGCAAAACGCGCACGGGCCGCGAAAGGGTCTTGCCCGGCAGGCGAACGTTGACGCGGGTCTCTTTCAACCACTGCGGCTCGACGTAGCGCATGTCGATCCACGTGCCCGCGCCGAGCAGGCCCGCACCGGCGGCGAGGGCTCCCGCCAGCAATCGCCGCCGGGTCAGTCGGAATCGCATATGGAGTTACAGGAGCCCGTAGTTGGTGAGGGTTTTGCGCAGTTTGGCCACGTCGTCGGCCCCGAGCGGGGTCATCGGCATGCGCAGCTCGCCCGAATCGCGTCCCAGAAGCTTCATGGCGGCCTTGATCGGAATGGGATTGGTGGCCAGCCCGAGCATGTCGCGGCAGAGCGGAAACAGCTTATGGTGCCACCGCCGCGCCTCGGCCATGTTGCCCGACTCGAACGCGGCGATCATCGCGATCATGTCCCTGGGAATGATGTTGCCCACGACCGAAACGACGCCGCGGGCGCCCATGGCCATTAAGGGGAGAGTGAGGCTGTCGTCGCCGCTCAGGACGGTCAGGTCGGTCTCGGCCAGGATTTGCGAGGCCTGGTCCATCGAGCCGGTCGCTTCCTTGACCATGGTGATGTTGGGAATCTTGGCCATGCGGATGATGGTGGCCGGCTCGATGTTCTTGCCGGTGCGGCCTGGAATGTTGTAGACGCAAATCGGAATGTTGACCGCCTTGGCCACGGCCTTATAGTGTTCGTAAAAGCCCTCTTGCGTCGGCTTGTTGTAATAGGGGCCGACAACCAGGGCGGCGTCGGCGCCGGCCTCGGCGGCGCGGCTGGTCAGGCGGACGGCCTCCTCCGTGCTGTTCGAGCCGGTTCCGCCCATCACCTTGATCCGACCCGCGGACGCCTCGACCACGGCGGCGATGACCTTTTCATTCTCGGGGTGGGTCAGCGTGGGTGATTCGCCGGTGGTCCCGACCGGACACACGCACGTCGTGCCGGCTTCCACCTGAAATTCAACTTGCTGTTGCAGGGCCTCGTAATCGACCCGGCCGCCTCGAAAAGGCGTTATCATGGCCACTGTCAGGCCCGCGTAGTCTTCCGATCGTGTCGACATGGTTCAAATAGGGGGATTGGGGATTGGGGGACGCTTTTTCTTTACTCTCCGATCAATCGCTTCATTTCTCGCACCGCCTCGGTCAGACCGACCATGAGAGCTCGGGCGATGATGCTATGGCCGATGTTCAGTTCGCTCATTCCGTCGATGGTCGCGACCGGACGCACGTTGCGATAGGTCAGTCCATGGCCGGCGTGCAGAACCATACCCTCGCGCAACACGGCGGCGGCGGCCTTCTTGAGGATTCGCAGTTCCTTGTCCTGGGCCTCGCGTTTGGAAAAGGGATCCGTCGGCTTTGGCGCGGAACCGTCTTCAGATCGCTGTCGGTCGAAGGCGCCGGGTCCTTTTTCCGCGGACAGGGCATATCGGCCGGTGTGCAGCTCGACGGCGTCGGCGCCCAACTGAGCGGCCGCGGCGATCTGAGCCGGATCGGGGTCGAGGAACAACGAAACGACGATTCCCGACTCCTGCAACCGACGGATCACGCGCCCAACCCGATCGCGCTGGCCGGCGACCTCAAGACCGCCTTCGGTGGTGACTTCTTCGCGTCGCTCGGGCACGAGCGTGGCCTGGTCGGGCTTCGTGCGGCAGGCGATGTCGACGATTTCATCATCGCAGGCCATTTCCAGGTTGAGCTTCACGGCGACCGACTCGCGCAGCAACGCCAGATCGCGGTCCTGAATGTGGCGGCGATCCTCGCGCAAGTGGATCGTGATTCCGTCGGCCCCGCCCAATTCGGCCATTGCCGCGGCCCAAACCGGGTCCGGCTCGTTGGTGCGCCGCGCCTGACGCACCGTCGCCACGTGATCAATGTTAACTCCCAATTCGGCCATGGCTGTGGTTCTACAAATAGAAATGCACTTGAAATTTGAAATTTGAGATCTGAAATTGGTGATCTGAAATCTGAAATTTGAAATCTGAAATTTCAGATTTGAGATATCCTCTCAGCGGCGGTCTTCTTGGGTGAGTTGTTTTTCGGCCTTGTCGGCCCAGGCGGCGATTTGCTCGATTTTGCTGGCAAGGATGCCCGGCGTGACCGCCCCGGCGGCCATCGACTCGACCACCACGACGATCGGCTCGCCGCCCACGTCGCGGACGGCAAATGCCCCGAAAGGCATCGTGAGGTTTTGTCGCAGCAGGGCTTCGTAATACTTCGGCTTTACAGGGCCGCATTCACTATAGACAACGACCATTTCGCGCTGCTGGGCGTCGCGCCGGTCGAAAAACACGGCCACACGCTGTTTGCGACCATCGTCCAACGATAGCTGGAACAGGTAAGTCCCGCCCGACCCGCTCGGGACCACGCCCAGATAATCGGCCGTTTGGGCGATGCACTTGGCCGCGTCCAACGCGGGCGACGGGGTGCTCGCGCCGAGCGTCTCGCGCCATTGCCGAGGGTCGGTTCCCAGGTCGTGGCCCGTGATCCTTGCCAACGCGGCGGCGACGTCCATTTGAAGCATCCCTCGTTCGAGGAAACCCAGCAGGGGTTCGGTCGCTTCCTTGGCCCGAAGTTCGCCGAGCGACACGACGGCCGCCCAAACCACCGATTGATTGTGCGAACCGAGGCATTCCAGCAGGGGGCCAACCGCGCCGGCGGCAACCAGACGCTGGCGAGCTAACCGCCGGCTTTGCGGCTCATAGAGCTGCTCGACCCATTGGGCTGTTGACGTCGATTCGGACATGGTTCCCGCCCTTTGGGGGTTTCACGCATGACATTTAACGGTCGCGACTACGGCCGATTATACCCCCCTGGTCCCCGGCATCAAGCACCACGGGCATATGCCGCCCGGACCCTGGTTGATGATCCGTAAGTCACTATTTTCTCGAAAGTTACGGCTTGTGTACTGGATTCCGAAACACGGTTATGGCGTGTCACTCTCGTCGGCCTCGGTCAACCGCATAAGCTAGGTTTAACATGGGAAAACAAGCCGACCGACTGGGACAAAAGCACCTTTTCCCAGCGTTACGTCTTGCGTAAAACGGGGCATCGACCAACTATAATCTCCCGATATTCCCATGCCCATGACCTGTCACGATCTGGCCGAGCGCATCGAGCAGATGCAGCCGGAGGCCGACCCGAAAGCTGTCGCCCGGCTTTGCCTGTTATTGGCCAATCACATGGACCAACTCGAAGGACTCGGCAACGAGGACACATTGATCGAGGCGTGGCAAGAAATGGGAATGCGGCTCCAAGCCGCCACCGACCAACATGCCGCCATGACCGAGGATCTCGAAAAACTTGCCCGAATCGACCCAGCCCGATTCACGATGGACCAGGTTTGGGTGCTACTCCGGGCGATCCGCGTGCAGAGCCAGATTCTCCAGCTTTACGTCGGCTCGGCGCCTGCCGACGAGTGAGAAAAGGGCAACGGGCTCCATCTCTGCTCCTCCGCGTCTGTGCGCGAGATTATTTTTGCGCGCAGAGACGCAGAGACGCGGAGGAGGGGTGAAAAAGTAGGTCAGGCTGTGCCTGACGCGCTTGTTGTCAGGCACAGCCTGACCTACGGAAACTAACGTCGCTGGGGCGGTTGGTTCGACTCGGGGTCGTTTTTCTTGGCCAGCGCCGCGTCGTGGACGGTCCAGACGGGCGTTGTGTCCTTCAGCCGCATGACATAGTCGCGAATTCGCTCCTCGGCTCGCGCATTCTGGAGTTTCTTGCGGATTTCGTCCTGCACCTCGGTGAAGGGGGTGCGGTGGGCGTCTTCCCGCTCGACTACGCGGACGATGTGCAATCCGGTTTCGCTTTCGAGGATCGGGCTAAGCTCGCCAACCGGCAAACCAAACAATGCCGCGTCGATCTTCTTGGCAACGAGACTTCCCCGAGTGGTCCAGTCGCGCAGCCCCCCTCCGGTCGCGGTAACGCCGTCGGAACCTCGACGCGCGGCCTCGGCAAAGGGCAACCCGTCTTTAACCTGATTGCCCAATTGGGCCAATTTTTGATAAGCCGCCTCGCGGCTTGGGCAGTTGGCGAAGCCGATGGTAATTTCTTCCCACCGCGCTCGCGCCGGATGTTCATAGTCGGCCGCGTGGTCGCGGTAGTAGGCGAGCATTGCCTCGGGACTCACCGGCTCGTCCATTTTAATCTTCATGCTCATCCACTGCTGGCCCAGGGCCCGTTCGAGGAAGAGCTGCTGCTGCCACTCGAGCGACGTGCCCAGTTCCACCAGTTTCCGGGACAGTTCGGCAATGGACGAGACTTTCGCTCGCTCCATCAACTCGGGAATTCCCTTTTTGTCGAAATAACCTTGAATCTCCTTTTCGACGTGCGGGAGATTCTCCTCGGGAATCTCGCGTTTGGCCTCGACGTAAAGGAGCTTCACCTCGATCGCCCGGGGCAAAGCCATCTTCAACACCTTTTCGCGGTATTGTTCGGGAATGGGCTCGTCGAGTCGTTCGATTTGCGCATGGATGAAAAAGGCCATGACGTCGCCCGCCAGGACAACTTCGGAACCGACTCGGGCAAGCACCTGAGCGTCCTCGCACGGTTTGGCCTCCGCCGGATTGGCTGCCACACCGGCAGATTGCGCATCGGAGGGGCCTTTTGTCGCCGCATCGCCGCGCGGACCGGCCTGGGCGGACGGCGACGTGCCGAGCCAAGCCGGCGCCGGGCAACCCGTGTCGGGATACGCCGATGGTTGGCCCGGCCAATCGGCCGGCCTCCCAGTTGCCGAAGGGGCCGCCGGCACGCCGGGAACCGCAGCCCCGCCGTAACCATCGGCCACGCGAGGAGGCGCCGACGCGGCGGGCCCGAATTGGTCGTTGGGTTGCTGCCCCGAATAGACGTCCGGCCAAGCCGTCTGGGCACAAAGAATCACGATCCCGAACCATCCCAATCCAAGCAACCGATCGAGTGCGTGTCGGTATCGCACGTTTTTCATTCCTTTCGGCTCAGGCGGCAACGCGGATAATATTTTCCGTGAACAATAAAACAAAATCACCGC
>JAFGAY010000032.1 GCA_016933425.1 Pirellulales bacterium
GGGCAGCAACAGTGAGACTAAAACGCCGATAATCGCGATCACCACCAGCAATTCCACCAGCGTGAAGCCGCGTCGGCGTCCGTGATTAGGTCGAATACGATTCATTTCACCTACCAGCGAGAGGACCTCTCCATGTTTGACGCGAATCCATTCATGACGCATTCCACCGGCCGTGTCGGCCGATCTTTTCCACCATGCGTCATACTTAAGACTTATGGGCCGCCGGGCGCTTCGGCCATCACCGCGATCGAATAGTGCAATCGAGACGAGCCCGGCCAGGCCGGAGATTGGAACACATACGTTTTTGCCTTGCCCGATGCGTCCGCGGTCGGCACGGTTGCTCCATACACGCTCAGCGTGGCCATGTTCTCGCGGTCGTCGTCGATGCGGACGTCGAATCCCGTGTCGACGAACTCCCCGGGCAACGCAAACGACGACGTGATCCGATCCACCGCCAACTGCATGTTCTCGCGTTTGTTATTTCCGATGCGATCGTCGATCAGCACCATGAGCAACGCCTTGTCGCGTTTGGTCGTCAACGTCACGTTGTACGAGTGCTCTTTGTCGATCTTGTCCGAATTGAATGTTCGGACGTACTCGGCCCCGACCAACGCGTTGCCGATGGTCGCGACGGGATACATGCGGTCGGAGTACAGCAGGACGCCGTCGCGGAGTCCCGAATCATCCGACGATAGCGGAGCCGTGTCGGTATGGAAAATGCCGATCGGCATCCGGCTATCGGCCACGCCGCCGCGCCGATCCACCGCGGCGATCAAACGTTCTCCACTTCGGTCCGCACCGGATCGCGGCGAGGTCTTCTCAATCAATGCGGCGGGAAGATTCCGAACAAACTCGTCGGAGGACGCGGACATGGTATCGATCCGCGCGGCTACCTCCGGGCCTTCCGGCGTGTAAACGCGGAGGGCCTCCCCCTTGTGAAGACGCTTTTTCAAGGGCAGCGGGTTTTCCGGCATGGTTTTGGTGGCCACGTCGACTTGGCCGACAAACACGTGCGCTTCGGCCGCGCCGTTCGTGCCGACGAAAACGCCGAAATCGGTTCCCAGATCGACCACGGTCGCCAATGGCGTTTCGATCGTGAAACCTCGCGCCGTCGGCGGCACGGTGGCGGCCAAACGCCCCATTTGAAGAAAACCGGCGTTGCCGTCGCGAACCTCGAACGCCGTCGGCGCTTCGAGAATGGACCGGGCGCCGTTGGCAAACTCAATTTCAATCAACCCGCTTTGCAAGGTCAGGCGTTGTCCCCGGCCGAGTTCGATGCCCGCCGACAATCGCTCGCGCCCATTGCCCAAGCTCCCGACGCAATCACAAGCTCGGGTAATTCGAGCGACGCTCGCCCGAGCGACCAAATCAGGCTGCTCTGGCGGTTTCTGGTCGACAAGGCTGACCACCAGCAGCAAAAGGATGATTCCCGGCAGGCCAATGGCCACCAGAACCGAAAAAACGCTTGATTTCGACAAAAAGGAAATTCCCTGGTGCCAGCATTCGCCCAGGAACCCGAGCACCGGAGAATTGCCGCTTCCCGCGCATTTCGAGGGCGAGGGGCTCCCTTCCGACTCCCGCATCTTGTCCCAATGCAATCCAGCGAAGAGGTGCATGAATTGGGCGTAGATCCAGGCGGCCTCGCGGCTGCTCTCGATCCATTGGCGGAGCTCGTCCATTTCGCCCGAGCTTGCTTGTTCGTGATAGACGGCTTGGATCAACTCGCGGATTCGAGCGACCTGTTCGGGTGAAAGCGGAGCGCTCATTGGTTGCCCTCCGTGGCTGTCGTCCTTTGAATGCAGTCGAACAGTGCGTTGTGGATCCGCGTGAGCGCCTTATAGACGGCCGTTACGCTGCGGCCAACCTGCTGGGCAACCGTTTTCGGGGGGGCGTCCTGCTGATAACGGCGCTCGATCAAGTCCCGGTCGCGAGGATGGAGCTTATCGAGGCAGTGCGCCAATGCGTCGTGCTGGACGTCGAGCTTGCCGGCTCCCTCCAGCACGACCCGATCCACCATTTCCAAAGCCTCCTCAGTACAAAGAAGCGTCTTGTGCCGCCGCAGTTGCTGGAAGGTGCGAACCTTATTGAACGCAACCTGGCATGCCCACGCCCGAAAACAAGTGCCCGGAGCGAATTGGTCGAACTTCGTCCACAACGTCATGCTCACGTCCTGGAAAAGCTCGTCGGCGTCTGCCCGATTCGCCACCAACGACAAGATGTAGGCGTACACCTGCTGTCCGTGGCTCGTCCACAGTCGAACGTATTCTTCTGTTTTGCGGGGATCGTTCAAGCGGCAACCCAAAGACGCGGAATGAGGAGCAATCTGCCCAATGCGATACCAAAAAACCACCATTCCTTGCTCGCGTCATTGCGGCCCGGAACCACGAAACACGGAACAAGCTGCCCATCCTCTATAGTCTAATTTGGCGAGTTGGATTTTTTTGGAAGGTTGGCCGGCATGGCCCATTGTGAGGGGGGTGTTGAAAGGAACTGGCCTCGACCGTGGTCTCAATGGAGTCTCAGCGTTGCACAAGCCTATGTGGCGAGATGTTTTTCAGCGATCGGAGGGAGGATCGTATAAGTGTGATTAAATCACTGAAGTATCCAGACCTGGGCAAAAAAAGGCTGTGGGAACAACCGAACACGAAGACGTTTCCCTCCTCCTTGGTTTGAAAAAGGTCAGGAATTATCGTGAATCCGTGCCATGCGTTGCACAACGCGAGTGGCAAAACGGTACACTAGGAAGGAGTAGTGGGCCAGATGGCCGCCGGCCGCGACTCGATCGGACCGCCATATCGGTTCCGCGGGCAGCGGCGGGAGGAAAGTCCGGGCTCCGAAGGACACGGTGATGGGTAACACCCACCGGCCGAAAGGCCAGGGAAAGTGCAACAGAAAGTATACCGCCTCGTGGATTTACTCCATGCGGTAAGGGTGAAACGGTGAGGTAAGAGCTCACCAGCGGGCCGGGCGACCGGTCCGGCTAGGCAAACCCCACCGGGTGCAAGGTCAAACAGGAAGCTGCGATCACAAGCCATGCCTCGCGCTTGGCTGCGGTCCGCGGGCTGGTCCGGCCCGCTGTCGACTTCCGGGTAGACCGCTCGAGCGGCCGGGCAACCGGTCGCCTAGATAAATGGCCATCGCCCGGCCGACGCACGTCGGCCGGGAACAGAACCCGGCTTATCGGCCCACTACTCCTTTTCTTTCTCAATCGTTTTCGACGACGCTTGCCGGCGACCAGATCGACTCGGCGGGTCAAGCCGAAACCGCTCGCAAGGCACCAATTCGGTCTCGATGAATTGAAGAAGCTTGGATATACACAACTTATTCATGCTCGTGCAGTGCCCATGGGCCTCGATTCGCAACGATTCGTGAAGGCTTTGGGGCAGTCGGACCGTGATGACTCGGGTCGGCTCCAGGTCGTCCATCGCCGTCGACTCGTTTGCCCGAAGCGAAGCCAGCATTCGCTGAAGCCGGGCATGGGTCACGGTCTGCTCGAACTTCTGAAAATCACGCTCACTGGGAAACTCGCGACGCACGATTCCCCGGGGACCGAGAATCCTCCGAAAGAAGGTCACCCAATCGGCGTGCTCACTCATCAGTCGCTTGGCGGCTCGGAGCACTTTCCGACACCGAGGGTCTTGTTGGGAAAAGGGGGCAGGCTCTTGCGATTCCATGGATTCAACAGTTCGATTGGTCCGACGCACGACAAGGATCTCCGTAAGCAAGGAGGAAGAATTACAGGTCCGTCCCGGCGTCATTCGCCGAAAACGTTTCCCGAATTCTCCAGCGTCGGAAAAGAGGCAAGCCCAATCTGCTTTCATAGCAAGCACTTACGCTAATGCTAGCATTGTGCACAGAACACAGGCATCCACGCTCGCTTTTTAGGCTGCCCAGGAA
>JAFGAY010000229.1 GCA_016933425.1 Pirellulales bacterium
AAAGCGGCCGACTGGACCAGCCGCGAGCTTGAGAAGAAGTTGAGCGAGATGGTCATCTTGTTGCAGCAAGCTCGGGGAAGAAGCAGAACCGGTGACGATCCCCTGGTCGAGCAACTCACCGAGCAAACAAACAGCATTCAGACGGAACTCAACTCGAGGTTGGCCGGTTATGCCAGCATGATCACGGAGGCGGCGCGAAACGAACTTACCGAAGTCATCGCCGACCTGACAGTCAAGACTCATCTGGCGACTGAAGAAGAAGAGCGAATGAAGGCGGAAGTCGCCGAAATGCAGGCGGAATTTGAAAAGCTGGGCCAGTCTTCCGTTGACTTGGAGATGATGCGGATGGAGTTGGATAATCTTCAGGTCGTGGTCAATGACATTGCAACTCGAAAGCAATCGCTCGAGGTCGAGACAAAATCGCAGCCCCGGATACGATTGCTCAACCGGGCCGAGGTACCGCCAGCTTACGATAATTTCACCTTGAACGCGGCCTTGGCCGTCTTTGCATCGCTGGCTGGGCTTTCGCTCCCCTTGGCGAGTTTTGTTTTCCTTGACATTCGCAAGCAACGCATCAATTCGTCGGAGGACGTCGCGAAAGGCCTTGGTCTGCCCGTCATGGGCTCGGTGCCGATGATACCGGGCCGCGCAATCAAACACCTCAACTCGCCGAACAAGAAAAACCAGCAGTGGAACATCCGGCTTGCCGAGTCGATCGACGGCATCGCGGCCAAGCTGCTTCGCAACGCAGCCATGGATCAAAATCGCATTGTTCTGATTACCAGCGCCGTTAGCGGTGAAGGAAAGACGACTCTTGCCACCCAGGCGGCCATGAGCCTTGCCCGGGCCGGAAAGCGGGTCGTGCTGGTTGATTTCGATCTCCGCCGACCGGCGATCGACAAGGCGTTCCAACTGCCCTTGCATCCGGGCGTGAGCGAAGCGTTGTGCGGTGAAAGCGCCATCGAGGATTTGCCGCAGGCGACGAGCCTCGCGAACCTGGAGGTGATCACGGCCGGCCGCTGCGACCGGCACGCCCTGCAAGCACTGGCCAACGGCGGCGACAAGCGGCTTTTTGACGCGCTTCGTGAACGGTATGATTTCGTGATCGTCGATGGCAGCCCGATCCTGCCCGTGGCCGATTCGCGGTACGTGAGCCAACATGTCGACTCCGTGGTGCTCTCGGTCTTCCGCGATTTCAGCCGCGCCCCCAAGGTAACGGCCGCGTGCGAGATTCTCGAGGCATTCGGCGTTACGAACATCGAGGCCGTCGTGACCAGTTCCAGCGAGGATGGATACGGCGTCATCGACGCGGTGGCCCAGCCCACGCCTGCCTCCGCGTGAACACCGCCGCGCGGCAGGCATGCCCGGACATTATTATCCTCGGACGCGGTCAACAGCATGAATCGTCACGACCATGGGATCAGAGCCAACCGTTTTTTTGCTCGCTTGTCTCGTCAGTCTCGGACTGACCGCGCTGATCCGTGAGATTGCGCCGAGAATTGGGTTGACCGATGATCCCGACGGTCATCGGAAGCTGCACGGCCGCGCGATACCTTTGGGCGGCGGCGTGGCCATTTACTTGACCACGGCGGTCATCCTGGGAACGCTCTGGCTTTCGCCTAGCAAAGACGCCTTGCCCAAGACCGCGACCCCCGAAATCGCGTCTGCGGATTTTCCCGAGGCTGATTCGGCACAGCACACGGCGTCGCCCGCCGGTCGGCCGAGTGATGGATTGCCGTCGTCCGGCGAAAAAAACTTAGCCGGCCGGGAAGCCCCGGCGGAAACGCTTTCGTCGTTCGGCAAGTCACATGACATGTCGACGAAGCTGCGCGAAGGCTACAAGGAGCTTCCCGCCTTGCTTCTCGCGGGATTGATCATTGTCATTGTCGGCCTGATCGACGACTCGAAAGGACTGCGAGGCAAGTACAAGCTGATGGGACAGGCAGCGGCCGCGTTGGTGTTGATTGCCGGAGGGCTAACGATCGATCGCATCGATTTTCTCGGCTGCGTCATTTCCTTCGGACCATTCGCGTGGCTGGTCACGCTGATTTGGCTGCTCGGAGCAATCAACGCCTTGAATCTTCTCGACGGAATCGACGGCCTGGCCACGATCCTCGGAATTATTCTCAGCTGCACGATTGCCGCCATGGCCGTGGTCATGGCCTCGCCCGCCGTTGCCAACCAAGGGGTGGCCATCATCGCCATGGTGTTCGTGGGCAGCCTTCTCGGTTTTTTGCGTTTTAATTTTCCGCCGGCGAGCATGTTTCTCGGGGATTCGGGAAGCATGTTGATCGGTCTGGTCGTAGGCGCGCTGGCCATCGGGGGTTCGTTGAAAGGACCCGGCACCGTGCTCCTGGCCGCGCCCCTGGCGGTTTGGACGATCCCGTTCTTTGATTCGGTGGCCGCCATCCTGCGACGGAAATTGACCGGGCGAAGCGTTTATGAAACCGATCGCGCCCATCTCCATCACCGGTTGATGAATCTGTTGGGCAGCAATCGCAAAGTGCTCGGTTGGGTGGCCGTTTGCTGCGCCGTTCTCGCCGTCGCCACCCTCGTGGGGCTGGTCCTCAAGGATGATCGCATCATGGTTATCACATGCCTGGGAGTCGTGGGCATTTTCATCGCGACGGGCATTTTTGGCCGGGTCGAGCTCCTGCTGGTCGGCACGCGGCTGCGCGGCATCGGACGCACCTTGATTTCTCCCATTTTCGCCCGACGCGACACGGCGTGGCAAACCAGCATCCATTTGCAGGGAAATCAACAATGGGACTTGCTTTGGGCCACGTTCGTTGAGTCGGCCGAAAAGCTGCGGTTGGTCAAAATCCGCCTGGACGTTAACATACCGACAATGGCCGAAGCCTATCACGCATCCTGGGAACGGCCCTCGCGCGCCGGCGGGAGCTGCCGCTGGCACGTCGAGATCCCCCTGACCATCAACCGTCATCTCGTGGGACACGTTTTTGTTGTCGGCCAACGGAACGAACATTCCGCTTGCCAGGACATTCAACAATTGATGGAGTTGATCGAACCGTTCGAGTTGAAGCTCCAGATGTTGGCCATGGAAAACGAGACCTCGAATCATCCGGCCGGCGGCGAGTCGGCCGAAAAGCCGTGCGACGACAACGAGCCCTTCAAACCCAATCCTTATCCGAAATAGACGAGAACCACGACATCGAACGGCTCTCGATAATTACGGTCTTACCTGAATCAGCACGAGAAAATCCATGCCCATGAATTCAACCCCCGTCAAACTGGCCGTCGCGGGCATCCTGGTGGTCTTGCTTTTTGTCGGCGGATGGTACGCCACCGGCAGAGGCGGCGTCAATCGTCCGGTTCGCCTTCCCAATAAGTCAATCACGATTATTCCCATGGAAATAGGTTCCTGGAAAGGCAAGGAGACTCCCATGGAGGACAAGCTCTTCCAGGGAGTCAACGCCCACGAAGTTGTCAGCCGTGCTTACACCAACTCAGTCACCAAGCGAGACCTGACATTGCACTGCGCGGTGTTCGACGAATTCTGGCGCATCGTGCCGCACACGCCCGAACGCTGTTACCAGATGAATGGTTGGGCGACGATGAGCACCGAGGATTTTCCCTTGAATACGTCGGACGGCGGTTCGGTAATCGCTCGATTGGCTTCTTTCGAGAAGGACGGCAACCATATCTTCGTCTTGTTCTGGTTCCAGTTCGAGGACGCCGTGATGTGCGACGACGCGGGACTGCGCCGGGTCCGCGAGGATTATCCCGACTCGGATACCTGGCCATCGATCGTCAAAGTCATGATCCAGACCTCGGCGGAAGAATCCGAGGCGGCCCGAAAACAACTCAAGGAATACGCGGACGCGCTTTATGAGGTTACCCGAACCATCAAGTAGTCCAGCAAGACGCAATGAATCATGTCATTCCTTGAACCATGTCGACTGGAATTCGGACCTTTAGCAGACCATTACGAATCCCAGGTAATCATCCATGCCGGCAAGAAGCTTTCCGAAACGCGTCTCGTTCATTTTCGGAACACGGCCCGAAGCGATCAAGCTGTGTCCGCTCGTGCTGGCGATGCGCGACCACCCCGATTTGGACCCGCACGTTTGCGTGACCGCCCAACATCGCGAGCTATTGGATCAGGTTCTCGCGGTATTCGACGTCGCGCCTGACGTTGATCTCGGCTTGATGCGGCCGAATCAGACGCTCGCCGGATTGACGTCTCGCGCAATCGCCGCCCTGGACGATTATCTCGTGGCGATCCGTCCCGATCTCGTGCTGGTTCAGGGCGACACAACGACCGTTTTCTGCGCCGCCTTGTGCGCCTTTTATCGAAACATACCCGTCGGCCACGTCGAGGCGGGCCTGCGAACGTTCAACAAGTGGTCGCCGTTTCCCGAGGAAATCAACCGCGTTCTCACCTCGCGGGTAAGCGATCTCCATTTCGCTCCCACGGAAACGTCGCGACAAAACCTTCTCCGCGAGGACATTCCCCCGGAAAACGTCTTCGTCACCGGCAACACGGTCATCGACGCCCTGCTTCACGCCGTCGATAAGGTCCGCGCGAATCCGCCGCGCGTCGTCGGCTTGCCCGAGTGCCTCCAGCCGTGTTACGAACGCGAAGAAAACAACCGTACGCCGCTTGTTCTGATCACGGGCCATCGCCGCGAGAATTTCGGCGATGGGTTCGAGCGAATCTGCCGGGCCATCGCCCGCTTGACCCAACGATTTCCCGACACCCATTTTGTTTATCCAGTTCATTTGAATCCCAACGTCCGCGAGCCGGTCCATCGCTTGCTCGGGGCTAATTCTCGTCCAAACGTCCACCTGATCGAACCGCTCGACTATTTGCCGTTCGTGGCCATGATGGACCGGGCCACCTTGGTGCTAACCGATTCGGGCGGCGTCCAGGAAGAGGCGCCCAGCCTGGGCAAACCGGTGCTGGTGATGCGCGACACCACCGAACGACCCGAAGCGGTTGAGATGGGAACCGTCAGACTGGTGGGCACGGACGAAGAGACTATTGTCGAACAGACAACCCTGCTCTTGACCGACAGGACGGCCTATGCAAAGATGGCCAACGCTGTAAACCCCTACGGCGACGGCCACGCCTGCGGGCGGATTCTGACGGCGTGTGAACGGTTCCTCGGTGAACGGG
>JAFGAY010000230.1 GCA_016933425.1 Pirellulales bacterium
AGCAAGGTTTGGAAACTACCTGACCGTGGCTTTAGTAACCATTTTCCCCACCGGGCTTGTCCCGGTGGAGCAAGGTTTGGAAACTACTGGCCAAACACCCCCAACGTTGTGCCAATTGTCCATATGTGACGGCGCGACAAGAAACACCATGAAGAAAACACCATTAGCGATTTTCATCCTGTTCGCCAGCGCCCTGAGCGCACGCGCACAGACGCCCAGTTATTCGGACTACGCCTCGGCAATGCTGGGTAATTCCTACGTCGATGCCTACGTCCTCAGCACGGCGGACCACAACATCTGGCCCACCGACGCCAATGTCTACACCACGGTGGAGTCGTGGTTCGGGCCGGATGCAACCGGTTTTTGGTACAACAAATACAACAGCACCAAGGCAATCAACGCCACGGCGTTGGAAGGCAAGGATGGTCATGCCCCGCCCCAACTGACCATGACCGTCATGGGCTTGGACGCCGCGGAGGAATACCAGATATACGCTGTTTACTGGGCCAAGAACCCGGCTCTTGTCGCCAATAGCTGGTGGTATACTCGCGCCGCCTTGTCGGGCAATTCACTCATCGACTGCAGCTATGCCACGGCCGACAACATCTTTTTCGACGACGGGGGCACCGGCGTGCAGGGGTGCGAAAAGCTGCTGGGCACGATTACCGGCGTCACGGAGTTCTCGATCGTCGTCGAGGCGCCGCCAAATGACCCCCTTGCCGACCAGCGAGCTTGGTTCGACGGAATCAGCACTCGCGGCGCCCGGACGTACCTATCGACCGTCGAGGCTCATTTCGACGCGGGAAACTCGCTCAGCCAGGTCGACGGCTATCTCGGCGCGCGGGGCAATGGATGGAACGACAGTTGGCGAATCCAAGCGGCCTATCCCACCACAGCCACGGCCACCGTCATGACGCCCACGGATTCCGGCTTTAGTGAGATGAAGCCCGGCCAGAGCGGATATTACCTCGACGTCGATGCCGCGCATACGCAAAGCGCCACTTCCACCGGCCTGACGCGAAGCTACAAGTCCGCCGACGTTGGCATCAACTGGACCAAGCGGCACTCAATCGAATTTTCCGTTCGCATCGACGAGGACCTCACCGCCGTCGATTTCACCCACGCGGACGACCGTTATCAATTCTCCAACATCGACGACGGCTACCACGCCGACGAGACCTCGACGTGGACCGTGGCCTGCTACGGCGGCGCTAGCGAACCCGGCGAAACCCAAATTGCCAATCCCGAGGACATCGGCGTGTGGACGTTCTACGACGGCGATCGCGACGGGGCGGCGCGAACGGCCGACGGAAACGTGGCGTCCGACGTTGCCGTCACGACCGGCCAGGTCTACGATTTCACCATCGTGGTCGACCCGGAAACACAAAGCTACGACGCCACCGTCTCCGACGGAATCCATTCGTTCACGGCCACGGGCCTTGGCTGGCAAACCGCCGCCGCCGAAATCGGCCAATGGCTCGTTTTCGACACCCTCGCCGGCAACGTTGCATCGACCGAGCATCGAAGCTTTTCGTTGGACGATATTGTCATCACGCAGTGGTCCGAGTCGGCTCCTCCGCAAGACGATATCGGCGTGCCCGAACCCAGCGCTACTATACTGGGAACCATCGCAGCGGCGTTTCTGGCCGCCTGGCGCGGGATCCGCCGCGGACGTTTGCCCTCGCAAACGCGGCAATGCCTTGGAATCGGTTTTACCGGCGTCGCTATTCTCATGTCCGCGCTCGGCGGCATGGCCATGGCGGACGAAAATCCGGGCGATTACATGACCATCACGCCCATCCGGCAAATCGGCTCATCGACGGACGAACTCGGTTACGCCGCGTCGAAAGTCAACGCGACCTCTTTCAAGCAACAGTCGCTCACCACGGTCGAGGCCCCCGGCGGCCAGCGATATCAATACGTGTCGTATTACGACGCCGACGAGAAACTCGTCGTGGGACGCCGCAAGGAAACGGCCGCGGGCTGGTCCGACTGGCATCTGCGACGCACGGATTTCGAGGCCTACAACGTCGATGATTCCCACGACGTCAGCAGCATCGGCGTCGACGGCGACGGCTACGTGCACATTTCGTGGGGAATGCACAACAACACGATGCTCTACAGCCGCACGACAACGTCCACATTCAACGATGATCCGTTCGTGCTCTTCGGCGACGTGGGAAGTCCTCACGGCGGCATCGGCTACGAAATGCCGCACACCAGCGGAGTTACCTACCCTCTGTTCTACAACATTCCCGGCAACGGCGACCTGTTGTTTTCCTACCGCACGGGCAGCTCGGGCAACGGCGACATGCAGCTTGTTCGTTGGGACAACGCCGCGAATGCGTGGAACGCGGTCCACGCCGGCACCGGAAGCAATCCGCCGCTGATCGACGGAGACTATTTTGGCGACACCCTGGTTAGCGTCAATGCCTATACGAACTACGCCGCTTTCGACGCCGAGGGAAATTGGCGACTGACGTGGACCTGGCGAACCGGCAGCGACTCGCCAACACCGTTTGGAGATTACCAGTCCAACCACAACATCATGTATGCGTGGTCCCCGAATCAAGGAGTTGATTGGTATTGTCAGGACGGAACTCGCTACTCGCGCTCGGGCATTCACGCCATCGACGAATCGAACGCGACGCCCGTGGTGATCCTGCCGGAGGGAAGCAGTTTGATCAATCAAACGTACATGACCACGGGACCGGACAGCACGCCGTACGTCGCCTCGTGGTGGGCGCCCAATGCGGCCGAGGGCGACCACCTCCGCCAATACATGCTCGCCTGGCAAGACGGCGACGCCTGGCGAACCGCGCAAATCACCGATCGGCAACCCGAGAACACCAACGCCGAGGGCATCAGCCAGCGCGTGCCCGAAAGTCAACTCAGAGACTATCGCATGACTCGACCCATCGTGGCCGTCGACGACGACAATCGCGTCATCGTGGCGTTCACCGACTGGCAGCGCGGCTTGAATCTTACGATCGCCTATAGCGAATCGCCCAACCGCGACGACTGGCAGTTCATCGATCTGCCCACCGACAACATGGGCTGGTGGGAACCGACGCTCGACATCAACCGATGGAAAAGCGACGGCGTGATCAGCATGTTTTACCAGGTCGAACAAGTCGGGTACGACGCATCCGTGGTTTACACCTTCGAATGGGACGCCAAGGCCTACTTCGACGCAATTGCCCCAATTCCCGGCGACGCCAACCGCGATGGCGAGGTGAATGAAACGGACGCCCAATTCCTGGCAAACCACTGGGGCCAGGACCACGCTTCGTGGGACATGGGCGACTTCAACCGCGACGGCCGCGTCGACGCCGCCGACGCGGCCATCCTGGCCGCCAACTGGGGCCGCGTTGCCAACGAAGCGGAAAGCGTGCCTGAGCCAGGCTCGGCGATTCTCGCCATCCTATCGGCCGCCATGCTGGCGTTTCCGCGCCGACGGCGCTACGCCGAACGGTAGAACGCCTTATTTCGGCGACTCGATTCCATGGGGAACCAGGGGGGAAATCCCATTTCTAGGGTTGCCGTCCGTTCCCCTTTCTGCAATCATCCATAATCGACCCCTCCTTGCGGGTTGCCGGGCGATTGGTCCACGCTTGCGTGGACATGTTTCGACACACCGTCCGGCATGAATTTTTTGGGGACGTGGTTATCATCCAAAACCGTTGGGCATGGCAATGAACACCAAACTTAGCGAGGAAAGGGCCTGGCTGACGACCGGGTCGCTCATGGTTTTGGCCACGGTGGCCTTGGCGGTCGCGGTGATTTATACCGAACCGGTGATGGTGCCTTTCGTCCTGGCGATCTTCATTGTGACCATCGTCTCGCCGGTGATCGACTTTTTGGTCGCCCGATGGCGTTTTCCCCGGTCGCTGGCCATCGCGGCGGCTCTTCTGTTGGTTTTGATCGTCATGTTCGTCTTCGGGCTGCTGCTCTATACGGCGTCCCTGGAGATCAATGCCAGGGCGGTTGACTACACCAACCGTTTTTCCACCCTGGCCAAGGACGGGGTCGCCCAACTCCAGGCGTGGGACGTCGTCCAAGGCGACGCCGAACAGATTCTCAACGAGGTGACCACGAAGCTGATCGGCGAACTCAAGGCAAAGCTCCCGTCGCTGGTCAGCGGCATGTTGGGCACGGCGACCAATCTTCTGTCGCTCGGCTTCCTCGTGATCATTTTCGTCGTGTTTCTCCTGGCCGGTCGGCGGTCGCCGCCGGAAACCTCGGGAATCTACGCCGAGATCGAAAGCGCGGTCCGGCGCTACATCACCACCAAATTCCTCATCTCGGTCGCCACCGGCGTCCTGGTGTGGCTCATTCTTTGGGCGTTTGGCCTTCCCATGGCGGGCTTGTTCGGCATGTTGGCCTTCCTTTTGAACTTCATCCCGTCGATCGGTTCGGTCGTCGCCACGCTATTGCCGATTCCCGTGGCCGTGGCCGAATTCTCCGATCAGCCCTGGATGATCGTGGGAGTCATCGTCTTGCCCGGCCTCGTCCATACGATTATCGGCAACATACTCGAACCCAAGTTGATGGGCGAGGGTCTCGACATGCACCCGGTCACGGTGCTCCTGGCATTGGCCGCCTGGGGACTGTTTTGGGGACCGATCGGCATGGTCCTTGCCGTGCCGATCACGGCCGTGATTCACATCATTCTGATGCAATTCGTGACGACTCGCCCCCTCGGCGACCTTCTGGCGGGTAAACTACCCGGCCAGGCCAAGCCGCAGGCCGCACACTGACGGATTGCGCCCCGGCGGCAAACGTTTTTTTCAGCCATACATGGGGAAAACAACATGGCCAAACGCCTTTTGTTCGATCCAAGCGAATACCGCGAACTCGACGCCCAGGAGCAAGACCTGCTCCGCTTGGCCTATGAAAAGGCCCTCGACGCCTTGCGCCGCAACATCACGCCCAAGGGTTTCACGGCATGTTCCCTGGATGACAATCGGGTCTACGGCACCGACGCAAACTATCGAGCCGTCTGGACTCGCGATGGCTCGCAAACAACCATCTGGACTCTCGACCTCGACGACGAGGACGTCTCCCGATGCCAGATTGCCACCCTGCGGACCATCCTCAACCACCAGTCGCCAACCGGCCAGATTCCCGGCCACGTAACCATCGACGGCGAAACGCCCGAGTACGGCGGCGTCGGCGGCATCACGTCGATCGACAGCGGACTATGGCTCGTGATCGCCGTCTGGCGCCACGCGACGGCGACCGGCGATTGGTCGATTGCCGAGCAATACGCTCCTCAACTCCAAAAAACCATGGATTGGCTTTCGGCCCACGACTCGAATAACTGCGGTCTGCTCGAAGTGCCCGAGGCGGGCGACTGGACCGACCTGTTCGCGCGCAGCTACCATGTGCTCTACGACGAGGTGCTCTGGCAACGCTGCCTCACCGCTTATGGCGACATCCTGCGCCATCTGGGCAACGAGTCGCGCGCCGACGACTACCAGCGATTGTCGGCCCACGTTCGCCGGGTCATCGTGCGGAGCTTCTGGCCGTCGACCAACCCCGAGCCGACCCAGGGAATTCCGAGTTTCGCCGAGGTGCAATTCGGCCTGGGCGACGCCCGCTATCTGGTCGCGCAGATCTCGCCGTTCAATTACAGTTGGAAATGCGACGTCTATGCCAACCTCCTGGCTCTTATTATGAACGTCGTCGATCCTCAGCGGGCCATGATGACCTTCCGGTTCATGTGGGGCGTCGGGGTCAACGATCCGTGGCCGGTCAAGAATCTCTATCCGCCCGTTCAGGCGGGCGATCCCGAATGGCGCGAATACTTCACCGTAAACCTGCTTAACCTGCCAAACCACTACCACAACGGCGGCATCTGGCCTTTTATCGGCGGTCTCTGGGTCCGCTACGTCCACAAACTGGGAATGACCGGGCTGGCCCGCCGCGAACTGGTCAAACTGGCCGAACTCTGCCGCCAAGGTCAGGAGCAGGAGTGGGAATTCAATGAGTGGCACCACGCCGAGACGGGCCGCCCGATGGGCAAAGCATTTCAAGCCTGGTCCGCCGCCGGCTTTCTAAAGGCCTGCCACTATCTTCACGCCGATCCCGAATCGCTCGATTCGACGAAGTAAATCGCCAAAAAGCACCACTGCTTGGCAAGCATTCCACTCCCATAGTGGTGTACCTATCACCCACATAATAATTTCTTCAAGAGATTGTTCCGTGGGTATTATTGGTGAACAACAAATATGTATTTTGTATGCTATATATATTTCCCCCCCAATGTAATATCCTCTAAATTGCCCATTATCACAATTAAAGCCCTGCTTATCTACTATTATTCCATAATTAGGCGTCAACCGGCCGAGGCATGTTGACAAATAATGATTCTTATAGAAAATAATTGATCAGAATCATTCCGACGGCAATTCTTTACAGATTCCCTACCATGTCCGACATTCTCGGTCTCGAAGATCAGGTTATTGGCGCTTTGCGGCGCATTACTCGGGCGATCGACCTGCATTCTCGACTGCTGCTCAAGACGTGTGGGCTTACGGTCCCTCAATTGGCGGCGCTTCGCGCCATCGAGCGATGTCAACCGACCACGGTTGGCGCTCTGGCTCGCGAGATCCACCTGGGTCAAGCCACGGTAACCGGCATTTTGAGCCGTCTCGAAGGGCGCGGGCTGGTTGTGCGAACTCGCGGCAGCCGCGATCGGCGAAGCGTTCACGTCGAACTCACAGAAGCCGGCGCCGCGTTGCTTCACGAAACCCACTCGCCTCTTCACGAGCGATTCCATCGTGAACTCGCGCGAATCGAAGAATGGGAACGAACCATGATTCTGGCCACCTTGCAGCGCATCGCGGCGATGATGGATGCCGAGGCCATTGAATCAGCGACGGCCCTTATGCCCGACCTGGACCCGGAAAACCAAGATAATCTTGCTGATTATCTGGAAAAGGCGGTCCTGCCCGGAGAAGAAGGACCCCTTGCCTAAAGTTCATGTATTGCACAAGGCGTTTTTGAATACAAAGGAGAAACCAAATCACTCCCGAAAGGAGGCGAAACATGTCCCCCACTCAACGCCAACGGATCATGATGATCTCGACCCATGGATACGTCTCGGCGTTTCCCGAGTTTGGAAAACCCGACACCGGCGGCCAGGTCGTCTACGTGTTGGAACTGTCAAAATGCCTTGCCCGAATGGGCTATCATGTCGACATCCTCACTCGGCGATTCGAGGAGCAGCGGAGCTGGGAACACGTGGCGCCCCGGGTTCGCATCCTTCGATTTCCTTGCGGCGGAAACGAGTTCATTCCGAAGGAAACGCTTTGTGACGACATTCCCGAGTGGGTTGCCGCCGCGCGGGAATACCTCGAGGAAAAAGGCCTGGACTACGGTCTGATCAACAGCCACTATTGGGACGCGGGCCTGGCGGGCCAGGCATTGGCCAACTACCTTCGCATTCCCCACGTCCACACGCCCCACTCGATCGGCGCGTGGAAACGCGACAACATGGACGGCGATTCGGACGAATTGGAGCGCCGTTACAACTTCCGCCGCCGTATCCGCGAGGAAAAGGTCGTCTACGACGAATGCGACCTCTTGGTGGCCACCACGCCGCCCCAACGCGACTTGCTGATCGAAAGCGAATACGACGTCCCGCGCGACAAAATCCGCGTTATCCCGCCCGGCTACGACGACATGCGGTTCTTTCCCGTCTCGCGAGCCTCGCGCCTGGCGATCAAACGCGAGCTGGGGCTCACCGGACGCATCGTTCTCGCGCTGGGTCGCATGGCGAAAAACAAGGGATACGACCTGCTGCTCCGGTCGATGCCGACGGTATTCGAACGAATCGACGACGCGCGGCTGCTGCTGGCCGTCGGATCGACCGAGCCCTCGGACGACGAACGAAAACAGATCGTCGAACTTAAGCAACTCGCGGCTCGACTGGGAATCGAGGATCGCGTTCTCTTCCGCGACTTCATTCCCGACGAGTCGCTGGCCGACTACTATCGGGCCGCCGACGTTTTCGCGCTTTCCAGCCGCTACGAACCGTTCGGCATGACGGCCGTCGAGGCGATGGCGTGCGGCACCCCGGCCGTGGTCACAACCGAAGGCGGGCTCTGGGAACAAGTGACCTGGGGACTCGAAGCCGTCTACGCCAATCCGTTCGACCCGGAAGCCTTCGGCCATGCCATCGCTTCCGTTTTGGCCCATCGCCGCGTGTCCGACCAACTCGCCAAACACGGTTCGCAAAAAGCCCGCGCGCGGTTCACGTGGACGGGCATTGCCCAACAACTCTTGCGATCGCTCGGCGGACTCGATCAGTCGATGATCCGCTTTGACGCCGCCGGCGCGGAGGAATATGACAAAATCGACGAGCGGCAGCCATGGAAGGCGACTGTGTGAGCTGGGTGCTGGCTTCCGATATTGATGGCACGCTCACCGGCGACCGCAAGTCGCTCGATCGACTTGCAGCATGGCTCGGTCGGATGCGGGCCGCCGGGCGATTGTATCTCATTCTTTCGACCGGCCGCCGCCTGGAGCAGGTGATCGCCGGCATCGCCGACGAGGGGCTTCCCGAGCCCGACGCCGTGTTGTGCCAGGTGGGGACCGAAATCCATCTTGCCCCGCTGGCCGGAGACTCCCGGCCCATGGCCGCGTGGCGCGACATGCTTCTGTCGCAATATTCGCGCGACGTGGCCCTGTCGTTTCTTGACGGCATCGACGGCCTCGTGATGCAACCGGACGTCTGCAACACGGAGTTGAAAACAAGCTGCTATCTTGATGCGTGTCCCGATCCCGAGGCCGCGGCGTCCGAAATCCGCCGTCGCGTGGCCCCATTCTCCGACCGC
>JAFGAY010000231.1 GCA_016933425.1 Pirellulales bacterium
CAATCGCGAAGTGCTCGAGACGTGTCGGCTCGACGATCGGTTGCCGGCCTATGAAGATCGGCACGAAGCGGTGATGGGCAGCACCCCGTCGCAGCCGAGGTAGTGGCGTCGATGGACGACGGGCCGCTCCCGGACGATCGCGGATCCGTTCGTATTGGCCGAACCGCGACCGCAAGCAAGCGGCACGAGCGATCCCGCCCCGGCGATAGTTTCCGTATTCAGACCTGGAGGACTTCCAGCTCGTTGCTGATTTCGTCCACGCCGTCCAAATGGCGGATTGCTTCCTGCGCCATCTGTTTCTGATAGTAGGTGTGGACTTTACCCCGCAGCGTGATGCGTCCCCGCTCGGCCTCCAGGAAGAACTGTCGGCCCCTCAAATGCACGTTTTCTTCGAGCGCATTGAAAAGCCGATGGTGCAAGGTCGTGTTAATCATGGCCGTTTCCATCGGTCGAAGTTGTGTAAGAACTTGAACAAGGCGCCTTTGGCCGGCTTGCCAGACGAGGGTTCGCTTTGAAACCCCAGGATCGCGATCCTTGCCCAAAATCGTCACGTCGCAGCCCCGCGGTGGAGGCCATATAGGGCATAAAATGCGGATTCTGGAAAAGTAAGGCAGTCTGTAGCGATCTTCCCGATTGGGTTCGCCACCACGCTTCAGCCGAGCAGGCAGAAACACAAGAGCAGGCAAATCAGAGGGCTCAGCGATAAAGCGATGACGATGCCTCCCAACAGGCGAACTCGTCTATCGAATCTTAGCCCAAGTTTCGGCTCGCGCTCGACGGATCTCAAAAAATCGACCCGGCGGGCAATACTCGCGTGCTGCCAGCCTCGCGAACGCCGGTTGCCGTGGACATCCGCCAGCCGCTCCAGGGCCGAACAGAGCATCGGAACCCCCATATCGGGCGGAAAATACCGGCAGGTCGACAGGTCGGCCTCGTGCTCGAGGTACCGCGAATAGAACCCGAAAACGGTCAATACATAGGCAATCATGACCACCAGCGCCAGCAGTCCCAGGGGGCTCCCTGCCGCGTCGAGGCCCGACCGTTGGAGATAGTTGCCCAACGCGACGATCGGGCCGGGCAAGGCGTAGAGAACGTAAAGGCCCAGGCTCAGCGGAACCAGCATGGCCGCCGCACGGAGCCAGAGGTGCTGATGGCGGACATGTCCCAGCTCATGCCCAAAAACCGCCACAACCTGATCCTCGGTCAGGAGTTCGAGGAGCCCATCGCTCAGAAAAACGTAGCGCCATTGCCGCGTGAAGCCGGTCACCGCCGCATTGACCACCATCGAGCCCGTCTCCCAAATCAGAATCTCGCCCAGCCTCTGGCCGTGGGCTCGGGCCATCGTCTCGAGCCGCGATCGCAGCGCGCCGGCCGGCAGCGGTCGGGTCCGCCAAACCCGGCGCAGCAATATCGGAAAAATGGCCATAAGCAGCACCATCGTTCCAATCAGTACCACCGGCATGACGCTGTCGTTCAGTGGATTGGGTAAAATCAGCCCAAGAACGTCCTGCACCGCGAGAAGCCCGACCACCGGCAACAAAACCACCGCCAGATAATGACGCACGTGCAAGTCGAGATAGGCGCGCCGCGTGGCAAACGGCGCGGGGGGCTTCTTTGGTTCGGCGATTCCCGCAACGGCGCGTCCGCTGGCGCCGGCCCGGTCGACCTCGTAAAAAGCGACCCAGGAGAGAATCAGCGGCAGCAGCACGGGCAAGAGGATTAGCAGTTCGTCGACAAGCGGCACTCGCGCCAGGCGCCAGTTGAACCGCACGATTCGCGGCCATTCGAGCCCCTGAGCCACGACCACGACCACGGCCAGCCAGAGCAACACATGGAAGCCCCGAAGCCGGCGATACGCCCGTTGCAGCCGGCACACCGCCATTGGATCGGTCGGCGCTTGGGACGGACCGTCGTTGCGCGAGACGTCGACGGCATCAGAGTCGCATCGGCGAATTCGCCGTGCGACGAACTTCGAGATGGCGGCCGCGACCCCGGGCACCATGGCCGCGGCCAGCACGACCAGCGCCAGCCGCGCGCCCACGTGCCCCGCCAACGGCGCCGCCGGACCGCTCTCGGCGAAAAACAAGGTGGCGACAACGGCAAGGACGACGGCAATCTGCATGGAGCGGCCCGGTGGAAAGAAAAACGCCGCCGAGCCGCCGGAAAACACGGCCGGCCCGATCTTTCCATGCTAATTGCAACCGCGGTCCGGCTCAAGCGCGTGCCATGAAAGAACTTTTTGGAGCAAGTCCGGCCTGGTGGCGACCGATTGCCTCCGGGCAATCAGTTCGATTCCACATTGACCGGCAAACCGTCGTGCGTGTGCGCGAGCCGTCGGTGCATTTCCAGGTCGATGTTGTAGTCGATCGTGCGGACGCTGGCGTCGCACATGGACATATTCATGGCGCCGGGATGGGCGGAGCCGAAGCAATACCTGCGAGCCCAGCCGGGATTGTCTTGGCCCGGCGGATAGTCGGGGCCCCCCCACCGCACGATGTCTTCATTGTCGCCAATATACGCACATTCGTTATCGCCGAAACCATTTCCCGTTAGATAATGGTCGGGATCAACATTTTTTTCGCCAAATAGGTAGGTATTACTGGCGCCATCCTCGATGTCGGCTACCGTGGTCATCGAGCCGCCGTGAAATACACCGGTTGTTTTCTCTCGGAGCTGTTTCCACTCGGCCTGACCGACGGAGCCTATGCCATCATCATAGTTACGTGGTCCCTTACCTATAAAATAATTGGCAACGCCGCCAAAGTAACCCGGATGACTATAAACCGTGCCGCCGTTGGCGGCGTAGTCGTTTTTCGAAACCGTGTTCACGGTTGCGGAGTATTGGAAGGATGTTCCGTAGTAAGTGGGATAGACCATTGCCTGTCGTCGCGATGGGCAATACAAGCCCGCCAAGGGTGTTTCGATCATGGCCTTGGCGGCCTGTTTCCGGGCAGTGCTCATGGGCGTCATGCCCGCCTGTATGTTGTAGATGTCATTGAGTTCCATGAAGGGAAGCAGGTTGAAAATCCAGCCGCCCGGTTGACCCGAGTCGAAACCACGGTC
>JAFGAY010000232.1 GCA_016933425.1 Pirellulales bacterium
CTGGAAATCGCGGGCGGTTTCTCGGTCGGCGATTTCAACGACGACGGCTGGGTCAACGCGGCCGACGCCGCCATCCTCGCCGCCAACTGGGGCGACCACACCGGAGGCGAAGCAAACGCGCCCGTCCCCGAACCGTCCATCATCGCCGCCCTGCTCGCCGGCCTGGCAAGCCTGGCTTGCATCCGGCGGAATAAGTAAACCGAGTGAACATGCGTGAAGAGGAGATAAAGTCAACGAGACGCGATTCATGGCAAAAATAATTCGACTGATACTCCGGGACAATCCCGAAGATGCCTGTCGCGTCGAAAGAAACGAGCGGAGGCCATAGATGTCGCAGGTATGTATTACTACCCTATTTAACCGAGGAGCAACTTCATGAGTCGACTTCTGAAAATCCTCTGTTTCTCCGCGTTGGTCTATTGCCTATTGGCAATGCCTGCCCACGCGTTGAATTATTACTTCGACAACGACAACAGTGATTACGATTTCACGAATCCCGTGAATTGGTCAAACAATACCTATCCTGGTGCAAGCGATTACGGCATCATCCAAAACAACAGCTATGCCGACATCAGCTCTGCAGCGCCGTCTATTGGAAAATTGTATGTAGGCGCCAACCAGGGAGGAGCATTGGACCCGCCGCTGACCCAAGGAACGGGAGTGCTCAACATCCTGACTGGCGGATCGCTGACCACCGCCAGCACGTGCTACATCGGTGAAGGTACCGACAACCAGGGAACCGTCAACGTGAACGGCGGATCGCTCGCGACGGGAAGCTTTGGCTTGGGCTACGGATCCGGCTGCTCGGGAACGTTGAACGTGAGCAATGGCGGTTCTTACTCCACCACCACCTATTTGTACGTGGGCCGAAACTCGGGGGCGCTGGGAACCGTGAACCTCTCCGGCTCCACAAGTTCGATCACGACGGCGGGCTACGAAATCCGCGTCGGCTACGAATCTGGCGCCACGGGGGTAATCAACCAAAGCGGCGGCACGTTCACCGTCGGCAACGCGCTGAGACTCGGCATGGCCGCGTCTTCCATCGGAGCAGTTCATCAAACCGGCGGCACAACAAACACCACCTCGGCCATTTACGCCGGCCTGGCGAATTCAGCGTACGGCTACTACGATCTCGCCGGCGGTTCGCTCAATACCTATGGGCTCTCCCTGGGCGCGGCCAGCGGCTCGGTGGGCGTCGCCGAACAATCGGCCGGCACGACAATTACCACCGGTACGTACGGCATTCGCGCGGGCGCGGCAACCAACGGAATCTCACTCTTCAACCAAAAGGGCGGAACCGTCAATTGCAATCGCGTGCTCTGGGCAGGTGGCAACTACAGCGGCGCCTGGGGACAAATCGAAGTCGCTGGTACCATCAATGTGGTATCTTCTGAGTACACCTCGGTCGGCCGCAACCCGGCCAGCAAAGGGTACCTCAATCTGCAATCGGGCGGCACGCTGGTCACGCCGTTGCTGTATACCTATGCGGACACCGCCTCGGGCGGCGAGGCTTTCCTCAATTTCCACGGCGGAACGCTCAAGGCAAACGCCAGCACGACCGATCCGGCCGATCCGGCCACTCACTTCGTGCGCATGCCCTCCGCGGCCGGCGGCATCTTCCTCGGAGCCGAGGGCGGCGCCATCGACACCGACGGCTATGACGTTGTCATTTCCGACCCAGTGCAAGCTCTGACCGGCTGGGGCGTGAGCGACGTCGAATTCACCGAAGGCGAAGGCTATTACGGCCCGCCGGTCGTGCAAATCACTGGCGGAAACGGCCGGGGTGCAACGGCCGTCGCCACGGTCGCCGGCGGCGTGGTCACCGGAATCACCGTCACGAATCCGGGAACCGGCTATGCCGAGGACGATGTTCTCACCGTTACCCTCGTCGGGGGTGGTTCCACAACGGCCGCCACGGTCACCGGCGTCACCCTGGCCGCCAACACGGTTGACGGCGGACTGGTTAAGTCGGGCCTCGGCAAATTAACCCTGGCCGGCGCCAGCACCTACGTTGGACTGACCGACGTCGCGGCAGGCGCTCTGTCGGTCACCGGCTCTCTAGCCGGCGATGTTCAGGTTCAAGCCGGCGCTTCGCTCTTGGGCACCGGCACAATCGGCGGCGACGTATCTGGTCTGGCCGCAAGCACGATCGCGCCCGGAACGAGCATCGGCGCCCTCGTCGTCAGCGGCGACGCAGCCTTGGCCGGCGTGCTCGACATCGAGTTCGACAGCAGCACCGACGAAATCGACGTGCTCGCGGTGACCGGCCAGTTGAACCTGACCGGAGGATCGCTCCAGTTTTCGGATCTCGCGTCCGAACCGGTTCCGCTCGACCAGCCGGCTTACGTGTTTGCCACCTATGGCACGCTGGTCGGCGACCTTCCAACAGTGGGACCGCTTCCCGATGGTTACCAGGTCGATTTCGCCTATGGCGGAAATAGCATCGCCCTGGTCGTACCCGAGCCGGGAATGCTCGCACTGGCGCTGGGGTTGGTCTTCGGAGTGTTGTACACGCGGCGAGGCAAGTAGAAGGCCGCCGCGGAGGCAATGCGAGTCGGGGGGACTCGCAATAAATAGGTCGGTGGCCTTGGGTCTGTTCTCGATGGAACAGCGGGAACAGACCCGACACTGACGTTCCGCTGGCAAGGCGGATGGTCAAGTTTTTCGAGCGAGGATACCCACGATGTTCTATTGCATGGCTCAACCGACGGCCTCGGGCCGACCTGATACGAAAGCTTCGGCGTCACCACGCCATGGATTCACCCTGGTTGAGCTTTTGGTGGTGATTGCCATCATCGGCATTCTGATCGCCCTCTTGCTGCCGGCCGTGCAGGCGGCGCGCGCGGCCGCGCGGCGGCTCCAGTGCGCCAATGGAATGAAACAAATCGGACTGGCCCTGCACAGCTACGCCTCGGCCAACAACAATATGTTCCCGGCCGGTTGTCCCAAGATGCCCAAATCAACCTCAAGCGGCTTGCCGGGACTATTCGTTTACATACTACCGTACATGGAACAAGGCGAGGTATTCAAGGCGTTCGATCTCGACGCCCTCACGGCGTATCACGAAACCTATCGCTATACCGTCATTCCAAACTACATTTGCCCCGAATGGCCGTTCGAACAAATCGCCTATGATCAACCTACAAGCCATAACGGCAACGGCGCGCTGAGAACCTACATGGGCGTGGGCGGACGATATCCACTGCTTCCCGGAGAAACCACCAACGTCGTCAATTGCTCGTCCCGGGGGGACATGCCCGAAAACGGCCTTTTCACCTGGGCAAGCTGCTGGCGCATTTCCGACGTGTCGGACGGTCTGAGCAACACCCTGGCCATCGGAGAATTCGTCCACCGGGATTTAATGGGGGGAAAATATGAAGATCCGCCAGGAAGCGTCCGGGCATGGCTCTCGACGAGTACGGACTACGCCTCGTTTTCGATGAAAACCGTCGTCTATCCCATCAACACGAAGCTCGACCGGATTGCCGACAACGTCGGTCCGAATCACCTCCCCTTTGGCAGCTTCCACCCCGGTGGTTGCCATTTCACCCTCGGCGACGGCAGCGTTCGTTTTGTCGGCGAGGACGTCGGATTCTCGGTCTACAAAGCACTGGCCACGAGCAATGGCGGCGAGGCGCCCGGCGGCCGGGAAGGCGGCGCTATGGGCGGATCCTAACGCGAATTGGAAGGGGGGGCCGCTACTAGCTTGTCCAGAGACGTCTTTCCCGGACAAGTCCATAGGGGGCTCCTTGATGAACGACGACCCTATTCAAGGCGAGGCGAAAATAGATTGCCTGCAAGGTGTGTAAAAATGACGCAACATCACAAATACCGTTGTGCGTGCTTGATTATCGCAAGCATGTACCTTATCCTGCCAGGATGCGGCGGCGGCCAACCGGTTGCGCCCGTCGAGGGAAAAGTAACCTATAAAGGCGTCCCCTTGAAATTCGGCAGCGTTACCTTTCAGCCCGAGATCGGCCCCCGCGCCCTTGGTCTGATCCAACCCGATGGTACCTTTCGCCTTTCGACCCATGGCAATTCCGACGGCGCGATCGTCGGAACCCATCGCGTCAGAATCGTGTGCGCCGAACACCAAAATCCCGAATTGCAAAAGACCGCGGAAGCCGCCGAGGGAATGTGCAGCCGATCGCTGATTCCCGAAAAATACACCTTTCCCGAAACCAGCGGCTTCCAAGTCGAGGTCCGTGAACATAACGAACCGTTTGTGTTCGATTTGACCGATTAACGCGATTCCACAAACGGGACAATAACCAACCACTTGATGCGTAATTCCTGGAGCAACTCATGCGTTCGCGATCCTTGATTGTTTTTCTCGCCATGGCGATTGCCGGCGTCTTTGCGCCAAACACGATCCATGGAGCCGACAACCTCGACCAGGTCTGGCGGCAGGCTGAAACCCGGGCAATTCTCCACCGCGACGCACTGCGACGCGTCGACCGCGTTCTCTCAGCGTGGCTTAAAAAGATCAACCCCGAGACGGGCCTGGTTCCACAGCGATATGACGGAAAACCCTTTTGGACCGTCGCCAATTCGGCCGCCGATATCTATTCGTCCCTCGTGCTCGACGCCGCCTTCGTCAACCGAGACGCCATGAACGGCGTGTTGAAGCAAGCATTGACCACCGAACGAAAGCACGCAGAAAGAATCGGCCGCTTGCCCGATAATCTGGATATTGAAACACTCACCTTTCTTCAGGAAGAGCCCTCGCTCGAGCGTTCCTCGTTCGGAGCCTCGGAATGGTGCCGCGATGGTTTGTTGCGCATTAGCGAAATCCTAGGCACCGACAATCCTTGGTTCGACCGCATGGCCGAACTGGCCGACGAAGTGATGACTCGATCCTACGTCGAATCGCCCCAAGGCCCGCTCCCCGGCAACATCGAAGTGTGCGGCACCATGCTCCAAACGCTCTCGCGGCTGCACGCGGCGACGGGCAACGAAAAATACCGAGAGTGGGCCGAACGGATCGGCGAGTACTACCTCTTCGACAACCCACCCCAGAAGATGAAAAAACTCCGCCTGCGCGACCACGGCGGCGAAATCACCCCTGGCCTGGCCGAAATGTTCGCCATGACGTCCCGGGCCGACCCGGCCAAGGCGGCACGCTATAAAGAACCCCTCCGCGATCTGCTGGATCGCGTGATCGAGGTCGGACAGATGCCCGACGGCATGTTCGCCAACATCATCAACCCCCGAGATGGCAAAGTCATTAGCGTCGGGCTGCGCGATCGCAAAAAAGGAGCCAACACCAATTGGGGCTACACCTGCAATTCGCACTGCACCTACGACTTGATCACGGGCGAAAATCGTTACGGCGATCGCATCAAAAAAGCTCTCGCCGCCCTGCCGAAATACTATACCGACGACGCCCGCTACAAGGACGACCTCTTCTACCGAAGCAGCAGCGACTATTTCGCCGATTTCCTCGAAAACGCAATGGTCCTGTACAACCGCTATCCGGTCGAAGGCGTCGAGCAGTGGGTTGCCAAAACCATTCCCCGCATGTGGTCGTTCCAACGCGAGGACGGCACGGTCAACCGCCACTATCACGACGGAAGTTTCGGCCGCACGTCGGTGCTCTTTGCCCGAATGTGCTCGCGCGGCGTCGTCACCGCCCCCTGGCGCGAGGACCTCTGCGTGGGATCGGTCGAGCACGACGGCGGGCTGTGCGTCTGGTTCCACGCCGACCGGCCGTGGTCGGGCCGCCTGCGTTTCGACTTCCCGCGATGGCGCGAGTCGTTCCACCTCCCCGTCAACTATCCACGCATCAACGAATTGACCGAATGGTACGTGGTCTCGCCGTCCGATTCCTATCAGGTAACCATCAACAACGAACCGCCAAAAACAATGACCGGCGAGGATCTAATTGAGGGTCTGCCCATCAATCTAGAGAAAGCGGATAACGTCAAAATCTTTGTGCAACCGGTTGATCGCAAATAATTCCTCTGAAAAGTGAACGCGAAGAAGAGAATATACCTGGTCCATGAGCGAAACGTTTGAAATTCACGACTCCATCCCCGACGTCGAATGCCTCGAGCGCGTGCTGACCACCCCGCCCGAGTCGCTGGTCGAATGCTTCCGAACGCTGGAAGGCGACGTCCTCATTCTCGGCGCCGGCGGAAAGATGGGGCCAACCCTGGCCGTCATGGCCCAACGCGCTACCCAAGCCGCCGGCGTCGACCGGCGGATCGTCGGTGTTTCCCGCTTCTCCCAACCAGAATCCGAACTGACCTTGAACCAGGCGGGCGTCGAAACCATCCGGTGCGACCTGCTCGACCCCGGTCAAGTCGCCGCACTCCCCAACGCGGCCAACCTCGTCTTCATGGCCGGAATGAAATTCGGCACAACCGGCCAAGAATCCATGACCTGGACCCTCAACACCGTCCTCCCCGGAATCGTCGCGCGCCGCTTCCCGGGTTCCCGGTTTGTCGTGTTCTCGACGGGCAACGTCTATCCGCTCACGCCAATCGACCAAGGCGGCTCGCGTGAAACCGATCCGCCCGAACCCCTCGGCGAATATGCCGCCAGTTGCCTGGGCCGCGAACGGGTTTTCGCCTACTACGCAACCGCTCTCGGCTCGCCAACCGTCATCGCGCGACTCAATTACGCCAACGAACTCCGCTACGGCGTCCTCGTCGATCTGGCCATGAAAGTCTGGTACGAACAACCTATCGACCTGACCATGGGATACGTGAACGTGATCTGGCAGGGCGACGCCTGCTCCATGATCCTCCGTTCGCTCGAACATACTACCGTGCCGGCCTCCATCCTAAACGTCGTCGGACCCGATACGCTGCGCGTTCGAGACCTCGCCGAGCAGTTCGGCCAACTCATGAACAAACCGGTTCGATTCACCGGAAGCGAAGCCCCCGACGCCCTGCTGAGCAACGGCCAACGCGGATACGAACGGCTCGGCCGGCCCGAAATTGATCCCCGGCAAATGATCCGCTGGATCGCCGACTGGGTGATGCGCGACGGCCACCAGCTTGCCCGGCCAACCCACTTCGAATGCCGCGACGGAAAATTCTGACGATCCGCGCGCTTGGGTGCTTGAGTGCCATGCTTGGGTGCCATGTCCACGCTTGCCGTGGACATGTGTTTCACAGAGGAATGCACGGCATGGCCACGCAAGCGTGGCCATGGCACCCGAAGTGTGGCGTTTTTTCGGCGAACCTTTCGGAACATGCCAACGTCTAAATTATTCAGAAACCACAAGCAACCAAAAATATGCCCTTTTTTTCAGCCGAACGAACGCCATGCCCGCACAACGCTTGAGTCCCACAAATCGACGGCAAGTCTGGAGCGCATCCGCCTTCGCGGTCCACGCCGCCCCACGCTATCCCTTGCGCTGGTGACACGCGGTCTCGCCTTGAGAACCCTCCCCAAGGCCCGGTGTCCCCTCGACATCGGGCCTTTTGTATTGGCCGCGCGCTACGGTCGGCTAGTACGGTCTTCAGATGCGTGTAGCGTCCTTCCTGGGATAATAGCCGCGGGCGGAAGCCCGCGGTGGCGGCGAAATACGCATCACACCCGCTACAGTTATCTGAAGAACGCACTTATCGGTTGGGTCATCATGAAAATCAAGAACACCATCATGGATAACGTCGAATTGGCGAAGTCGCTCGCCGCGGAAGACGTCCGGTGCGGCGACCTGGTCGCCATCCTCGACGTGGTCTGCGAATATCCTTCTTTCCTATGGAACGGCGACTCCCAGTTGCTTTCGCCCCACGATCCAATCCGCGTGCGCTGGCGCAGCCCGGCGCCGAGCCGGCCGCTGAAGGTCAAGGCGATATGCCTCCCTTACCTGCTGGTCAAGTCGCCCAACGGACGCCACGCCACCCTCGACACGCGCCAATGCCGCCTCGTCCGACTGAGCGGCGCATATGCTAAAAAAGCGTGGAATCAATTGAAAACAGATGCCCAAAAGAGGGAAAGCAAAGGAAAACCGTAAAGCACGAACATTATTCGGTTGCGACCCAGCAATCCAAACACCACCCAGGCAGGGGTGTCTTCGGCGAGCCTCCTATCCGATATCGGGGCTCCACACGCCATTTTCCGCTTCTTTGTGGAAAATGCGCCGATCCTCAAATTAGGCTAATAGGGAGGGCATTTCGCCTTTCCCAACGCATGGCCTCAAGCCCCGTCTCCCAACATGCCTGAGTCTCCACCGACGGCGGAATTTGTTCGCCTCTGGACGCTGCACGGACAGAGCATCTACGCATATCTTTTAACGCTCACGTCCAATGACGCCGACGCCGACGAAATTTATCAAGAGGTGGGGGTGACGCTATGGGAAAAATTCGATCAGTACATGCCGGGTACGAATTTTCAAGCCTGGGCGCGGCGGGTCGCCCTGAACAAGGTCCGCAGCTTTCGACAACTCCGCCGCCACGGCACGGTTTTGTGCAGCCCCGAGTTCCTCGACGCGATCAACGAAACCGTGATCGAGGAATCTCCATCGCTCGACGCACAATACAAGGCGTTGGCCGATTGTTTTAACAAGCTTCCACCCAAACACAAGGATCTTATCGAACGTCGCTATCAACTCGGCGCGACGCCCGCAAGCGTGGCTGGTCAGTTGGGCCGAAGTGTCAAGGCGATCTACGAAGCCCTGCGACGCATTCACAACTCGTTGTTCGATTGCGTTCGGAAGGCGACCTTGGGGGAGGAACCATCATGAACCGTTCATGCCTCCCGGAAGAATACGGCGAACTCCGAAGGCTTATCCACGCCTTGCACGAAAAGACCATCACCTCGACCGAGCGCGACCAGCTCGAAGTGTGGATATGCCGCGACAAAGAAGCACGAAAAATCTACGCGGAATACATGAACCTTTACGCGGCGCTGCGATGGCGCATTCGCCAGGAATCGGAACCTGGCGCGGCGCCGCCAGAACAAGATTCCCCGGCGTCGCGAACGCCGATCCTCGGGTTCCTGGGTGAGTGTTTTCAACGGGGAACGTCGTTCCTGCCCGGTTCGACCGCCTGGCTGCTGGTGGCGCTAATTGGCCTGCCGGCGTTGGCCCTCGCCCTGCTCGCGTTCCGCCAGTCCGGCCAAGCCCCGGCGAACAATGGCCCCGTCGCCACGATTGTCCACGCCTATGACTGCACGGGAACCGTCAGCGACTCGAACCATCCCTTGTCGGTGGGAACTCGGCTCGCGGCGGGCCAAACAGTAACGCTTGAACGGGGACTCGTCGAAATCCAGTTCGCCCAGGGCGCTCGGGTCATCCTCGAGGAACGAGCCTCCCTTGAAGTTCGCGGCGTCAACGCCAGCCGTCTCACCGTCGGTCGGCTCGCGGCCACGGTGCCGGAAAGCGCTCACGGATTTACCGTCGAGACCCCAGCCGCCACGGTGGTCGACTTGGGAACGGATTTTGGCGTCTCGGTCGACGGCGATAAAACGGCCGAGGCCCACGTCTTCGGCGGCCAAATTGAAGTGACCACCAAGGCGACGCCGGAATGCCCGGCCCCATGGATAAGCTGCCTTCGCGAAGGCCAGGCGGCCCGAATTCGCCTGACCGAAAAGAACGAGGTCGCCGGCATCGAGACCATCACCGCGTCGTCCGATGATTTCGTCAGACAATTCCCCGTCGGCTTGCCGGCCGAAAACAATGTGGAATCAAAATCCGGCTCGCCCACGCACCAAATGATCGCATCGGTCGATCGTCGCTGGGCCGTGTCGGGAAACCGAACGCCCATCGGACCGTTCGACCGCCACACCGACCCCTTGCCTTCCGACACCCGAGGTCTGCGCTCAGGCGTTCCATTCTATTCAGACCGCGTTTACACCGTCGGAACCGTTAATAAGGCCCTGATCGGCGCCGATTACGTGCGAACGTTCAATAGCGACAAATTCAGCAGTAGACACTGGTATCATATAAAACTCGCGACTTACCGCGACGAGGTATTTCTCATGGTGCTGGTCGACGACCGAATCGAAAAAAGAAAACCCGGCAAACAGCAGTGGGTGGTGGACCAAATCGTATCGCGTTTTGCCCGACCCGGTGATTTCGTCGACACGGGCTATGAAATCATTCTGGAAGAGGGTCCGGATGGTCTGCGTTCCATGAGCGCGTTCGGGAAGATGGTTCCCACCAAGGACGCGTCCGGTAAACCCATTAAGTATTCGTTCTGTGCCTCTGGTTGGCCCCCCGGACGAATCACGTATCCCATGTTCGCGGTGTTGCCCGAGGCGCCGCAACCGTAAGAAAACACGCGGGGTGGTGAAAATACCGTCGGCGGCGGCGATTCTCCTCTGAGCCGACGGATTTCGACAACGATCGGAAACGCGGAAGAGGCCCCGTTTCGCCTCGCTTGTCATTCAATTGCGTGAATCATTTATACGAAAATGGCGGTCGGGGCGCGCGTTGACGGCCCTATGACCGAGGAAGAAAGGCTGCGTTAGTGGATGAATCCCATGGAAAACAATCACGGACGCCGACGCGGCTTCACGCTGGTGGAATTGCTGGTGGTGATCGCGATTATCGGCGTTTTAGTCTCACTGTTGCTGCCC
>JAFGAY010000233.1 GCA_016933425.1 Pirellulales bacterium
CTAACCATACCCCTATTCTAGCGGGGTTGCATGAGCGGTCAAGCGTGGGTTCAAGAATCCGTGTGTTCAAACTGGCCCACTACCGATCTTTCCAGGGAGCTATTCGGCGGCCGCCAAAGTCGTTATGCTATCGGGCGTCTGTCGAAAAAAACCGTCGCGTTTCGAAGGAGGAATACGCCATGGATTTCGGATTCCCTTGCCTGTTGGCCGTCAGCGGTTTCTGGTGGGTTGTCATTGCCGTGGCCGGCGGGTTGTTTGCCCTGGTCGCGGTCATCGTCGTAATCATCTACTGGCAACTCTGGTTCCAGGCCTATATGTCGCGGGCCAACATCAGCTTGCTGAGCCTGGTCGGCATGACTTTCCGCCAGGTCGACGCCCGAACCATCGTCCAGGGCAAGATCATGGCCGTCCAGGCGGGCATCGGATCGGAACGCGAGACGGGCATCACCACCCGGCGACTCGAAGCCCATTATCTGGCCGGCGGTAACGTTCCCCACGTGATCCGTGCCATCATCGCCTCGCATCGGGCCGACATCGACCTGGACTTCGACCGCGCCGCGGCGATCGATCTGGCCGGGCGCGACGTCCTCGAAGCGGTCCAGACGAGCGTCTATCCCAAGGTGATCGACTGCCCCGACCCGCGACAGTCGAAACGCACCACCCTGTCGGCCATCGCCAAAAACGGCGTCGAACTCAAGGTGCGCGCCCGAGTCACCGTGCGGACCAACATCGAGCGACTCATCGGCGGGGCTACCGAGGAAACGATCATTGCCCGGGTCGGCGAGGGCATCATCACGTCGATTGGCTCGTCCGAGACCCATCTGGCCGTGATGGAAAATCCCGATAGCATCTCGCGGGCCGTGCTGGCCCGAGGGCTCGACGCTCAGACGGCGTTCGAGATCGTTTCGATTGACATCGCCGACATCGACGTCGGCGAGAACATCGGCGCGCGGCTCCAGGCCGACCAGGCCGAGGCCGATACTCGGGTGGCTCAGGCCAAGGCCGAGGTGCGCCGCGCCATGGCCACGGCCAAGGAACAAGAAATGAAGGCAAACGTCGCCCGCAACCGCGCCAAGGTCGTTCTGGCCGAAGCCGAGGTGCCCATGGCCATGGCCGCCGCGTTCCGCGAAGGTAATCTGGAAGCCGTCAAAAAGTGAAAAGCGTGAAGTGTGAAACCAATCGGCGGGGCTTCTTGATTCACTTGGTCTTCATGGGCACCGGTTGGCTCGCCGCGGGATTGTGGTGCGCCGCGGCGTTCTCGCAAGCGCTGCCCCAGGTCGGCGTAACCCTGAAAACAGACGATCCCGTGCTCCAGCGGCTTTACGACGCCGCTGAGCGGGCTGCGCAAGGAAACGTCGTCCCCTTCATGGGCGACGTCAAAGCGCTCGTCGAGGGCGGAGGCTATAACTCCGTCTGGATCGAAACGCAGCCGATGGGCGGGGCCATGTACGCCAAACGCAACATCGAGGTCGCGCTGGCGAATCAACTCATTTTCATGAATTGCCAGCGGGCCGACGGACGATTGCCGGGCGTGGTCGTTTCTACCAAGGAATCACTGCAAAACGGCTGGGACAAGCCGGATGCAAAGCTCGGGCCCGGCCTGGTGTACCTGCCCCCATTCAAGGTGACGGCCTACTACGCGGCGTTGTCGGGCTACTGTTTCCCCTCGCCGGCGTTGGACGTCTATTACTGGATCGGCCGCGACCGCAAGTATCTCGAACGACTGTACCACGCCCTCGAGGCCCACGACGCTTATCTGTGGCGCACCCGCGATTCGAACGGCGACGGGCTGCTGGAGCTATGGTGCGGCTTCGACAACGGCGAGGACAACAGCTCGCGGATCATCGGCCCACCCCACGCCTGGCCCCATGAGGAACCGCCCGTGGCCGGCCGGGCGGACCGGCCCGTGCCGGAGGGCAACCGCATGCCCTTCCAGTCGATGGACGTGATGGCCTGGTCCTACGAGGGACGCCGCGTGCTGGCCGAAATCTCGGCCGAATTGGGCAACGGACGCGAGGCCGACTGGCGCGCTAAAGCCGACGAAGTTCAGCGACGACTGATCGCCAAGCTCTGGCGACCCGACAAACACGCCTGCTACGATCGCGACAAAGACGGCCAATTCATGGACGTCTTGCTCCACAACAATCTGCGCTGCATGTGGTATCGCGCGTTTACCCAGGAAATGGCCGATGCTTTCATCCGTCACCACCTGCTCAATCCGGCCGAGTTCTGGACGCCCATGCCGCTGCCGTCGATCGCGGCCAACGACCCGCTGTTTCGCAACGCGCCAAACAACAACTGGTCGGGCCAGCCGCAAGGGCTGACCTATCAGCGGGCCATTCGGGCGTTGGAAAACTACGGCCACCACGCCGAGGTCACGCTGATCGGCGAAATCTTTTTGCGCACCGTCGGCCGCACATGCCGCTTCCGGCAGCAATTCGATCCCTTCACGGGCGAGCCCGACGAGGTACCCCAGACGACGGCCGACTATGGACCGACGATTCTGGCGGTGCTGGAATACATCAGCCGCATGCATGGTATCCACGTCGACCGGCAGTGCGTGCTCTGGTCGGGCTTGCCGCGGGGCGATCACTCGGTTGAAACCACCCAGCGATGGGGCGATCGGACCTACGCCCTACGCATCGCCGACGGCCAAATGACCGGCTCGGTCAATGGTCGGGAATGCTTCCGCGCGACGGCCGGCGCGAGGATCGTCACGGATCTCGACGGCAACCCGACCCAAATCGTCGGCATATCGCCGGAAACGCTTAACGTGGTCCTGCGGATCGGATCGAACACGCACCGCTGCGAGGCGCCGCCCAACACGGTTTGGACCATCCACAAAAACGGCCCGCCAACGCTCGAAAGCCGAGTGCCGTTCGACTATCCCTACCGTGAAGTGGACGGTACGAAGTGAAAGGGGCGAAGGGCGGGCGCCCGTTTCAGGCGGGACCGTCCTTGGGCCAGGGATCGCGGCCCAGCACGATTCGCTCGTCGTGTTGATCCAAACAATAGGCCGAGGGGACGTCGCGCGCCGCGTGATGGCGGTCTTCGCCGCGAGGCTCGGCCTCGATTCGAGCGTCGCCGAGCGGCTCGGGCCACTGGTTGTCCGTCAGCACGATGCGTTCGTCCTGGTGATGCAACCGATAGTGGAGCGGCACGTCGCCCAGCCCTTGGTAGCGCACCGAGGGCGGGCCGTCTTCCGTGGCGTCGACGCCGTATTGGCCGACAACCACCTCGGAGTCTTCCGTTTCACGGTTGATCGTGACGCATGGCACGATGAGAAAAAGAGACGGCCCGCTCGGACCCTCGGCCGTCAATTCGGCCACTGCTTGGGCGGCTTGCAATCGAGCATTGGCCACCGCGGCAAACAAGGCCCGGTGCTCGGGCCGTATCCGGCCGGCGTCGCGGAGCATGGCCACGCGGTCGACGCCGTCGGACTGGAACGTGCGGCGCAGCTCGTCGACCGCGGGCAAGGCCGCGCCGGCCAGCAGGGCCGATAGCGCCCCGCAACAGGCCGACTCGACACCGTATCGCAAGAGCGTGCCATAACGAGGCCCGCCGGGCGTCGAACCAACCGCGACATGCGAGTTGATTTTCACAACCATGAGCTTGGTCGCCGCGACGGACGCCGGGTAGTGATGTTCGGCGATCCGCAACGACCCGGGCTCATAGCGGGCGCCGAGGTTCATCGTGTGGAACACGGCCGGCTCGCCGGGACGCAGCGGGGGCAGAAGCGACTCGGCCACCACCTTGTGGAATACGTCGGCAACGCACCACTCCGTTTCGTCGCTGCACGTCAGGTGATAAGCGCCCACCGCCGGGACGGCCAGCGATTGGGCCAGCGCGCAAATCGTCCGCGCGACTTCCGCCAAACCGGCTTCGACGCCGATAAGATTGTGTAAAAGATTCATAAAGCCGAGTTTAACGTTTCGTTCTCGGCCGGGCAAGGTTGGGGACCGTTGCCATTGTCATAAAAAGTGCTGCTGCCCCCCGAGGCAACGGCCGCCAGAAGCGACTCCTCGGTACGCTGGAGAAGCGATTCGGCGCTGTCTCCATCGCGGGCCTCGGTCACGCCCGTGCTAACCGTGAACTGGAGCAATCCGGTGGGCGTGGCGAGCGACCGCTCGACGACCGACTTGCGCAACCGTTCGGCCACGGCGGTCGCGGCAGCCAGGTCGGCGCCGGGCAGCAGCATGGCGAACGTCTCCTGATCGTCCAGCCCCACCAGATCCATGTCGCGCGTGGTCGAAACGATCAAATGCCACAGGGCGCTGCGCATGCAAGGCTCGATGTCGAAGCCATACTCGGCGATCGTGCTCCGGTAGTCGTCGATGCGCGCCAAAATCACGCACAAGCACGTGCCGCCCCGGCTCCATTCGGCCAGACGCCGCCCGACGGACATGCGAAATTCGGCCCGAGCGCACAAATAGGGCGGTTCGCCCTCGCATTGCCGGGGCCCGGTCCAGCCGGATTCGCCGGTCGCGGCCGGGACTGATTTTTGACTCGTGGATTGGGACAATTTAACGCCGCTTAAACCGGTTTGGATTGGCGGCGAGGACATTTCCCGCGTCGACGGGCGAATCACCACGCCGTCGTGTGCCCGAACGCGGTTTCCGCCGCCGGCCTTCGCCTCGTCCAATGCGGCGCTGGCCCGGGCAATCAACGTCCTGGCGCTGTCCTCCGGCCCCACTTGAACGACGCCGGCGCTGAGCGTAATCGGGGCCTCGTCGTCGCCGCACTGGGCAATGGTCACGGCGGCGCCGATCCGATCGGCCACCGTGGTGGCGTCGTCCAGCATGGTGCCGGGCAAAAGGAGGGCGAATTGCACGTGCCCCCGCCGGGCGACCAGGTCCATTTCCCGGGCATTGTCGTGAATGGCGCCGGCCACGCGGGCCAAGGTCCGATCGTCGAGTGGTTCGCCGGCGTGGTCGCTTCCCGGTGCGAGAGGATCGATTTCCAGCAGCACGACGGAAAAATTCCTGCCTTGACGCCGATAGGCCGCGAAAGAACGCTTCACCTCGTCGTCAAATGCCTGACGATTGACCAACTGGGTGAGTGAATCGGTTCGGGCTTCCTCGGCTTGGGCCTCGATCGTGCGCGATTGCTGCTGAAGCTTTGCCTCGGCCCGACCAAGATGCTCGCGCAACCGGTTGTTGGCCATCAATATCTTCGCCAGAGCGGCGGCGACCAGGCGGGTATCCTCCTTGAGCGCGCTGCCCAGCGCCGCGTTCACTTCCGCCAGACAGTCGTCGTGCGCGCCAACGTCGGCCGACACGTCGTCGATCAGTGCGTGAAGGTCGGCCAATACGTCGCGGGCGAGCCGTTGCTGGTCGTTGCCAAGCTTGCGTTGTTTACGAGTATCCCACCAATGTCCAGCCCACCCACCCAGCACGCCAACCGCCGCGGCCGTTATGACGAGAATGACATCAAGAATAAAGTCGGGCGTCATGATTCACCTTCTTCCCAGGAAGCAACAAGCCGTCGTCCACCGGTTGCCGTCCTCAAGGTTTCCCCAAAAAGATGTTCCTGGTTGCACCGTGTTTCTTGCCGGTCCACGCCCACGACACGACCGTGCCTGCAAACGCCCCCGCCTAGGACCACACGACGAAGTGTACGTCTTTTTGGGGCGCGAACGACCCATTCGAGGCACGCGGGGGGACGATGCAAATCGAAGCCAAGGCGGCTCATGACGGTTGAATCGATTGGTCCACGCGAACACCACGAAAAACCAATCCCAAGGGGGGCAGTCCCCAGCATCCACGTGATCTGCTATTCTTGATACATGATCCCATCTGGTTTCGAACATCTGGAAATATTGGCCGAAATCGACGCGCTGGCCGGGCAACTCGATCGCTGGGCCGGCGACGCGCCGCCCTGGCCGGCCGCCGACGCGTGTCGGGCCATCGTCGGCCGGCTCCTCGAACGGGCCGAATCCATCCGCCTGCGGCTCGAAGCTCCCTTGGTCGTCGCCACGCTGGGCGGCACGGGCACGGGCAAAAGCTCGCTGGTCAACGCGCTGGTCGGCGCCGAGGTGGTCCGCGCCGGCCGCGAACGCCCGACCACGACACGGCCCGCGCTGATTTGCCGACCCGACGTCTCGCCGGCCGACCTGGACATCGACCCGGCCCACGTTGAACTGATCCAATGCGACCTGGAATCGCTGGGCAACCTGGTTCTGATCGACTGTCCCGACCCGGACACGACGGAACAGCCCGAGGCGGGCGAAACCAACCTTGCGCGGCTTCGCCACTTGCTGCCCCACTGCGACGTACTGCTGGTGACGACCACGCAGCAAAAATACCGCAGCGCGCGAGTGGCCGATGAGTTGGCCGCGGCGGCTCGGGGAGCGCGGCTCGTCTTTGTCCAGACCCACGCCGACGTGGACGACGACATCCGAGAGGACTGGCGCCGCGTGCTGGGAGAACAGTATTCGACCGGATCGGTATTTGTGGTCGATTGCCTTGCAGCCCTGGCCGATGCCCGCGCGGGCATGGCCCCGCGGGGCGAATTCGGCTCGCTGGTCGACCTGCTTTCACGTCAACTGGCCGGCGCCGCTCCAGGGCGAATTCGCCGGGCCAACTTTCTCGACCTGGTCGATCAGGCCTTGGCAAGCTGCCGACGGCGAATCGACGAACATCTGCCGGCGGTCCGCGAACTCGAAACGGCCATCGACCAGCAGCGAGGCCGTCTCGCCGCGCGCGCGGCCGAACAAATCCGCTCGGAACTGCTCGCCAACCGGCGAAGTTGGGAAAACCGACTGCTGGGCCGCGTGGTCGCGTCGTGGGGATTCAGCCCCTGGGCGCTCGTGCTGCGGATTTATCAAGGGCTCGGAAACTTGCTGTTCGGCACCCTGTTGATGCGGGCGCGCACTCCGGCCCAAATGGCCCTGTGGGGAACTGTGCAGGGCGTGCGGACCTGGCGAAAACGGCGCGGCGCGGCCGCCGCCGATACCAAGATTGTCCGCGCGGCCGCCGGCTGGGATTCAACCGAATTGCGCGAAGCCGCGCTGGTGCTCGACGGACACGCGGCCGACGCGGAACTCGCTCGCGATGCCGCCCGGTTTCCCTGCGTCGCCGACGAAGCGGCCGACGCCGGCGCGGCGCTAGTGGTCGACGTCGGCGGGCAAATCGAAGCACTCTTAAGTCGACTGGCGCGGCGCCACACGGGCTGGTTTACCCGGGCACGCTATGAGCTGCTCCTCGGCGCGATGTTGGTTGCGCTGCTCTATCGCATGGGTCGCAATTTTTTTTGGGATTCGTGGCTGGCCGAGGATCCCCAAACGGTTTTTGGGTTGGATTTTTATCTCTCGGCCGCGTTTTGGCTCGTGCTGTGGTGCATGATGCTGGTCTGGGCGTTCACGAGCCGGCTGCGCCGCGGGCTGCGGCGCGAGATTGACCAATTGGCAGGCCAATGGAGTCATTCGCCCGCCTCGACAGCTCTATTCGCTCGGCTGGCCGGCGAATGCGACGTCGTTGAGCGATTTTCCGAGCGGCTCGATCAACTGAGGCAACAAGCGGCCGCCGTGCGTCGACGGTTGGTCATGCCCGACGATTCACTCGGACACCGCCGGTGACGTCAAACTGGGTAGTCCGCGCAAGCGGCGAACCCTAGTATGCCGTTTATTGAAGGGCTACCCCGGTTTCCGAGCCGCGATCAGGCGGAGGGGCGTCGGTAATGCTGGTAAGCGAGCAAGACTTCGTAGAGGTCCATCGAGATGGTTATCTCGTCGTCCTCGAAGTCGCGGAGCCACGTTCGCTCGGAGCGGACGGCGTCGCCGATCAGGGGCAGGACGTCCATCAGCGATAAGGTGACGTTTTGGCGGCGAACTTGGGTGGTGGCAACATTTACGTTGCCGAGTTCTTCCGCCGGACCGTGATAGATGCGAAGCTGGGGGGACCTCATATCACGCCTTCCTTGGGACTTGAAGTGCCGGCGCGCCAAACCATGGCGCGCTAATCTGCCCACCGGGGGCACAGTACCTCTTGTATCGGCCGTAGGCATCTTGCAGCTTTGACGTTTTTCAAGGAAAATATCACTTCTCCGCAATAAACCCGCCATGGCGGTGCTGGCTAAGAAAGGGATGGTAGCCATCATGCGGGTTTTAGCCTGGAATAACGAAAATCTGCCATAGGAGCGCGCAGGCCCGCCCGCGGCCCTGACAAAACCCAATGGCTCCCATTTTTTACTCGATGGTGCTCGGTTCGGACGGATCCTTGACAAGTAAGGGCCGATGCGCTACAGTGCAAACTGAGATAAGTTCTGATCAATTCGACGCTTATCGCCTTTTCCCTCGGTCCGTGTAGTCTATTTCATGGTTGACCCGGCAGCGATCAATCTCCAGTACGTGGCACGCGACCTGAAGCTCCCCTTGCACAAGGTCCAGGCGGCCGTGGAGCTTTTGGACGAAGGGAACACGGTTCCCTTCATCACGCGATATCGAAAGGACCGGACGGGGGGGCTCGACGAAGAGCAAATCCGCCGCATCCAGGACCAGCTCCGGTCGATGCGGCTGTTGGCCGAGCGCAAACAGACGATCCTTCGTTCGATCGAGTCGCAGGGCAAGCTGACCGAACGGTTGGCGAAGCAAATTCAATCGGCGACCACGACCAAGCGGCTCGAGGATCTCTATCTTCCGTTCAAACCGAAGAAGCAGACCCTGGCCACGCTGGCGCGATCGCGTGGGCTGGAACCGCTCGCGCACGAAATTCTCGCGGCCGCTCCGATGTGCGCGGACCTGGATCAGCGCGCGGCCGATTTCGTCAATCCGGACAAGGGCGTGGCGACCGCGGCCGACGCGCTCTTGGGCGCCGGCCATATTCTGGCCGAGCAATTCAGCGAACGCGCCGATCTGCGGCAGCGGCTGCGCGAGGTGATGCACCGGACGGGCGTGTTGGTAAGCTGCCAGATTGTTCCGCCGTCCAAAAAAACGGACTCGCCGGCCGGCGGCGATTCCGCCGTGGTGAAACCGGACGAGACGTCGCTCGGCGCCGACGCCGCCGAGCAAAACGCCCCGTCTGCGGCCGATCCTGAATCGACGACCGACGCGGTGGAAGCATCGCCGGTCGAGCCGGCGGATTCCCAGCCGGCCGAGGCCGCCCCTCTGGCCGAGGACGTCGCTCCGACTGTGGATGCCCCTCCGGCCGAGGCCGCCGGGGACCATGCGACGGAAGCCGCGCCCGCCGAATTGCCCGATAAACCGATCGAGGACGCTGCCGGCCAGCCGCCGGCCGAGCCGACCGCCAAGCCGGTTCGACCACCCAAGCCGACTCCCGCCCAGTCGAAAAAGAAGCAAGCGCAAGAGAAAAAGCTGAAAGCGTTCAGCGATTATTTTGACTATCGGGAATCGGCCAAGAAAGTTCCTCCTCATCGGGTTTTGGCCATCAATCGGGGAGAGCGGGCCAGGATTCTCCGCGTGCGCGTCGAGTCGGACGTGAAGGCGGCCGAGCGAACGACCGACGAGGTGCTCATCCCGGTCGATCATCCCCATGTCGAGTTCTTGCGGGGCTGCGCGCACGACGCCCTGGTCCGTTTGATCCTGCCGAGTCTCGAACGCGAGTTGCGCCGCGAGATGACCGAAAAGGCCGAGACGCACGCCGTCGAGGTCTTCGCCCGAAACCTGCGAAACTTGCTGTTGCAACCGCCCATCCGCGATTCGCGCATCCTGGCGGTCGACCCGGGCTATCGGAGCGGTTGCAAGCTGGTCGCGCTGGACCAGTTCGGCAATGTGTTGGGCCACGACGTCGTTTACCTCGTCGGCAAGTCGCAACACAAGGACAAGGCCAAGGAGATCGTGATCGGCCTGATCGACCAGTTCGGCCTTTCCGTGGTGGTCATTGGCAACGGGACGGCTTGCCGCGAGACGGAGCATTTCTTCGCGGAGTTGATTGCCGAGGAGTGCAAGGACCGCGATCTGGCGTACGTCATCGTCAACGAGGCGGGGGCGAGCGTTTATTCGACGAGCCCGCTGGCGCGAGACGAATTTCCCGAGTACGACGCGACGGTGCGCGGCTCGATTTCGATCGGCCGCCGACTACAGGACCCCCTGAGCGAATTGGTCAAGATCGACCCTGCGCGGATCGGCGTCGGTCTTTATCAGCACGACGTCAAGGCCAAGCACCTGCATTCGTCGCTGGACGACGTCGTCGAGTCGTGCGTGAATTTCGTCGGGGTGAATCTCAACATGGCCAGCGCGGCGCTTTTGCGGCGCGTGTCGGGGCTCAACCAGTTGACGGCTCGACGCCTCTGCCAGCATCGCCTGGAACATGGTCCCTTCCGCAGCCGGGAGCAGCTCAAGGAGGTGCCGGGAATCGGGGAATCGACCTTCGTCCAGGCGGCCGGCTTCCTAAAAATTGCCGGCGGCGACCAGCCGTTGGACGGCACGTGGATCCATCCGGAAAGCTACGAGGTCGCCACGCGGATACTCGCGCAACTCGGCTACCAGGTCGAGGACCTGGCCGATCGGGCGAAGCTGGCCTCGTTGGCCGAAAAGGCCGCGGCCATCGATGTGGCCGCCCTCGGCGAACAATTGCAGGTCGGCACGCTCCTTCTCAAGGACATCCTCGCCCAGCTTCGCCGGCCGGGCCGCGATCCGCGCGAGGACTTGCCCAAGCCCGTCTTCAAACGGGGCGTAATCAAGCTCGAGGATCTCGCCCCGGGCATGGCCTTGCACGGCACCGTGCTCAACGTGGTCGATTTCGGCGCGTTTGTCGACATCGGCATGCACGACAGCGGATTGGTCCACATCAGCCAACTGGCCAACCAGTTTGTCCGCGACCCCCACGACGTCGTCGCGGTCGGCGACATCGTCAGGGTTTGGGTCGTCGGGGTCGACAAGGAGCGCCGCCGGGTTTCGCTCACCATGATCCCGCCGGGAACCAAGCCGCCCGAACGCCCGGCGCGGCAATCGCGCCCGCCGCGCGGCAAATCGGCCGCTTCGGCGTCGTCGGACCAAGGGTCGGGCCAACAGGAACGTCCGCCGTCCCGACCGCCGAGACCTCGACGGACCGAAGGCCAAAAAGAAGGCGGCCGCGACAAATCGGGCGGCCGATCAAGGGAAGGCGGTCGCGGCCGGGGAGGCGGCCACGGCAAGGGCGGACGCTTCCAGAAAACCAATTATCAGCCCAAGTCTCGGCCCAAGCCGGTTGTGCCGATCACGAAGCGAATGGTCGCCGGAGTCGAGCCCATGCGCACGTTCGGCGATCTGGCTCAGTTCTACGAGATCCAACAGTCGCACAAAGACGAAACCGAAGCGCCGCCCGAACCTCAAAAGGAGCCGGTCGAGGCCAAGAATCCTCCCACGGTCGAAATCAACGATTCGCCCTCGGAGGAAACCCGGCCCGAGATTCTTTCCACGCCGGAGATTCAAGCCCCGCCCAAGGACGACCCGCCATGCGGAACCAAAGTCCCGCGGGAAATCGGCCGTCCATTTGAGACGGAACATCCTCGAGAAGCCGAGGGCCCGCTCGACGCGGCTGGTCCGTCCGGCGACGAGCCGCCCCAAGCCGAATAATCCCGAGCGACGCCTCTTCGCGCATTCAAGAACGACCCCATGAGCGATTTCGAGCAGCGACTAAACGAAGCAATCCAACGGGGTCGGCGCATCGGCAGTGCCCACGCCGAGGCGGAGGCTAAGCGCAAGCTGAACGAAGAAGAGCTTCGCCGTCTTCACGCTGTGTTTCAGTTGGATTTGTCGGAGTACATCAAAAAAGGGCTCCAAAAGCTGGCCGAGCATTTTCCCGGTTTCACGCTGGCCACGGTGGTCGACGACCGCGGCTGGGGCGCGGCGATCAGCCGGGACAATCTCGAATTCGACGCACGGCGCGGCCGCGCCAACCAGTTCAGCCGCCTGGAAATGGTCATCCGCCCTCTGTCGGAATACTTCGTTCTCGAACTCGCGGCCAAGGCGACGGTGCGCAACAAGGAAATTTTCAACCGGTCCCACTTCCAAACGCTCGACGAAGTAGACCGAGCGTCGTTCGTCGACATGATCGACTCGTGGATGCTCGAATTCGCGGAACGCTATGCCGCGAGCCGGTGAGCAGCGGATGGATCGACGCCGGGGCAACAGCGAGTGCGGCCCTCCAACGCACACCGTCATGGAGAACCCCCCTCTTTTTAGCGGGCCACGGCAGCAGGTCATGTCGGCCGCCCGTCAAAACGACTCCTAAATCAGGTGATTGCTTGCAATTCGGGCCGTCTCCGATTAGGATCGACGATAACCGGGGGGGATGCCGCGCGCGACGCGGAAATGGCCCGTCGGGGTGAGGTCGTGGGCGAATTATGCCGGGCACGCGGCAGCGAGGCCGGCCGGGAATCATGAAGAGCACTCGAGTGGAGCCAGTTGTTATGTTGAGGAGATTGATTCTGTTGGCCGCGGGCACATTCCTGCTGACCGCCGCGCCGATTCATGCCCAGGCGGGCGTGCTTGCCGACGAACTCTACGGCCGGGGAACGCACGCCTTTTTTTCCGGCGATTTTCTGAAGGCCCACGAACTTCTGACGGCAGCCGTCGAGGGGCCCGCGAACGATCCGCGGCCTTATTACTTCCGTGGGCTGGTCTACTTGCGATTGGGCCGGCCGGAAGAAGCCTCGCTCGATTTTCAAAAAGGATCTCGGTTCGAGATGGCCGACTCGAATAGGTTTTACGACGTGAGCAAGTCGCTGGAGCGAGTCCAAGGCGACGCGCGGCTCACGATCGAGCAATATCGCGTCGCGGCGCGCGCGGCGGCGACCAAGCGCGCGGCGGCCGTTCGCCGCGCCCGATACGAAGCGGTCCGCGGCCAGGAGGATCGCGTCCTGCGTCGCAACGTCATTCTCGCGCCGCAGTCGGCTGACGGAGAATCCTCGGCCGCCAAACCGGCGTCGGCCGATTCGGCCGCCGGATCCGAGACGACCGAGTCGGAAAGCGAGCCGGACGTCGAGAACCCGTTCGAGACATCCAAGTCGACTCCGAAATCACCGGCCAAGGAATCGCCGGCCAAGGCGAGTCCGCCCGCCGAGGACGCCGATCCTTTCGCGGGCGGCCACGATCCGTTTGGCGGCGACGCTCCGGCCAAGGAAGCGCCGGCGAAAGAAGCGGCCGACGAGGACAAGGAGGAGCCGGCCGAAGAAGAGCCCGCCGCGGACGACGCCGAAAAGGACCCGTTCAGCGACGACGCGGACACGTCCAAGGAAGCTCCGTCCAAGGAAGCTCCGCCCAAGGAAGCTCCGTCCAAGGAAGCTCCGCCCAAGGAAGCTCCGCCCAAAGAGGACGCCGGCAACGATCCGTTCGCCGCTGGCAACGACCCCTTCGGCGGCGACTCAGCCCCGGCCAAAGAAACTCCGGCCGAGAAAGCTCCGGCCGAGCCGGCGCCACCTGCTCCGCCCAAGGAGGCTTCGCCCAAGGAAGCGCCCGCCGAGAACGACGCCGGCGATCCGTTTGCTTCGGTTTCGCCGGAGGCCGCGCCAACTCCGGGCACGGAGCCGCCGAGCAAAGCGACCGGCCAGACGCCCGTGACCCGACCGACCGGCGGCGTCACGCCCGTGCCCGCCATTCCCGTGTCGAAAGGCCCCGTCGCGACGAAGTCCTCGAAGTCCGATGCGTCGGAGACTCCCGGCAAAACAACTCCGTCCGCCGAGGAGCCGGAAGGCGACAATCCGTTTATCAACGAGTTCAAGCGGTAAAACGGCCCGCGATCGTTCAACGTTTCTTGAGGTATCGCGTGTTGCCGTCGCGCCGGGTCACGCCCACGCGGTCGAAATAGTCCAGAAGCGGAATGGCGAACTTTCGGGTCGTGTCCAAGAGATACTTGAACCGAACGCTTTCGAGCCGCTCCTCCCGGGCGAAATGGTCCAAGAGAATTTGCCTTGCCTGTTTGACGGCCTTTTCGTGAAAAAACAGGCCCTCGGCGACGCGGACCAACCGACCGTGCTCCAGGAGAGTATTCACCAGCCGTTGGACCGTGCGGCGTTCCAGTTTGAGCTGGTCGGCCGCTTCATCGACGCCGGGCGGCTTGTAGCACGACGATTCGAACAACCGCTCGATCGCCTCGACGTGCCGCGCATCGGGACCGGCGAACTCGGGCTTGTGGCCGCCCAACGCCAGCCGCCCCGCCGTTTCGACCAACAATCCCCGACTCGCGAGTCCCGCGACCAGCCCATCGAACACGGGCTTGGACGACGCGATGTGATCGCGTAGTTCGCCGGGCAACATGCCCGGGCTGTCGGGCGACTGGCGGTGAAATTGGCCGATTGTTTCGAGCAAAATCCGCTCCATCGCCGCCGCCGTGTCGCGGTGCATCAGCGCGCCGGCCGAGGGCGAAACAACCTTCCCCCGGATTTCCAGATCGGCGACCAATTCACGCGTTCGGGCGCGCGTGAGTTTGGCACGCCGAGCCAGCTCGTCCTCGCCGACGGCCAGCCGCCTCGCGGTCCGAATACAATACTCAACCCAGCGAATCGGATTGGCCACCGCGTCGGCGCGCGCTTCGAGATCGTCCAGCAGTCCGGGCTTGCCGCGTTTGAGGCGGCGCGACGCGCTCTCGACGACGTATCCGCCGCCGACCGTCTGGACCGGCGAAAGCGCGCGAATGATGAACCGATCGCCCGGCGCGGCGACGGCCGGATGATCGAGTCGGAATTGGACGATCGTTTCCTCGCCCGGGGCCACGGCCACCGAGGCAAGCGGATAACAAGTCGCGATCACCTCGGACGTGCCCGCGTGAAATTTGACCTGGGTCCCGCTCTTGAGGCCGCCGAGCCCGGCCGCCTTGTTCAGAAGCGCCTCGGGCTCCAGCATCCGCAGCCGGCAGACATAATAGGTTGCCGGTTCGAAATAGCCGGGCACGGTGACCGTTTGGCCGCGCTCGATCTGGCGGTGGTCCCACTGGCCGACGTTGATCGAGGCGCACTGGCCGGCCATGAGCCGCTCGGCAGGGTGGCCGTAGACCTCGATCCGACGGATTCGGCCCGGGGCGCCCGCCGGCAGCAGCACGACGTCGTCGCCCAGCGCGGCCGAACCGGCCAGCGGCACGCCGGCGACGATCGTTCCATACCCCTTGGCCGAAAACGCCCGATCGATCGGCAAGCGAAACACGCCGTCGATCCGCCGTGGGGGAATTCGGTGAACCAGCGCGTCGAGCGCTTCGACCAGCTCGGTGAGCCCATCGCCGGTCACGTTCGACACGGGCAGAATGGGCGAGCCGTCGAGAAACGTTCCGCGAAGATAGACGCGGAGTTCATCCTCGACCGCCGCCAGCCTCGCGGCGTCGACCCGATCAATCTTCGTCAACGCGACCAGGCCGTGGCGCACGTTCAAGAGCGTCAGGATGTCGAGGTGTTCGCGAGTCTGGGGCATGACGCCGTCGTCGGCGGCCACAACCAGCATGACGGCATCCATGCAACTGGCGCCCGCGACCATCGTCTTGACAAAATTCTCGTGGCCCGGCACGTCGACAATGCCGAAATGCAAATCGCCGATCTGGCACGGAGCGTGGCCCAAGTCGATCGACATGCCGCGTTCCTTTTCGGCCTTGAGCCGATCGGTTTCGCAACCGGTCAGGCATCGGACCAGCGCCGTCTTGCCGTGATCGATGTGGCCGGCCGTGCCAAGCGTGAGATTGATAGGGCGAACGGACATAGGAAGAGGGGAATTAAGGATTAGGGATTCCAATAATAATAGCCGCGGACGGAAGTCCGCGCGCAAACCGCCCCGATCGCAATCCCCCCGTCCGCCTAAAATTGCAAACCGCGCACAACCGCGTCGACCAGCGCCGGCTCTTCGCCGTCGAGCACGGTCCGTGGATCGAGAAGGATCTGGTCCTTTTGAATCCTTGCAAAGACGGGCGGCTGCCCCACGCGCAGACGCCGCGCCAGCTCATCGGCCGAACCATCCGTCGGATCGATCGCCACGAGCCGGCTGGGCAGGTTCTGGGTGGGCAGCGAGCCGCTTCCGACCTGGGAAAATCCGTCGACGACCGTTACGCGAACTTCCGGCGCCGCGCGGCCGATCGCCTTGGCAATCCGCTCGGCCTGTCGGCCGATCTGCTCCGCGTCGCGGCGAAGCATGGCCAGCGTGGGAATCTCGGCCAGCGCCGTCGCCTCGTCGAGAAACAGGCTCAGCGTCGCCTCGAGCGCCGAAAGCGTCAACTTGTCGACCCGAACAATGCGCGCCAGCGGATTGCGGCGGACCGCCTCGACCAGCGGCGCGCGGCCCAAAATAATGCCCGCCTGGGTCGCGCCGATCAGTTTGTCGCCGCTGCTGGTGACGATATCCGCGCCGGCGCGGATCGAGTCGGGCAGCGTCGGCTCGGGCTCGAAGCCGAATTGGGTGAAGTCCACGAGCGACCCCGCCCCCACGTCGTCGATCAGCGGCAAACCGTGGCGATGGGCAATCTCGACCATTGCCGCCAACGACGCCTCGGACGTGAAACCCGAGATCTTGTAATTGCTCGGATGAACCCTCATGATCGCGGCCGTCCGCTCGGTGATGGCCGCCTCGTAATCGCGGGCGTGGGTCTTGTTGGTCGTGCCGACTTCAACCAGCCGGACTCCGCTTTTTTCCATGACCTCGGGCAAGCGGAACGAGCCGCCGATTTCGACCAACTGGCCGCGCGAGACGATTACCTCGCGGCCCTGGCCGATCGTATTGAGCACGATCATCGTGGCCGCCGCGTTGTTGTTGACCACGGTGGCCGCCTCGGCGCCGGTGAGCTGGCGCAAGAGCCGCTCGATCGGCTCGTCGCGCCGCGAGCGGCGGCCCGTCTCGACGTCGGTCTGTAACAGCGAATAGCCGGCCAACTCGCTCTGAAAACGCTGACAAGCGAGCTTCGGTAAAACGGCTCGCCCCAGGCCCGTGTGGAGGATAATGCCCGTCGCGTTGATGACTTTCCGATAATGCGGCCTCGCGGCGAGCCGGGCGCGGCGCTGCGCGCGATCGACCAAAAGGACATGCAAATCGCCGGAGTCGGACGGCAAGTTTTTTACCCCGGAACCGCCCTCGACCAATTCGGCGCGAAGCTCGTCGACCGATTGCCGCACGCAGGCGACCAACACGCGCCGAGGCACTTCCCGAGCCAACAGCGCAATCGCCGGATCTTGCAAAATCGCCTCGACGGCGGGAATGTTTTTTAGCAGTTCGTGGTCGGGAGCCGTCATGGTCGAACTTTCCCAATTGGCCAAGGCAACAGATGGTTTCACGCGGATATTCGGGCCACCGACTCGCCATGGCCCGTTGATCCATGGTAAAAATACGCTCCAGCGATCGTTTAGCCGCATTGTACACCCCCCCCGGCCGCCAAGCAACGCCCACTGGATTGACTGGCGAGAGCGGCACGATATGATGAAAACTTCGCGCGCGACGCCGAAACCACTCCCTCCGCAATACGTAGGTCAGGCTGTGCCTGACAAAATCTCGTTTAACACATTCACACCTAGACCGTAGGCCGGATCGTGACTCGGCACACTTGAGATTTTCGGCGCCGGGTCACGACCCGGCCTACAACTCCTTGTCAGGCACAGCCTGACCTACCCTATCAACCACGCAAAAACGGAGCAGAGGTCATGCCACCGTCAAACGCGATAACCCTGGCCGACGTGCAATGCGTTTACAGCGGGCCCGAGGCGCGGTTGTGGGAACTCATCATGGGCCAACAGATTCACATCGGCGGCCTTCCATCGTCGCTCGATCTGGCCGAGAAGGCCCAAATCGCCGCCGGAACGCGGGGCGTCGACTTCTGCTGTTGCACCGGGGCGGGCATGAGGTTTCTCGCGAGGTTTCGCAACGTGGCCCAAATGACGGGCGTCGACGCCACCGAGACCATGATCCAAGTCGGCCGCCGGCGCTGCGAGGAAGAAGGACTCGCGGAACAAATCACGTTCGTGCTGGCCGACGTGTGCGCCAGCGGCCTGCCCGACGCCTCGGCCGACTTCGTCTGGGGCGAGGACGCATGGTGCTATGTGGTCGATAAGCCGCGCATGATTGCCGAGGCCGCGCGGATCGTTCGGCCCGGCGGCGCGATTGCTTTCACCGATTGGGTCGAGGGCGACGAAGGTCTGTCGGCCGGCGAGCGGGAACGCTTCCTGCGGTTCATGAAATTTCCCAACGTCCAGACGCTCGACGGCTACCAATCCCTGCTGGCCGCCAACGGGTGCGACGTGGTCCATTGCGAGGACACGGGCCGATTTGGTCCCCACGTCGACCTCTACCTGAACATGATCGGCATGCAGCTCGGCTACGACGCTTTGAAAATCATCGGCTTCGACCAGGCCATGCTCGAAGCGATCGGCGGCGAGATGCGGTTCATGCAGGGACTGGCCCACGCGGGCAAAATCGCCCAAGGACTATTCGTCGCCCGGCGAGCCGGTTGATGCGATGGAACATGGCAATTCACCCGCGGGTCGGGTCGCGATTCGGCCCGCGTGAGATCATTCATTTCGAGAAGGAATGCCCCCATGACCGACTGTTGTCCATCGACGAGGAATGCTTGTGGAACTTCGTGCGGCGGCGCGGTGATGAGCCGGGCCGCGCGGGCCGCGACGCCCTGCTCGTGGTTCGGCCACATGATTCAGAACTGCCTGGAATACGCCGCCGAGGCCAAGGCCCATGGCCGTCCGGTCGTTTGCATCATGTGCGAATACACGCCGCGCGAGTTGATCATGGCGGCAGGCGGCGTGGCCGTGTGTCTGTGCGGGGGGACGGCCGAGACAATTACCGCCGCCGAACGAGAACTGCCCGCCAACCTCTGCCCGCTGATCAAATCGACCTACGGCTACGACGTCGAGCGCAATAACCCCTTTCTCGAAATGGCCGACCTGGTGGTCGGTGAAACGACCTGCGACGGCAAGAAAAAAATGTTCGAGTTGATGGGCCGCCGCCGGCCGATGCACATCCTCGAACTGCCGCAGAAGTCGAACGACGCCGATTCGTTTGCCCGATGGATGGTGGAGCTTGAAAGATTCAAGGTTCGCCTGGAAGAGCAATTCCATGTGGAA
>JAFGAY010000234.1 GCA_016933425.1 Pirellulales bacterium
CCGCGAAAGCAGCGACTATTCCACGCTACTTTCGCGGAGCGAAAGGCGACAATCCCGCCGACCGGCCCTTTCCGCAACAGAAACTAAATACTCCAGACGGTTGAAGGATTACGGTCTGCCAAGAATTGCCTCGGTCGAGCATCGCGGCCGACGGCGATAGGACCAGATGGTCGCGCCCACCTCGCGGCGAAAGACGCGGCTGGCGTAGCTGAGGCTGCCGAGATCTTCTTGATGGGGAATTGGTATTTCGGCCTGAACACCCGACACGTCGAAAAACCACGGCCCGTGCAGGCGTGAATAGCGGGCGATCCCTCGGAGAATTCCGCGGTCGTATCCCTGCATCGACGAAATAAAGACGACCACTCTCGTGGATTGAGGCACGGCGGAACCCCATTTCTACGAAGAGAACAGCCCGCCGCCTTTGGATTCACACGGCAAGCGAGCATATTGATTTCATTGAACGATAGTTGCCCATTGTAGAAGCTGATCCTATTGATTCCAGAACACCCCCCGGCGGATCTAACGTTCTGCGCAATTGTACAAGTCTTCTGCGCATTGTTTTATCGCTCTGAATTCAGAAGTTGGTCATTATAGAGTCCTGTGGAAGAGCAAAAAAGAAAAAAAGAGAGCATGAACGTGAGCAAGGATGCGAGGAATCAAGAGTTCATAACTCTCGTGAAGAATGAGGACGGGTTCTTCTCGCACTGAAAAGCGATTCAATCATTTCCGCACGGGGTTGAGTGCCGCCGGCCAACGCGGCCGCGTGGATTTCGACGCGGAGAAGCTGGCAACGCGACATTGTGCTTTCGCGTGTTTATCATCACGTCGAGTCTCTTTCAAGAGGCATCGGGATCGCGGTACGCGCCAAGGCAGCGCACATTTCCGAAAGCCGAATGTGGAAAATAGCATTCTTGTCAAATTATATCTAGGGAGCATAGCTCGTCACATCGCGTTCCGGTTCCCGCGCATGATCCATTCTCTCGAAAGTGCTCGGTACTTCGACGACGGCGAATATTTTCCATCTCCGAAGGTTGGACGGCGTTGAGATGGCTTGCCCGGCCGACGTTCGCAACGTTCTTTTCCGAGAATGGCGAGGGGCCGATCGATGGCTCGGTTTGACCGAGAAAGAGGCGAAGTACAACCGTTGTTTCACTTCTCATCTTGTACCATCAGATTGAGGATTCCGCCGATGAAACTCTTACTTCGACTTGTGGTCATCTTGTTCGCCGCCGCGTGGATGACGTCCGCGGCGGCCGTTCACGCCGACGACTACTACTGGGACAATCCGATGTCCGGGTCGTATCACGACCCCAATAACTGGTCGCCGCCCGGGTACGTTCCCATTGATCCGGCCGACAAGGTCATTATCAACAACGGCGGGACGGCCGAAATCAGCGCCGACATTGGCGACTCGGTTCTCGGCGGGGTCGGCGAGATACAGTTGGGCAACAGCACGGGCGAGGGCCACGTTGTTCAAACGGCCGGCAACGTTTATGTCGACAACTATTTCTTGGTTGGCTACGGCAGCGCGCCAACCGACCTGCCGACCTACACCATGCAGGGCGGGTCCTTAACGCTGCGCGAGACCGGAGGATACTGGGGATTCCGAATCGGTCAAAACGGGCCGGGAACCATGACCGTCACCGGGTCCGACTCGATGTATCCCACTAGCATCATCGCCAAGGACATAGCTTTGATTGGCTACGGCTCGGCCTCGGACGGCACGCTCGACATGAGCGGCTATTCCCAGGCTTCCTTCGACTCTGGTCTGTGGGCAGGCTACAGCGGCAACTCATCCGGACTAGCCAGCGGCACCATCAACCTGAGCGGGAACGCCACGCTAACGGCCTCCAACGGATCTCTTGGATGTTGGAATTACTCCTACGGCGAAATAAATATTTCCGGCAGCGCCAAATTCACGGCAAACGGCTGGTACAACATCGGCGACAACTGGGGAGATAACTGGCCAGATGCCTGCCCGGGCGAAGGCGCCGTGACTGTCGAGGGCGACGGAACCCTGGAAACCTATGATTTTCGAGTCGGGTCGAGCGCCTATGGCGTGGGCACGGTAACGATCGGCAGCACTTCGGGCACCGCTACGTGGAACTCCAACGGTTGGGCTGCTATCGGTGTTTGGGATGGTCGTGGAGAACTTGTTCTCAATAGTGGGGGGCAGGTTAACGTGGCTGACAGCCAATGGTTTGCTCTTGGAGAAGATAGCGGTTCGGAGGGGACGCTCACCATGGACGGGGGGGCCATCAGCGTTGGCGCCGACGGTGGAATCTCCGTTGGTCTTTACCATAATATAAGCGCCGCCTGGAACCAGACTGGCGGCTCGTTCACCAGCGAAAGCGTCATGGAGGTAGGCCGGTATGGCGGGGTGGGAACCGCCACGTTCAGCGGCACGGCCCAGGCCACAACCACGGCTCTTCGAGTCGGCGTGAATTGGGGCGACAATGGAGCCGATCTCGGCGTCGGTGAAGTTGTCGTCGACGGAAACGCCCAGGTCACGGTGACCGGCGTCGGCACCTATGGCAACGACTACGCCAACACCATCACGCTGGCCCATGGCGGCGGCGATGGCACGTGGAACCAGAACGGCGGTACCACGACCTGCGCCAATGCGGTCGTCGTCTCCGAGTACGACTATTGGGACGAGTCGGACATCACTCCCGGCGTCGGCGCACTCAACCTGAACGGCGGCACGTTCGCCTGTCCAGGCATGATGGTCCGCGCCAATAGCGACGTGGTGACCGGCACGGCCGGCACGGTGAATTTCAACGGCGGCACGCTCAAGGCCACCGGCGACAGCAGTGATTTCTTCACCATCGTTGATCCCGGCATCACCCCAACCGCCACGTTGACCCTGAAGGTTCAGGCCGGCGGCGCCGTGATCGACACCGATACCTATAACGTCACGATCAGCAACCCGCTCGCCGAGGACGCCGGATCGACCGGCGGCGGCTTGACCAAGCTGGGCGAGGGAACGCTGACCCTCACCAGCAGCGGCCATTCCTACACGGGCGACACGGTCGTCTCGGCCGGCACGCTCAGCACGACCGACGCCGCGATGATGGACGACGGCGCCGATCTGTGGATTGCGATGGGCGCGGTGATGGACCTGGATTTCACGGGCACGGACACGATCGGCAAGCTCTATCTGAACGGTTCCGCCCAAGCCACCGGCACATGGGGCGCGACCGGCAGCGGAGCGGCCCACGTCGACGACGTTTACTTCTCCGGCTTGGGCATGGTCCTGGTGACGCAGAGCGCGGTCCAGATTCCCGGCGACGCGGATCGCAACGGCGTGGTCGACGAGGCCGACGCGACCCGACTGGCCGAGAACTGGGGCGTGCAGACGGGCGCAACCTGGGACATGGGTGATTTCAACGGCGACTATAAAGTTGATGCGGCAGACGCGGCGGTCCTGGCGGCCAACTGGGGCGCCACGGCCGGCGGCGGCGAAGAGGCCCCTGTGCCGGAACCATCGACCTTGCTTCAACTAACGCTTGGTCTGATGAGCATGGCGTGTTTCCGCCGTCGCTAATAGGCGGCAACCATAACGACGCGTGGAATAACGCGCCATGCATAACCGTTGGGGCAGGGAAGAGGCGCTTTCAGCTTAACGACGCGTATCGAGGGCGAGATGCGGCGTCACTTGATCGGTTGGGAAAGGGTGACGTGATCATCACGCCAAGAGAGAAATCCAAACGACCAAGGAACGAAAAACGATGGGAGCTTCAAAACGGACCCGCCGGGCCTTTACCCTCGTCGAACTCCTGGTGGTCGTCGCGATCATTGGGATTTTGATCGCCCTGCTCTTGCCTGCGGTGCAGGCGGCGCGCGAGGCCGCTCGGCGTGCCAGTTGCCGGAACCAGCTTCGCCAGATGGGCGTTGCCGCGTTGAATCACGAGAACCTGCTTGGCTGCTTCCCGACCGGTGGCGACGGGTGCTGGCCCCATATCGAGAACTACGTGATCGGTAGGCAGCTCAACCCGCCGGAAAAAATGGGTTTTGGCTGGGGTTTTCAGATTCTTCCGTACCTTGAAAAGGGGGCCATCCATGATTTGAGGACCTCAGTTCAATTGCAGGAAGTCGCGCCGCCCATCTTGTACTACTGCCCGTCGCGCCGGCCCCCAACCAAACAAAACGTCAGTGGGGAGGGACTGAGCACCTTGAGCGACTACGCCGGGTCGGTGCCCGCCAACAAAACTACGTCGAGTACGACAACCCAACTCATCCATGCTTTTTGGGCCGGCCATTATGCCACGAGCGACGGCACCAATCACTACAAGGTCCTTCCCAATCCCGACTACCACAGCGTCATCACCCGAATCTCCTGGTCGTGGTCGCAGGGAAAATTTTTGGATTCTCCGCGCCGGGTTCGGATGGGCGACATCATTGATGGAACCAGCCAGACCATGATGATCGGCGAAAAATGTCTCGCGCCTTCCCGCTACCATTCGGGCGACTGGTACGACGACCGCGGTTGGACCGACGGTTGGGATCCCGACACGATGCGTTCCACCGCCTTTGCCCCGATGCGCGACAACGACGACGTGAACAACATCGCGTATCGCTTTGGGTCGCCCCATGCCGGTGCGTTCCACGCCGTCTTCGCCGACGGGTCCGTCCACTCGATCGATTACGAAATCGACCTCTACGTGTTCAATTACCTCGGCGACATGATGGACGGGCAGACTATCTCGTCGGAAAACGTCCATTGAGGCACGTCTGTCCAACCCACGAACCGCGGGCGACCATGGGACCACGTCGCGGAACGTGGGCTCGGACCTGGGCGTGATGGGGCTCGTTCTTTCAAGCCGTGCTGGGCCGCGTGTTACGATTTGGGAAAAACCTCTGCCTTTCACATTTGCATAATTGCCTGCACGGCCTCAAGGTAGACGGTCTGATCGAGAAGATCGGGAGTCCTTCATTGGGGGTTGGTACGACGCAATCGACTCTGCAAGCGACATTTTCTTGGGCATCACATGGCAAGCTGCGTCATATAGGTATAATAAAGAACATTAAGGGCCATAAAATTTGCGGCAAAGCGATGGTGGCCAGGGGGGTGGCACGCTTTCCAAAACGAGTAGCGTCGGGCACAATGTAAGGGAGCGAGATTTTTCATGCGTTTTTTTGACGGCCTTGGCGACAAGGTCGTGTTTTTTTGCCCCCTGGAGCACCGACGGCATGAGCGACCGCATTCCGATGACGCGCACCGGTTATCAAAAACTCCGCGAAGAGCTCGATCGGCTCGAGAATGTCGAGATGCCGATCATCGAGAAACGCATCGGCGCGGCCCGAGCGGAGGGCGACCTGAGCGAGAACGCCGAGTACCACGGCGCTAAGGAAAGCCAGGGCATGTTGCAGGCGAAAATCAATCTCTTGCGCGACAAGCTCGCCAAGGCAACCATTGTCGACCCGGCCAAAATGCCCAGGGATGAAGTGACGTTCGGCGCGACCGTGGTTTTGCTTGATTTGGATTGCGACGACGAGGAGCAATACACGTTGGTTGGCGCCGGCGAGGAGGATTACGACTTGGACCGGATTTTGGTCACAAGCCCGTTGGCCAAGGGATTGCTTGGCAAGAAGAAGGGCGACAAGGTTGAGATTCCGGTGCCCGCCGGGACGTTGCGGTACGAGATTCTCGACATTCGTTTCGACGAGAGCGGTTGACGTTTATCGAGTCTGGAGCGAAAGGAACGCTGATTCTCGCTAATCCCCGCTGATTCGTTTTATATTCGCGTGGATTCTTAGTACTACAGCGCTATGTGTGGGCGACCAGTAATCACAACCCTTGAAACCGCAAGGGCTTGCAACACACTCGCACCTGAGCGTTCTTCTATCACAAAAACACGAAAGTGCGAAAACACGAAAACGCCCCGATGGATCTCCTCTGCTGCTGTTTCGCGTTTTCGTCCTTTCGTGGTGAAAAACGATTCAACGTAGCGCTGTAGTATTAGAACGTGTTTGAAAATGTGCGAGGCGTGCTGGCCATCGGGCACAAAGTTGGGGGCTTTGCGGCTTGGTAGTTGCCAAACCGTGTCCCACCGGGACAAGCCCGGTGGGGCTTATGTTTGGCCAAGATGAATTTCAAAATACGTTTTTATGCGCGGCCACGGCGGAGCGTGGCCCTCCAGCGCAAACCGTCGCGGTTCGCCGCTTCCCCCCTTCCCCCCTTCCATTTATTTGACAGCCACCTGGCCTGACTTTATCATAAGTAGCAGTATTGTGATCGGGGCGGATTCCACGGAGCAGGCTTGTGAAGTCGGCGCGGCATAGAGTGTCGGTTCTGACCTTGTCGGCCGTTTACCTTTCGGTCGTCGTGCTGGGTCATTGTTTTCACAACCATGGTCATGGCTGCGAAGATGGCTGCGGTTGCGTTGCATCGTGCCGTGCCCAGGGCAACGCTCACGATTACGACGAGCCGCCGGCGGATGAATCGTCGCCGATGATCCATGTTGGATCGGTGAGCGACAATTGCCCGATCTGCCAGTTCTTCTCGCATCATAGTTTGACGGTGGTCGCGGCCGGCGACGTATTCGTGGACGGCGTTCTAGAGCGGATTCCGTGCTCCGCGCCGGCGGTCGCTGCAAAATGGGCGTCCGGCGTTCAACAGCCTCGGGCGCCCCCTTTCTCGGCATGAACCTTATCACGCGACATTGACCATTGACGCGGTAGCCTGTCGGTTTTTTCAAGGCCGCCCGCGCAGGTCGTTTTGTGTTCATGCGTCATGGTGCGTTTGCCGCCATAATTGCGGCCTATGCACCGTCATTTTCGAGAGAAAGGAACTTCACGTGTTAGCACGAATTTGGACTGCCCGCGGCAGGCCCTGGGGATTCACCCTGGTCGAGCTGTTGGTGGTTATTGCCATTATTGGAGTGCTGATTGCGTTGTTGTTGCCGGCGGTTCAAGCCGCGCGCGAGGCGGCGCGGCGGATTTCATGCGCCAACAACATGAAGCAGATCGGCCTGGCCGTGCATCTTTACCACGATGCGTTTGAACGATTTCCTTGCGGTTGGCAAGGGTTCGATGCGGCGACCGGCGAACCTCATTGGTTCGGTCAACCCGGCTGGGCATGGAGTGCGGCAATCCTTCCCTACATGGAGCAGTATGCGGTTTGGAAAGACGCGATTCACTTCGATCGGCCGATTACCGATCCGGTCAACGAACGGGCTCGGGTGTTGTCGCTCGCGGCGTACTTGTGTCCCTCGGATGCCGGGGAACCGACGTTCGCGCTCCAGGGCGGCGGGATTTTTGTCGGCGAGGGTAGTTTTTCGCCGGTCGAGTTGGCGCGGAACAACTACCTGGGCGTATTCGGCACGGTTGATCTTCACGACGTTTGCACCGGCGGCGACTGCGTGGGCAACGGAACGTTCTTTTTGAACGAAGGCATCCGCGACCGCGACATCCGCGACGGGCTGAGCCAGACGTTTCTTGTCGGCGAGCGCAGCTCGAAGTGGGCTCCGTCGACCTGGGTGGGCGTGGTTAGCGGGGGAGCCCACGCGCCGGCCCGAGTCGTGGGCATCGGTCTTTTTCCCCCCAACTCGGAACTCGAGGAGGAGCACTACAGCCATAACTTCAGCAGTTTTCACCCTAGCGGCACCCATTTTCTCACGGCCGACGGCGCGCTGCACATGATCAGCAACGACATCGATCAACTGATCTACCAGGGGTTGTGTACCCGAGAGGGCGGAGAAGCCGTCAGCCGGTATTTCAGCGAGTGATGCCGCTACGCGGCATCGTGCGTGCGATCATGGATTCCGGGGGTTGCGCTGCGCTTCACACCCGGCTATTCACGTTGCGCCGCTACGCGGCGGCGTGCGTGCGATCATGGTTTCCGGGGGTTGCGCTGCGCTTCACACCCGGCTATTCACGTTGCGCCGCTACGCGGCGGTGTGCGTGCGATCTACGCGGCGGGGGATTTGCGTTTTGACGTTTGATGTTGTGAGCGAAATGCCGGGGAAGCCGTTTATTCCACGGTGACGCTTTTGGCCAGGTTGCGCGGTTTGTCGACGTCGCATCCGCGGGCCACGGCGATGTGGTAGGCCAATAGTTGCAGCGGGATAATGCTTACGATTGGTTGGAGAAATTCGGCGACCTCGGGCACTTCGACCACGTCGTCGGCCAGTTGGGCGGCCTCGGTGTCGCCGTTGCTGACCACGGCGATGATTGGCCCGCCGCGGGCCTTGATTTCCTGCATGTTGGCCATCACCTTGTCGTAGACGGTACCGTGGGGAACCAGGAACACGCTTGGCGTGTTTTTGTCGACCAGCGCGATCGGGCCGTGTTTCATTTCGGCGGCCGGATAGCCCTCGGCGTGGATATAGCTGATTTCCTTGAGTTTCAGCGCGCCTTCGAGGGCCGTGGGAAAATTGTATTGCCGGCCGAGGTAGAGGAAGTTGTTGCAATGGGCGTAGGTCGCGGCGATTTCGGCCACTCGATCGTTGGTTTCCAATGCGGCGCGGACCTGATTGGACAATTGCAGTAGTTGTTCGATAATTTGCGTGCCGGCCTCGAAGCTCAAGTGGTGAAGCCGGCCGAAATAGAGTGCCAACAGCGCGGTGACGACGCACTGGGAGGTGAATGCCTTGGTCGAGGCAACGCCGATTTCCGGGCCGGCGTGCAAGTAGATTCCGCCGTCGGCCTCATTGGCAATCGTGCTGCCGACGACGTTGCAGATCGACAGGGCCGGATAGCCTTTTCGCCGGACCTCGCGCAGGGCCGCGAGCGTATCGGCCGTCTCGCCGCTTTGGGTGATGGCGAAAAGCAGCATGTTGTGGTCCAAGGGCGGGTTGCGATAACGCAATTCGCTGGCATACTCGACGTCGACCGGCAGCCGGGCCATGGCTTCGATCTGGTATTCGGCCACCAGTGCCGCGTGCCAGCTCGTTCCGCAAGCCGTCAGCAGGATGCGCTGGGCGTGATGGAGTTGTTGGGGCGTGAGATTCAGGCCGCCGAATTTGGCCGTTGCCGCGTCGAAATCGAGCCGGCCGCGCATCGCGTTGGTGATCGACTCGGGCTGCTCGAAAATTTCCTTGAGCATGTAGTGGTGGAATTGGCCCAGCTCGATGTCGTCCGTCTGAAGGTCCAGCACGCGGATGGTGTGGCAAATGTGGCCCTGGTCGCGGTGGATTACGCGGAGCGAATCGGCCGTGATGACGGCCAGTTCGTGGTCGCCGAGAAAGACGATTTTATCGGTCCGCCCTGCCAGCGGCGACGTGTCGCTCGCGACGAAGTGCTCGCCCGAGCCAACGCCCACGATCAAGGGGCTGCCGCATCGAGCGGCGATCATCACCTCGGGATAGTCGCGGAAAAGAATGGCCAATCCATAGGTTCCTTGGAGTTGGGCCAGCGCCATTTGGACGGCCGCGACCAAGGGCTCGTAGGCGGCGGCCTCCATGTCGTCGACCGCCGGCTGCTTGGCCAGAGAGCTGGCAATGAGATGGGCGATTACCTCGGTATCGGTCTGCGAGGTAAATGTGTAACCTTCGGACTCAAGCCGCGACCGAATTGAAAGAAAATTCTCGATCACGCCGTTGTGGACCAACGCCAAAACGTCGTTGCCGCCGAGGTGCGGGTGGGCGTTGGCCACCGTGGGCGAACCATGGGTGGCCCAGCGGGTGTGGCCGATGCCGATCGAACCGGGCGTCGGAGTTTCGGCGATTTGGGCTTCGAGCGTGTCGATTCGGCCGACGCTTCGGGCGATGGCCAGACGGCGGCGGGGGGTGATGGTCGCCACGCCGGCGCTGTCATAGCCGCGGTATTCGAGACGACGCAGACCGGTGATCAAGAAGTCGACCGCTTCCTCGCGGCCTACGTATCCAACAATTCCGCACATGGTTTATCCATCTTTTCCGAGGAGAGAAGGTGATGAGCCGAACAGCGTAAGGCGCCATCCTTGCTAAGCGAGTGCAGCGAGACGGCAAGCATGTGTGCCGCCGACTCATGCCCACGACAAGCGTGGGCATGGCACCCAGCACCTAGCATCCAGTATTTTTCTTGGAACCGAGTCCACCCGATGGGCCCATTATACAATGGTTATCGGGTTGTGAAATGCGGATTTTGGCCATGCAAAAGGGGGGGTGAATGCCGTGTGGGCGTGGCGGCCAACTTTATTCTTGGCGAATAACTCAGACGGCTGAAACGTTGCCATTTCGCCGAAAGAAACGCCGCGAGCAAGCCGGCAGCGTCTTTGCGGCGCGCGGCATCGGCCCGTCCCGGAAGAATGTCCGCGCGTCGTTGGTTTCCGCGCGGTTCGTCCGTGTTCAGGATGGCACGGCCGGACCGCGCGGGCAAACCACCGCGGGGACGCGGGAAGGGCATGAACGTTATGTTGCGCTGTCGGTCTAGTTCGACGGCGACACGTAATTGCCGGTGGGGCCGGGCAGCACCGGGCCACAAGCGCTGCACGAAGCCGAGGTGGCGCAGGGATCACAGGATGTGCCGCACGGATTGCACGGATCGGCAACGATGACCGATGAGGCGGGTGGGCAAGAAGACCCGCGCCACAGCCAATCGCAGCAGCGACAACCCGTCGCGCCAGCGGTTACCATCGCTACGACCGTCAGTAATAGAAACCTCTTCATCTTAATCATCTCCACAACGAGACCTTTCATTGAACCCCGGGGGCATCCTGCCCGGGTTTCACCGTCTTCCTTGGGTCATGCAAAATGCAATTCGGGCCCGGGGCTCGCCATGGGCCAGACAACTCTACACCATCCCGCGTGATGTGCAAATGCAACGGCCGTTTTTTTTCGGAACAAGACGTTGTTTTTTTGCCCCCTCAAACAAAAATTTGGGGTAGATTTAGGAAGATTCCGCGGAGATTAGTGATCGGGAATCAAATCCAGGCAGAGCCGGTTGCCCATCGGCCAAGTCCCGAGGACTCGATAATCGCGGCCGGGTAGCGAGCCGGCCTTACGGTATGACCAAACACGTGATTGACGGTGTATTGCGGGGAACGTTCCATGTCTTCTTTTTTTTCTTTCCGACGGCAACCGATGGGAACCACCATGTCGCGTGAGCGTGGAACGGGTACGGCGGCGTCATGGCGCCGAGCGGTTCTCGCGTGTTTTCTCGTTTTGATCGCGTGGGCGTCGCCGGGATGGGCCGAACCGGCGGCGGAATCATCGGACGGCCACGAACTGTGGATTATCAGCACGCGGTGCGTTTCCCACGGCGGTTGCCAAGACATCCAGCCTGCGGAGTTCGACTACCAACGATTCGACCGCGACTCCGGCTGGACCACTATGAAGGACGCGGCGTTTTTCGACTCGGGTTCGGCCGGCGTGCCAACGTCGTTCTATGTGCACGGCAATCGGGTCGATCCGTGCGACGCCGTGGCCGAGGGACAATGCGTCTATCAACTGTTGGACGAAGCGGCCGGCAACCGGCCGTTTCGCTTCGTGATCTGGTCGTGGCCGGCTACGCGCATTGGCGGCCGCGTCCGCGACGACGTGAGAATCAAGGCCGCGCGAAGCGACGTTCAGGCTTATTATCTGGCAAGCGTCGTGCGGCGGATGTCGCCCGAGGTGCCCGTCGCCATGCTGGGCCATAGTTTCGGCGCTCGAGCCATTACCGGGGCATTGCATCTACTGGCCGGAGGCCAAGTGGCGGGCCGCGAATTGGGGCCGCGCCCGGAAGGGCCGGGCCGCGCGGTCCGCGTCATGTTGGTCGCCGCGGCGCTCGATAACGGATGGCTTCTGCCCGGGCGCCGCAACGGGCTGGCCCTCCAGGAAGTCGATCAGATGCTCATCACCCAGAACTGCAACGATCGGGTTTTACGGCTCTATCCGCGCATGTATGGGCGCCGGGGGCCGGAGGCGTTGGGTTTCACGGGCCCTGCCTGCCCGAGCCGGCTGGGCGACGAGCGTTCGAAGCTTGAAGTGCTGGGCGTGAGTTGTTCGGTGGGACGTGGTCACGGCTGGCACGAGTATTTGTGTTCGTGGCCGGTTCGTGGCCGGTTGGCATGGTATGCGAGAGTCGCGCCGGCGGAGGCGGGCGACGCGGACAACGCAGCCGGTGTGCCGGAACCCTCGCCCACGGAACTACCCTTGCAACCCGGTTCTGAGAATGTGTTTTGAAATTCGGAAACGGTAGCCGAAGGCCGTGGTCAATCCTGGAGGGACAGGCTCCGTCGCGGCCGTAACGGATTGGCCCTTGGTTTGACAATCGTCGAATCGTAAGCTACTCATTCTATAGAGCCGGACTTCGAGCCGGCCGTACCAATTCCTTTTCTTGCGTGATGGGGGCGCATTCCCGTTTCGCGTTCGACGCGGCCGGTCCGCAAGGGTTGTCGGGCGTCGTTGGGTGAAGCGAGATTGGGTTCCACAGAACGAAACGGCAAACCGATCGCGAGGTCGGGGCGCAAAGCCATGGGGCTCCCGCAGGGAGCTCGCCAGGCTGCCGAACTCTGCAACCTTGCCCCAAGGAGGTTGCCATGTCGGTTTGCCGTGCTTGGTTGCCGCTTTTGTCTTTCCGTTCGGACGGCTTGGGGGCTCTTAGCGGATGCCGTCTGTGCCGCGCTACGTCGGCCTTCGACACGGCGATTCGGCTGAACCGCTTGATCGCAATTCTGGCCGCGCAGGCTATGTCCAGCAAGGTTGTCTTGGTGGGCCGCCGGGAAAACACCGTCCTGGATGCCGGCCCCGGCGCATGCGGCCAGCGGCATTCCCCCCCCGACACTCCCCCAGGGGAAGCCCTGGATCGTCCCGAGGCCGGCCCTTGGAATGCGTATACCTGGAAGCGACGCATCAAGTAAATTCGTTGGTATTTTATGCGGGAAACGAGGTTCGAAGGATGGGTGACTGGGGCTTGAGCGAAGTCAAGCCTCCCCAGTATTGGGTCCCTGGGGAGCTGATGCGCCACGCCCTAGTCACCCCCCGGACGTCGTTTTAAGGCAGGCTCCGCTGACGGATATGCTGACGGATATGACGTAGAGTTGACATAATCGTCGGTGCACGCTCCCGGGAAAACGAGCGAGGTGAACTATGTTGCAAACAAACCGCTTTCAAAAGTCAAAACGCCGCGCCATGGCGCTTATCTTTTTTGTCGCCATGCTGGTGGTCATCGTCGGCATGGTGGCCTTCGCGGTGGACATAGGGCACATCGTCCTGGTGCGAACGCAGCTACAGGTCGCCGCCGACGCCGCCGCGATCGGGGCTGCCGCCAAGCTGGGCGGCTCTTACGACGAGATCCACGACATCGCCAAAAACGTGGCCGAACGCCACCGCGTCGGCGACAAGAACGTCGTGCTCGACCAGTCCGACGTCGAAATGGGCATGTGGGACGCCTCGACGCGCACCTTCACTCCCAGCGACGAGGGGATCGGCAACGCGGTTCGCGTGACGACCTATCGCGACGCGGCGCACGGCGGCGAGGTGCCCTTGTGCTTCGGCAAGATCTTCAACCTGTTTTCCTATAAGATGTCGGCGTCGGCCGTGGCCATGGCCACGCCGCGCGACATCGCGTTTGTCGTCGACCTGTCGGGCTCGATGAACGACGACAGCGAACCCTGCTGGGCCACCGACGCGATTAACGCCGAGTTCGGCCCGGCCGGCTATCCGACCGTCGGCAGCGAGTTGATGGCGAAGATTTTCGAGGATTTCGGGTATGGCGAATTCCCGGGCACGCTTCAATATTTGGGCGCGCCGTGGGGCGTTCCGCAAAACGAATATGCATATGCCGAGCTGACCAAGGACGGCGGGCCGCTCGCCGACAGCAGTATTCCGACTCTTTACCGGATTCTTAAAAGCGACAACGAAACCACGCGCAAGCGGAAAGCCTATTCCATTATCATCGACCAGCAGCTTGCCCAGATCATGCCCGAGGCGATGCCCACGCTCGACAGCCAGGCCAACTACGCCTATTGGGAAAAGTATCTGGATTACATGATTGAGAGCGTGACGGTCCGAAAGGGCGCCGGCACGCCGCCGAAAAATCGCGGCACGCTTCCACCCAATCAAGACTCGGATCGGGTAACGGGCTTCAACAATCCGAACCGGTCGACGTTTCCCTCGGCCAGCGCGAGCGCCGTGGCCGAACAGCGCAACTGGTTCGGCTATTTGACCTATGTCCAGTTCATGATGGACCAAGGCCGCGACGGCCAGCCGGTCGCCGGCATGTTCGTTCCCCTTTCGCTCAATAGCGACGACTGTCCCTGGCACGAGGAAGAAACGGCCGGCGGGACGTTTGAGTTTCCTCCGCGCGAGCAGCCGACTCACGCCTCGCGCCGCGCGATCATTGCCGCGATCGAGGTGGTCCGCCAACGCAATGCGTTGATCCAAGACCCGAACCAGCGCGATTGGGTCTCCATTGTGAGTTTCGACCGCCTGACCGGGGGCGGGCCCGTCCTTCGGCAGAGCCTGACGGGCGATTACGAGACGGCCATGCGAGCCTGCACGGAATTGCAGGCGGTGAGCGACGCCACGGCGTCGACCGCCACGGACGCGGGTCTGATCAAAGCGGTTGAACACATCAAGCCGACCAGCGAAGGCGGCCAGGGACGCCGCGGAACCGATAAAGTCGTTGTTCTGCTGACCGACGGCGTGCCCAACCTCACCGTCGGCGATTCACAAGAAATCTCGGATTATCTTCAAGACAACCCGAGCGACGACTATTATCCGAGCAATAAGCTTCCCTACAACTCGCCGCTGGTCGAAAGCGCCAGGATGCAGGCGCGTCACTGGATGGTCTTTCCGGTGGGAATCGGCCTGGGAACCGACTACGACTTCATGGATCGAATGGGACGGCTCGGCGGGACGGCCAACGACGACGGCGAAACGCCGCGTGGAAGCGGCAACCCGGCCGAATACGAACAGCGACTTGTAGAAATCTTCGAGAACATTATCACGAGCCCACAAGTCCGGCTCGTGCAATAGACGACCCAGCCGGCGACAAAAGGGGGCAGGCACCGTGATGCTCGCAGGCATGACGTGATCAAAACACGTTCTTGGCGCGGCGCCTTTCCCCTTTTGTCGCCGAAGGGGTTATTTTCGGCAACCTTTCAGCCGAATGGTGAAAATCATGGTTGGCCGCAGCGCCTGCGTGGTCGGGTGGCACGCCCTGAGGCACGAAGGGCGTGGCGTCTAGTGCGTTTTTCAGATAGCTGTTGCGGGCGTGATACGTATTTCGCCGCCACCGCGGGCTTCCGCCCGCGGCTATTATCCTAGAAAAAACACTACACGTATCTGAAGACCGTACTGGCCGCTTCCTTACGGGCGCGGTTCGGTGGTTCACTGCTACGGGTCGAGCAGAATGCAGCCGAGCACCCCAGCGCCGCGCGCTCGAATCTGGCGGATTGCCTGGCGGATCTGTTTGCGGGGCGTGATTTCGAGCCGCGCCACCACCAGCGCCGCGTCGCACATGGCGGCCCAGGAACCCATTTCTTGGGGCGTCGAAAACAACGCGTCGACAAGCACGAGCCGATGTGTTTCCCGAAGCTCGGAAACCAAGGCCGCGAACGGGGCTGCGAGCCGATTGCCCGAGATAGGTTTGTGGTCGACGTCCGAGGGCAAGCCGGGGCATTTTCTTCCCGGCATGAGATAAAGGCCCGGATATCGGGTTTCGCGGACGGCATTGGTCCAATCCGCATGGATTTCGAGCAATTTGGTCGGGCCGTGTTCCGCGTCGGCGCCGAGTCGTTCGGCCAGGCTTGCGTTGGCCAGGTCGGCGTCGACGACAAGGACTCCATCCTCGATTTGGCCGGCCAACTTCGCGTAGAGTTCGGCCAGTTGTCCGCCGCTCGACTCCTCATCGGCAAAACCGGCCACCAAGAGCACGGTGTGGCCGCGCGCGGCTACCTGGGCAAGGATCATCCCAAGAACCTCGCGGTAACGCGGATCGAGCGGCGCTGACGGATGGGGTTCCTCGGCCGCGAGCGGCACTGACGGATGGGGTTCCTCGGCCGCGACTGGCGCTGACGGATGGGGTTCCTCGGCCGCGACTGGCTCGGGGTGCTCGACGGCCGGCGGTTCGTCCATCTCCACCGTTTCGGGCAGCACAACCGCCTCGACCGGGGCGTCGTTCTCGATGACGTTCCTCTTGACCGAACGAGACGGGCCCGTCTGGTTCTCGATTTGTTTCAGGGCTTCGAGCATCCGTCCCATGGTTTAACCTTGGCGCAGCTTGGCGAACAAATTACTGAACTGTTTCTGACGGTGGACGACCGGCGGGGACACGTCTGGTCGATCGGCCCATTGGTCGTCTTCGTCGACGACAATGATGTCGGTTTTAACCTCCGTGTTGAGTCGTGCCTCGCGCGGCTCCGTGCCGAGGGATTCGCCGGCGAAGGGCTCTTGATTGGCTTGGGTTTCGACGCGCGGCGGCGTTGTCGACTCCATACGGCCGGCCGCGGCCGCTCCGCGAAACGGCTGGACGACCTCTTCTTCCTCGGTGAACGATTCCGTGAAAGGACCGCCGTCCTCGTCGAA
>JAFGAY010000235.1 GCA_016933425.1 Pirellulales bacterium
CGAAGGCATACTTGTGGCCGATTTGACGGCCGCGAATAGGTGGCTACCCGCGATATTTGCCAGTTTTACCGGTTTTTCAGGGAAGAACCGGCTTTTCTACGTGCTTAAGTATTAGAGGGGAAAGTATGTCTCAATCTCCCTGCGCAACCAGTCCTTCGGCGGGGAGCAAGACGCCCTTGGTTAACACCCTTTTTCCACCAGACCTTCGCAAGGCCATGTGATGACGGCCGATCAGTCGCAAACGGTCCCGATGCCGTCCGACGAGCATTTTCACCGGCTCGTCATGGACCATCAATGCGCGCTGGTCCGGTATATCGCCGCCATGGTCCCCAACTCGGCCGACGCCGACGAAGTGTTGCAGGAAACCAATCTGGCTATCTGGGAGAACGCCCACGACTTCGAGCCCGGCTCGAATTTCCGCGCCTGGGCCTTCCGAATCGCCTATCACCGCGTATTGCGTTGCCGCGACCAGAAGCGGCGTGAAACCAAAATGTTTGGGGGTGAATTGATCGCACTGCTGACCGACCAGATCGAGGCAAGCACGCCCGTCCTCGATGCCCGCAGCCACGCACTGGCGTTTTGCATGAGGCGGCTCGCTCCATCCGACCGTTCGCTATTGGCTCGATACTACCAGCCCGGAGTCCGCGCGGCCGACATTGCCCGGCAGCTTCATAAACCGGTCAATTCGATTTTCAAAACAGTGTGCCGCATTCGCAAGGCGCTCATGCAGTGCATCGAGCGCCGCATGTCCGCCGAGGAACATACCTGAGTAGTGGGAAACATGTCCATGGATTCACGGCCCGAATTCCCTCGCAAAGCCGACCTAGATCAACCGATGCAATTCGAGTTGCTCTCGCTCTGCGAGCGCCTGTGCGACGGACTGATCACGCCGGAGGAATTCGACCGGCTCGAAGTCATTCTCTGCACAAGCGAACCGGCGCGTTCCTTTTACATTGAATACGTCGGCGGCCTCCATGGAACGTTGCGATGGATGGCGGCCCGCAACATGGAACGTGCCGCGTCGGGCGGATCGCTTGGTCCGGCTGCCGAGCCTCGCCCAATGATCTTTCCAGCGATCGATTTCGATCAGGAATTGCCCGATCCCGGTTTCGTGCCTCGAAACAGCACGCCGGTCGACGTTCTCGACGCCGGCGGCGCCGGAAACAACGTAAAATCAAGCATTCCCTGGACCCTCTGGGGCCTGACGCCCTACAAGTGGTTCGCCGTGAGCTGGGTCGCCGCGCTGTGCATCACCCTAACCTGGATATGGATCCACGAAAGCGGCGGCCCCGTCGGTGAATTCGCGACGTTGGTCCAAACGGATGGGTGCGTCTGGACGGCGGACCGAGTAGCGCCGCAGCAAGGCGAACGCCTGAGCGTGAACGACGGGCTCGAACTGGTTCGCGGCATTGCCGAAATCGAGTTCGACAACGGAACCCGCGTGGTTCTGGAAGGACCCGCCCAGCTATCTTTCGAGAAGCCGGACCGCGTGGCGTGCAATCGGGGATCGTTAGTGGCCACGGTACCACGCGAAGCCATCGGCTTCACGGTCCGCACGCCGCTGGCAAACGTCGTCGACCTGGGAACCGAGTTCGGCGTGGCCGTCGAGCCGAACGGGGAATCGGAAGTCTACGTGTTCCAGGGGGCCGTGCGATTAAAATCATCGCCCGATGAGAAGAATAATTGCGCCCCGCCCGTCGAACTTCACGTAGGCGAAGCCCGGCGCGTGCAAAAAGGCGGAATCATAACGAACCAAGTGCGCGTGCGCCCGTCATCGTATGTGCGATCAGGCGCCCGCAAGGTCAGCCACCGGCAAGTCGTCGTGTCGACAACCCGCGGACACGGCGCAGACGCCTATGTCCACAGCCTCAACAGCAACAACTACGGCGGACATCCCGCCCTGGGCGTGAAGGCTACCTACAAGGACACGACGCGGCGGAAGGCATGGATTCGCTTCGACGTCGCCGATCCATCGGCAAAGCCCTCGCAATTATGCTGCGCCTCGCTCCAGTTGACCGTCGCGGAACCGCAACAAACCCACAAAACCCTCGATCCCAACATGATTTGGGATTTCACGGTTTGGGGCTTGAAAGACGTCCGCCACGGATCAACGGCCGACGGCCAACCCGGCGAAGGCGGCTGGATCGAAGGAACGGGATCCACCAGCCACGGCCAACCGATCGACGGCGCCCTGAGCTGGACCAACGCCAGCGGCAACCAGTTAGCCGACGACGGACTGGATCCGCAACGCTTCGTTTTCCTCGGACGATTCCAAATCATGGGACCCGGCATGGAAGGGCAAACCATCCAATTATCCACGTCGGCCCTACGCGACTTTATCGCCGATGATTCCAACGGCCTCGTGACGCTGGTCGTCTTGCGGGCCACTCCCCAACCGGCCGAACGCGAATCGACCATCCACTGGTTCGCCTCGAAAGAACATGATCGGCTCACGCCGCCGCAACTCAAACTGGATTACGAGTTCTAATCGACGAAACATGAACGAAATGGTGAATAAACGCCGAGCGACACCGAACGAGCAACGCACGCAACGCGATCGCGCTCGTGATGCTTGCGCTCGTTCGCGCGCCGCCCACGGAAGACGAAAAGTCTTACACCTTTCGTGAAATCTTGGATTGCCTTTTCCTTCCCCCCTTGTCACCATAAATTGGGGGAATTTTTCCAAAAAAGGCAAACGGTGGTTTCGGAAATTGCAATCGTGTAGTGCGCAGACGCAGGAGAAGCTCTGCGCCGAGATCGGTGGAGTGATCGGCCGAACAGAGCGAGGCAATACGTTTTTCCCGGTTCCGTGATACAGTACCTAGGAGTAAATCCGATGAATCGATTCCTCACAGTCATGGGTTCCATTGCATGCGCCGTCGCATTCTTAATGATGTCATCGACGGCCCACGCCGTTAACTTCTGGACAAATGGCGATGGAGATCACGACTTCGCCAACATTCTGAACTGGGATCCCGCATACCCAAGCGTCGAGGATCCCATCGGAGCCATCCAAAACAACGACTACGCCGACGTCGTTTCTACCGTCGAAGGATTCGATAAACTCTACGTCGGCGGCAACCAGGGTGCTACGCTCGACCCGCCCGTGTCCCAAGGCGCTGGAACGCTCAACGTGCTGACCAACGGCTCCTTGACTCTGTCAAGCTCAATTTATGTCGCCGAAGGCACGGGAAACACGGGCACGATCACCGTCAATGGCGGATACCTCTCGACCGGCGCCTGCGTCCTCCCCTACGGCGACAACAGCACGGGAACCCTCAATGTCATGGCCGGTCAGTACGATTGCGGCGGATACCTCTACGTCGGCCGAAACGCCGGTTCAACCGCAACCGTCAATCTGTCCGGCGGCACGCTCAATGTCGCCAGCAACGTGCGAATGGGCTTATCCGGCAACACGCTGGGCGTAATCAATCTATCGGGCGGAACCCTCGCGGCTACCGGCGCGGTCTACATGGGCGAAGGCGAAAACGCCGTTGGAATCATCAACCAGACCGGTGGAACGTTCAGTGCGATCAGCACCACTTATCTTGGGTACAGCGCTAATTCTTACAGTTACTACCACCTTTCAAATGGGCAGGCTTCGACGTCAGGCTTCGGTGTGGGGATAACCACCAATGCCGTGGGCGTTATCGAACAGGAGGCGGGCACCACGATCAACGCCAACGGAACCTATGGCATACGCGTCGGCCAAAGCAGCGGCGAGGGGGCAGTTGGCTTGTACAACCAAAAAGGAGGGACCGCCAACATCGATCGCGTGCTCTGGGCCGGAGGGAACTATTCAACACACACTTGGGGACAAATCGAGGTTGGCGGAACGATGATCGTCAATCCCACACAGTACGTCGCCATCGGTCGTCACTCCGGCGGTTCTTCCACGGGATTTGTCAACCTGCAGACGGGCGGCACGCTTACCGCGCCGTACATCTATTCCTATTCGACCACTGAGGGAGAAGGGGTGGCCTCCTTGAACTTCCACGGTGGGACACTCAAGGCGAATGCCGACTCATCCGACTACTTGCAAGTCCTGTCGACAACTGGCACCAGCACCTTCGGCGTTTTCATCGGCACCGAAGGCGGAACCATCGACACCGACGGCCACGACATCGTTATCTCCAAACCACTCCAACCCTTGACCGGCTACGGCGTGTCCGGCTTCACCCCCGACATCGTTTTCGAACCCGGCGCCGGATATCAAGGTCCTCCCATCGTCCAGATCTCCGGCGGCAGCGGCTGGGGCGCTACGGCCGTCGCCACCGTTTCCGGAGGCGCGATCACCGGCATCACCGTCACCAATCCCGGCACCGGCTACGCCTCCGACGACGTCCTCACCGTGTCGATCCAAGGAGGAGCTCCCACCACGCCAGCCATGGGCTACCTGGCGACGCTTACTCCCAACGCTGCAGACGGCGGCCTGGTCAAAACGGGCCTCGGAACCCTCACCCTGGCCGGGACCAACGCCTACACTGGACTGACCAACGTTCAGGCGGGAACCTTGCGGGTCACCGGTTTTCTGGCCGGCAGCGTCGACGTGGCCGACGGCGCTATGTGGAGCGCCAACGGAACGGTCGGCGGTAACCTCGATCTGTCCGACGGCGGCG
>JAFGAY010000236.1 GCA_016933425.1 Pirellulales bacterium
ACTTCCCGCTCGTGCCAATCGGCCGTCCGCCACACGTCGCAGAGGCTCGGCGCTTCCGGCAACTCGCCCGGCTTTTCGTTTTTCCATCGCGGCAGCTTCACCTTCAACACCAACCGATGCTTGTGCTTGAGGCTCGTAAGGTGATAGAGCAACTCGACGTGCGGCTGCCAATCGACCTTGGCCGCTTTCTTTTCGTCCGGCTCGAAATAATCAACGCCCGTTATGCAATTAAGCATGTCGAAGGCCGTTTCGTCTTGGTCGTGGAGGAATCGGGCGACTTCCGGCAGGCTGTCGGCCTTGATCTCGATCCACGGATCGACCGCCTCGAACTCGCCGCCGACAACGGCCGAGGGAATCTGTTTCGCCAGCAGGTCGTGTATTTGTTGCGCGTTCATGGTAGTCAATCGCCCTGATGCAACCTCGCCGACGGAACCGCCTCGGCGGGCGCGGCGGGATGTCGCACCGCGCGGACCCAATCCAAATCTCCCCGCCGCCACAGATATGCAAACCCGACCAGCAGCACCGCGAAAAACACCAGCATATCGACCAGCGCGACCAGCGACAGCGTTTTGGCCGACTCGGGGCTTATCGGGCTGTTGTTCGCCGCCGGCAGAGTCGGCTCCCCATCTTCAAATGCTGCAATATGACCTCTAGCTAATTGGTCTGGCTTCGGCGTGGTGGTTGAAGATGCTATTTCCTCCCGAGCTGTAGCCAACTTGCTTTCGATATTCCGCCATTGTGCATTAGCTTTATTGGCTTGCCCGAAAACCGTGGCCGGAGGAAAGAACAAAACCACCTCGACCTCGAAAATCAAAAACAGCAGCGCCACGACGTAGAACCGCAGGTCGAACCGGACCGCTCCGGAGCCGACCGACGGTTCGCCGCATTCGTATATTTCCCGCTTCAGCGCCGTCGGCGCGTTTGGCCGGAAAAACCTGCCCAACAGCAGGCAAACGAACACGAACGACGCCCCCACCCCGGCGAACAACGTCAGATAGGCGACTATTTCGACAGATGACATCAAAAAATATCCTATCCGTTCGGACCGTTATGGACAGGCTCCGCTGCGATTTTGGATCGCGCCACCGCCGTCGGATTCAACGTCGCTTGCCCCCAGGCAATCTCGACCGGCAGACTCGTGAAATCGACGATGCAGCCCTCCCGGCTGTAACAACTAAGGTCATACGCCGAACCCATCTTTATGCAATCGGCCGGGCAGTTCTCGGTGCAGATCCCACAGAACATGCACTTGCCGTAGTCGATCGAATAACTCGTCAGTTGAAACCCCTTTTTTCCTTCGACTCGCCGCTTGCCGATCGAGATGCAACCGGCCGGACAGTCCCTGGCACAACGCTCGCAAGAGATGCATGCCGTCCGGTTGAAGCGATGAAATCCGCGAAAACGGGGAAAAACCTCCAGCGGCAACTCGGGATACTCGTAATGCTCGGTGAATGTCTTTCGCTGCGGATCGTAGGTGCGAATCCAATAAAGCAGACTGACCCATAGGGCATAGGCGACAGTTGCCACCGCCTCATAGACGTTCCGAAACCAGCTTCGCATGAGGGCCTCGTCCTGAACGACCCGTCGGCGGCCAAAGGCGCTCCCCCCGCCGAAAAGTCCAAAAGCATGATTATAGGAGGCTTGGCCCAGGCTTCAAGCGGTTGGTGGAAATGGTTAACCGGCCGCGTTCAGATGGCTTCTGCCAAAATACGGCCTTTATAAAAGCGTGTGCGTCTGGGTGGCATGGGGGTTGTTGCTATAATTCCTCTATTACCGACGACCCGGCTGAGTTATCGTATCATATTTATTAATAAGACTTTATGAATTGCCCGCAGCAGGACGGAAAGCATAAAATGTATCAAAACGATACATTGGATGGTAAGGGGTGCTAGTCTTATGCCAACAGACGTAAAAACCGGACCGAAAAACCCTCGCGCGGCCAAAAACTTCTTGACATCATCCAATTCCATCGTATCGTAAAATATATGGAGGTGTGTCCGCACATCCGTTGCGGTTGTATTTTTTCAGGGTTCTAGGACTGGGAAACCTGGCAAGAGGTCGAAGGAACGAGCCATGTTGGTGCTATCACGCAAAAAGAACGAGAGCATTGTCATCAACGATGACATTACGATCGTGGTAGTTGAAATCCGGGGGGACAAAGTCCGCCTAGGGGTGGAAGCCCCGAAGGAAGTGCCCGTGCATCGCCGCGAGGTGTTCGACGCGATTCATCGCAACGATGTCGCTTCCGAAGCGGCGACGAGCAAGGCGAATACCCCGGCCGGCAACGGCGGCGGCTCGAAGTAGAGCGGCCATCTCAGTTTCGCCGTTGGCCGATTCTTTGCCGATGCCGGCGTTTCATTCGCACGATGTGCATCGGTTTGCACTTTTTTCTCGCCGAACGCCCCTTGACGCCCCCTCTTTAGAGAGGATATATAGAAGTGTTTTGGCCCCGTCGTCTAGTGGTTAGGACACAGGCCTTTCACGCCTGCGGCACGGGTTCGAGTCCCGTCGGGGTCATTTGTACGTATGTACACTATATTTTCAGTCATGCAGCGATACGCAAAAAGCCCTTGTTTTCAGGGGCTTTTTGTGTTTCTTGTGAGCGATGACCGAAAAGTCGCCATTGGTCGCCGATAACCCATTTTGTGCCGCCGTGGTGTCGTATTTGGTGTCGCTTTCCAGTGGCCCACTCGAATGATTAACTGGTGCTGCTTGTTACCCGCTGTCGGAAGGGGTATGATGCTCGGTGTTGGGTATCGAGGACGAAGACACGGAGACGAGAAGCCGCACGATTCTTGGCAGTTTTCCCATTTTGCCATAAGGACGGAAAATGGCTGGCGATGTTCGACTGACGGAAGAGAGGCTACGCAACTATCTTGATAGCAACCAAGCTATGCAAGAACAAATGTGTCTGGCACTCTTGCCTCTTCTGGGATCATACGCCCGTGAGCAGCCGCGAAGGCCGAAGGGTGGGCCAGACGGTGGCCGGGACATCGAAGCCGTCTTTCAGGGGACAATCCTTGTCTGGGGAGCGGTAGGTTTCAAAAACGGCGGCGGACGAGATGAGGAATCCCGTAAGTGGGCCGAACAAAAATTCAATGATGATCTCGACCGGGCACTTCAGGAAAATCCCAGTCTTCCTGGTTTTGTCTTTTTCACAAATGTTGACCTAACCCCGACACGGCGCGAGAACCTCTATTCGTATGGTCGCGCGAAGGGCATGAGAGAGGTTGCCATATTCGACTTTGAGAGGATTCGCCACGTACTCGATAGCCCCGAAGGGCTGATTGTGCGTCTACAATACCTCGACATTGAGATGTCGAAGGAGGAACAACTTGGCCTAATCCACAAGTTTGGCGAAAAACTCCATAGCGTAATGGCGTCGCGTTTTGATCGCGTCGAGAACACGCTCGTGCGAATGGAAAGATTTCTCGATTTCCAGAAACCAATATATCGAGTTGACATTTATTTGGAGCTTGTTGGGGCTATGCGCAGTAATGCTCTTGGTGATGAGGCAGTGTTGCTTCGGCTCGGCGGACTGCACGACATCGACAAGCAGTTTTGGTTCCTTTGCGTCAACGACCCAGACCACCCATTCGCTGTGAATTGTTTGACTATGCAGACACACTGCTGGGGCAGTGATAACCCCAAAAAAATCTTGACGATGGGATCGTCCCTTGGTGCGGCTCCGAACCTGTTTACTTCATACAACGAACTCTCTCTTACCACAGGTGGAAATCGCGTTGCGATCGCGCACCTTACTTCGGTGAATCTGACGGCGTATTGCACAGATGGCATACGCGGGAGTATCCGGCGTCTTTCCGTTGACGTTAATGGCTACGAGATGTTCTCTTGTGAAGCCAACGGCTGTGGACTGGCGGAATCACTCTCCTGGCCCGAAAAAATCCCTTACGACGCAAAGGCCCACCAATGGAGCAATTTATTGAAGCCGAACGCGCGGAATCTACTGTTCGCTCCTCTTCAGCCTACCAGACGATTCTCGCCGCTTCAGCGGCTTTCGGCACAGAAAATCGACACTTCGGGATGACACAACGTAGTGACACTTTTGGTTGACAGGAGGGACAAGTATGCGATCCCCTTCCTTGCAGCTATAGCGGTTGAGATATTCTTCGTTATTGCTAGAATGAACGAACTCATGGTCGTCAGCTAGATTCCTGAAGCGACGATACGGAATGCCATAACCCCAGGAGGAACTTGTGATGGGGAATGGATCGGCCACGATGGCCGTGAGAGAGACGCACCAACGGACACTTTGGGACGACCACCCGGCAGTAGAGGATGCGGACTACCTTTCTAACCAACTGCTGACTTACATTGGCAACAAGCGGTCGCTACTCAACAACATCGCACAGGCCGTCGAACGAGTCAAATGTCGCCTAGGCAAGGATCGCCTTCGGGTCTTCGATGTGTTTGCCGGATCGGGCGTGGTATCGCGTTTCTTGAAGGCTCACGCCTCTTTGCTCGTCAGCAATGATTTTGAGGATTATGCGGCAGTTGTCGGGCGATGCTACCTTCGGAACCGAAGTACGGTCGATTTTCGGTGTCTCGCTCAAATCGTGGACGAGTTAAACGCCAGGGTTGACGGCGAGCCATTCCCGATGGGCTTTATTGAAGAGTTGTACGCTCCAAAGGATGAAAACCACATAACGGCGGAGGATCGCGTTTTCTACACGCGCGACAACGCCCGCCGTCTCGACAACTACCGGAGAATGTTGCCCTCGGTCCCGTCAGACTTGCGAGAAATGGTGTTGGAACCTCTTCTCAGTGAAGCGTCGGTCCATGCTAACACAGCCGGCGTCTTTAAGGGATTCTACAAGGACCGTCATACGAGCATCGGGAAGTTTGGCGGCAGCAATGGCGATGCACTGCTACGGATTCGCGGTCCGATTCAATTGGCCGTGCCTGTCCTCAGCCGTTTCGAGTGTGATGTTGAAGTCATGCAATCCGATGCAAACTCCGCTGCACGCGAACAGGGCGATCTGGACCTCGCCTATATTGACCCCCCATACAATCAGCATCCCTACGGCTCGAACTATTTCATGCTGAACCTCTTGGTCCACTACCAGCGTCCAACGGAGATCAGCAAGGTTTCCAGCATTCCAACGGATTGGCGTAGCTTGGTTTTGCCGCGAAATAAGGTGCGTGCAAGCACGCACCCTACGGATTTGGAGCTTTCCGCAACAGTAACTATTTAGAAACCCAAAAACGAAAGACCATCGAATTCACGGGGAATTCGATGGTTGTTCGGCCCCCGTCGGGGTCACTCTAATAGAAAAGGTTTCCCGATCTGAAAAATTATCAGGCCAAAAGGCCCGCTGTGGGACGGCGGGGTGGCTCTGACGGGAAGCGAGCGGCAATGTGGCGCCCTGCCGAATACTCAACTGCTCGGAACGACTGCCGGGCACGATTCGAGGAGTTCCTTTTGTAGACGGAGAAAAACATCCCAAAGCCGCCGCCCGATGAATAATCCTTCAACCGCCCTCGTATGCAACTATTGTCAATATCTCTCCACGAGGAATAGGCGCTCGGTGACATGGATGTCGCGGCTGCGAAGATTACGGCTTCCTCGGAATGTGTTGTACGGTACTTCAACCACTTGAACCGAACCAAGCTGTTTCAGCAAGGCCGTCATCGTATCGGGCTTGACAAATCCCTCGTCATTAAACGAAATCAACAGGAAGCGAGCGTCAAGCGTATGCAACAGGTCGCGCAATAATTCCAGCGACTTCGCCTTCGTATTGTAGCCCGATCTACGCCAATCCGTTGGAATCCCGGAAACCTTGCTGATCTCCGTCGGACGCCGGTAGCGAACCAAGAGGTTCAACATGAAATAGTTCGAGCCGTAGGGATGTTGGTTGTACGGGGGGTCGATGTAGGCAAGGTCCAGATCGCCCACTTCGCGCGCGGCAGAGTTCGCGTCGCACTGCATGACCTCAACATCGCACTCGAAACGGCTAAGGACAGGCGGGACCAACTGAATTGGACCGCGAATCCGCAACAGTGCATCGCCATTGCTGCCGCCGAACTTTCCGATGCCCGTATGACGGTCCTTGTAGAAGCCCTTGAAGACGCCGGCCGTATTGGCATGGACCGACGCTTCGCTGAGAAGAGGCCCCAACACCATTTCTCGCAGGTCCGACGGAACCGAGGGCAACATTCTCCGGTAATTGTCGAGACGGCGGGCGTTGTCGCGCGTGTAGAAAACCCGATCGTCCGCCGTTATATGGTCCTCATCCTTTGGAGCATACAACTCCTCAATGAACCCCATCGGAAACGGCACATTATCAACTCTGGCATTCAGGTCATCGACGACTTGAGCGAGTTGCCGGAAATCGACCGTGCTCCGGTTGCGAAGATAGCACCGCCCGACCACCGCGGCGTAATCCTCGAAATCATTGCTTACCAGAAGAGAAGCGTGCGCCTTCAAAAAACGCGACACCACACCTGATCCGGCGAATACATCGAAGACCCGAAGGCGATCCTTGCCAAGGCGACATTTGACCCGCTCGACGGCATGGGAGATGTTGTCGAGCAGTGCCCGCTTGTTGCCGATGTAAGTCAGCAGTTGGTTAGAAAGGTAGTTGGCATCCTCTATTGCCGGGTGGTTGTCCCAAAGTGTCCGTTGTCGCGTCTCTCTCACGGCCATCGTGACCGATCCGTTCGCCATTACACGTTCCTGCCGGACTGCCGAATAACGTAGTCAGATGTCGTAATACCGCGCGATCTCCCAGGGGTGCGGAACCTTTTGCATGTCCGCGATGTCCTTCATCTTTGTGGAGACGAATTTTTCCAGCAAATGCTCGGGGAAGACGTCCCGATAGATCAGGTACTCGCGGTCGCTTCGCAGGGCGTTGAGCGCGTCTTTGAGGTTCGACGGAAACGACTTGATCCGATCCAGCTTCTCCGGCGGCAAGTCATATAGATTGGTCTCGTAAGGACCGAAACCCTCTTTGACCGGATCGATTTTTCGCCGCACGCCGTCCAGGCCGGCCATTAGCATGGCGGCGTAGGCCAAATAGGGATTGCAGGTGGCGTCGATCGTGCGGAACTCGAACCGCCGCTCTTGCGGGTCCTTGACGTAGCCGGGGATGCGGACCGCCGCCGAACGGTTTCCCTCGGCGAAAACGGCCTTCACCGGGGCCTCGAAGCCGGGGATCAAACGGCGATAGGAATTGGTCGTCGGGTTGGTCAGCGCCACCAGCGAACCGGGGTGCGAAAGCAATCCGCCGATGTAGTGCAAGGCGGTAGGGCTAAGCTGGTACAAACCGGCCGGATCGTGGAATACGTTTTTCCCCTCCTTCAAAAGGAACTGGTGGATGTGCATTCCGTTGCCCGCCTCGCCGGGGATCAGCTTGGGAATGAAGGAGATGATCTTGCCGTGTTTTCGGGCGACGCGGTGGCAGATGTTTTTGGCCAGCGTGGTGGCGTCGGCCATGAACTCGACCGAGCGGAACTTGAACTCGATCTCGGCCTGCGAACTGCCGACCTCGTGATGGTGATATTTCACCTCCAGCCCGATCCGCTTCAGGGCCGTGCAGATTTCGTTCCGCAGGGCGAAGTGGTGATCGTTCGGCTCGGCGCGGAAGTAGCCGCGGTTGCTGTAGATTCTATATAGTTCCGAGCCGCCGGGCGGACTGGCCAGCTCGCGGCTCTCGACGCGATAGGAGGTCTCGCGCGTGGTCATCGTGCTGTACAGATCGTCGAGGATGTAAAACTCCAACTCCAGACCGATTTGCACCTCGTCGGCGATGCCCTCCTCGCGCAGGGCGGCGACCGCCTTGCCGACGATGTGGCGCAGGTCCTGGTTGAAACTCTGGTCGGTATCGATGTCGAGGATGTCGCAGAGGAAATAGAGGACTTTCGACTCCGGCTCGACGGGATCGAGAAAGCCGAAGTTCAAGTCCGGCTTTATAATCATGTCCGACCGATCGACGGCCGCGAAGCCCAGGTTCGAGGCGTCAATGCCGATCCCTTCGGTGATGGTCTTTTCGGTGAAGTATTCGACTGGAATGGTGACGTTTCGGAACCGCCCGTCGATGTCGGAAACATGGAAGGAGATGAACTCGATCCCGCGATCGGCGGCGAATTTCAACACGTCGGGCACGTTTTGGAAACTGAGCATGGCGATCGGACTCTGTAATTGGGACTACGGTTGAACTGTAAGCAATGCCCAGCATAAGGCCGAACGAAGACAAAATCAAGCCGGGGGGGATTGCAACAGAACCAATTGATAAATGTTCATTGGCGGCTTATACTTTGTAGAGGAGCATTAAGCATATTGGAGTGAGTGCCATGACCGTTCCACAAGCAACCGCCGAAGTCTTTTTAACCGCGTTGCGAGCGCTCCCCGAAGAAGAGCGGCAAGCAGTCTTGACCCGAATCGTCGAGGAGGAGCAATGGCGGGAAGACCTGCAAGACTTGGCCGTGTTTTCTCAACGGCGGGACGAACCTGCACGTCCGTTCCGTGATTTTCTTGAAGAACAAGAATCATGACGCAACGTAATCGTTCACAGGGGACTGTCCCGATTTTCGCGGTTCACCGCGAAAATGGGACTGTCCCCCTCGGCGGTGAAGGGGACAGGCAC
>JAFGAY010000237.1 GCA_016933425.1 Pirellulales bacterium
CCGCGATGGATCTCATCTGCCGCTGTTTCGCGTTTTCGTCCTTTCGTGCTTTCGTGGTGAAAAACGATTCAACGTAGCGCTGTAGTACTAATAGAGCTTCAGCATTTCGGCGTGGAATCCGTCCTCACTCCCTGCCCTTCTCCCAATGGGAGAGGGGCGTTGTTTTTGGGCGGTTGCATGGGCCGCTTCCTTACGGTCGCGGTTCGGTTTTGGGGTGGGGGCCGAGCGGGGTTATGTTTTTTGGTGTTTGAGCACCAGGACGGGGCACTGGGCCAGGCGGACGACGCGTTCGGCCACGGAGCCGAGCAGCAGATGGCGAAGGCCCGTGCGGCCGTGGGACGAGACGACGATTAGTCCCGCGTCGATATCCTTGGCGAAGTCGACGATTTCGTGGCCCGGGTCGCCGAAGCGAACGACGACTTGGGCTTGATCGTCGACGCCTTGGCGTCGCAACTCTTGTCGCACCGCTTGCTCGGCGTGCTGGCGGCGGCTGCGGTCGTCGATGGTTTCCCAAATGACGCCCGGGTCGGTCACCTCCATGATGGCGAGGACGTGGACGACGTGGAGTTTGGCCGGATCGTCGGCCAATTGCAGCGCTGTTGCAAGCGCGGCGCGCGAATCGTCGGAAAAGTCGAACGGGACCAAGACGTTTTTGTGGGGGAGCCAGTTCATGGTTTGTCCTCGAGGTCGGGTTCCACATCAATTATAGGTTGTGCATGCGGGGCGCGAGTCGGTTCACGGGCGTGTAGTTTCCAAACCTATTTCCACCGGGGCAAGCCCGGTGGGGTTTTAGTTTCCAAACCTATTTCCACCGGGGCGAGCCCGGTGGGGTTTTAGTTACCAAACCTATTTCCACCGGGGCGAGCCCGGTGGGGTTTTTAGTTTCCAAACCTATTTCCACCGGGGCAAGCCCGGTGGGGTTTTTAGTTTCCAAACCTATTTCCACCGGGGCGAGCCCGGTGGGGTTTTAGTTTCCAAACCTATTTCCACCGGGGCGAGCCCGGTGGGGTTTTAGTTTCCAAACCTATTTCCACCGGGGCGGGCCTGGTGGGGTTTTAGTTTCCAAACCTATTTCCACCGGGGCGGGCCTGGTGGGGTTTTAGTTTCCAAACCTATTTCCACCGGGGCAAGCCCGGTGGGGTTTTAGTTTCCAAACCTATTTCCACCGGGGTGAGCCCGGTGGGGTTTCATGCGCGACCAAAAACAACGGCGAGAGGAGTTTTCAGGTTGAATCCGCGTGATGGGGTTCTAGTTCGCCTGATTTATAGCGTCGCCAATAGTCGTCGAGCCGGCGGCGGACTTTGCCGCTCAGGCAGATGGCTCCGAAGATGTTGGGCAGCGCCATTGCAAACAGCATCAAGTCGGAGAACATGAGCAGCTTCGACTCCTTGGCGATTGAGCCGAGCATGATGAAGCAGATGAAAATGAGTTTGTAAACGATGGATGTTCGTTTGCCGAAGAGTTGGCTCCAGCATCGTTCGCCGTAGTAGGACCACGAGATCATCGTCGAATAAGCAAAGAGGACGACGATCACGGTCAACACATAGGGGAACCAGCTAATGGTTTCGGCAAACGCCGCGCCGGTCAGGGCCGCTCCTTTTTCGTTGTCAATGAAATCACGGTATTCCGGGTTGCAGTATGCCCCGCTGACCACCATGACCAGCCCGGTCATGGTGCAGATGACGACGGTGTCGATGAAAGGTTCGAGCAGGGCGACGATGCCCTCGCTGATGGGCTCTTCGGTCCGCGCGGCGGCGTGGGCGATGGGGGCCGAGCCGATGCCCGCCTCGTTGGAAAACGCGGCCCGTTGTATGCCGATGAGCATCACGCCGAGGAAGCCGCCATAGAGGGCGTCATTGGAAAACGCGCTTGCGAAAATAGTGCCGAAAGCGGGCAGGATTTTATCGAATTGGATTGTGAGAATCGCGAGGCAGCCGATGACGTAGAGGCCGCACATGAAGGGGACGATTTTATCGGCGACGGCGGCGATGCGTCGGATGCCGCCGATGATGACCACGCCGGTGAGAATGCTTGCGATGAGGCCGTACAACCATCGGTATTCCTCGAGATTGGTGAACTGCTCCTGGAGCAGATTGCGCGACTGGCTGATCTGAAAGACGCACCCGCCGCCAAATGACGCGCCGATGCACAAGAAGGTGAACACGACGGCCAAAACGGCGCCGAGGCGGCCGAGGCCTAGTTCGGCCAGGCCGTCGCGCAGATAGTGCATGGCTCCGCCCGAGACGGTGCCGTCGCGATCGACCTTTCGGTACATCTGGCCGAGGGTGCACTCGGTGAACTTGCTGCTCATTCCCAAGAGTCCGGCCACGATGAGCCAGAAGATGGCGCCGGGACCGCCTTTGGCGACGGCAATGGCCACGCCGGCGATGTTGCCTAGTCCGACGGTGGCCGACAGTGCCGAGGCGAGGGCCTGGAAGTGGGAGACTTCGCCCGTTTCACCCGGTTTATCGTAGACCCCGCGTGTGAGGCGGACGGCGTGTCGGAAGGCGCGGATATTGATAAAGCCCATGCGGATAGTGAAAAACACGGCGCCGAACAAGAGCCAGACGACGATGAAGGGGATGCTTGTGCCGAAGAGTTTTCCGGTGCCGAAGTCGTAGAAGAGGATCTTTTCCAGGTAGCCGACGCAGTATTTGCCGAAGCATTCGTCGACCCGATCCATCCACGCGCCCGATTCGCGATTTTTGGGCGAGGGGGCGAGGGGGCTTAAATTGTCCAGGGGCAAGGGGCCCTCGACGGTGTCGGCAAACGATTCGGCGGCCGGCCGGTTGGCGGTTGGCGGTGCGTCGGCCGTGGGCGATTGCGCCGGGGCTGTCGCGCGGGACAGGCAAACCAGCAGTAGTGCAACGCAGCCGAGGAAGAAACGTGGGCAGTTCGCTGGGCGTCGGATCATGTTGATTGTTCTGGCACGGGGCGCTTGGGGCGGACTGGAATTAGGTCGGATTGCCGGGAAAAGTTGGCCGATTTCTCACCATGGAGGCACGGAGAACGCGGAGGAGGCCAAATAGATGGCATTTCGGGTGATGTTGTTGGCAAATAGACTTCAAAGGCCCGAAGGATTCTGCCACCAACAGCACCTTTTCGATACTCCCCTCCCCTGCCCTACCCTTTAGTGGACCCGATGAGCCCCCCTTTTGTCAACCACCTGGGGACGCGGGGGTGATGTGGCAATTCATGGCGATAAGGCGACAAATGGAGAGGCGGATGGAGGGCCGCGTTTCGTCGTGGGTCGTGGGCAGCTCGTCACGCGCGGCCACGACGGAGCGTCGCCCTCCAGGTCGTGGCACTCCAGGGCAACGTTAGATCCTGACAAACGCTGCGCAGGCGCGGCGGCTAACGTTTTGCTCGTTGAATACTTCAGGCGGCTGAAGTGTTACTCGAACTCTAATTCCACCACCAATTGGCCGGTTGATTGCCGGTCGCTTTTGTGCGGATCGCCGCCAGGGAAGCGTTTTCCTTGACGTTTTTGATGGCGGCGTACGAGTCGATGGCCACGCCGCCCGAGGCGCTGACGATCCAGTTGCCGCGTCGCGATCGCAGGGCGCTGGCGACGGAATCGACCTGTTTGGGGGCGGGCAGTTTTTCGATTTCGACCTCGGTCGGGTCGAGCAGGGTCGGCAAGCTGTAGCCGGCCTTTGCCGTCAGGTCTTCCTTGACGATCAGGGCCGAGACGATGGCCAATTGCATGCAGTTTCGCAATTGGCCGAAGACCGGATCGGCGACGGCCAGCTTGTCGTACTTTTCGGTGAAGAGGTTGGCCCAGCGTTGGGCTAGAGGGTCGGCGGCAACCGTTTTTTCGCGATGGCCGGCGGCGTTGACGTAGTCGGCCTCGCTCATGGCGCGCACCGATGCGCCGCGAAGTTCCCAGGCGAGTCCGTCGGGGCTTTGCATGACCGATTCGTAGCGAGGTTCGAGCCACCATCGCGGAAGCATGTTGCCCACCTTGCCGCCGGACGATTTCAACATTTCGAGAAAGCTGGGGAGTCCGGTAACCGGCGAGCGGTCGAGGTGCATGCCCAGCCGCTTCATCCGGTAGTCGGCAGCGACCATTACGCGGGCAAAATGGCTCGTGTCGGGGACCACGGTGACGGTGATTTTCTGGGGGCCGAGCACCTTTTCGATGGTGGTCTGAGTTTGGGCCGGATTGCCCATGGTCTCCAACGTGCTTAGGTATTGGCGGAGCCGGGTGATGCCCTCGGGCTGCGGGTCGATGGAGCAGGTGATGACTTCGTCCATGGCCGCCCTCGCGGTCCGCAGGGCGACGAGGAGGTCGTCGAGGAGCATGACGGGACGTCCGGTGGTGACGCCGACCACCGCGCCGTGTTGGTCGACTTTCCAGCCCTCGCCGGGACCGGCGAGAATAATGTCCTTGTGCTGGGCATCGACGAAGACGTATTGGATTTCTTGCAAACCGGCCAGATAGCGCATCTCATCGGAGAGCGGCTTGCCGTCGTGCACGGCCGCGGCGATCGCTTCCTCGAGACGGCGGAGCGAAATTTTGCGGATTTCGGTAGCCTCGGCCAGCTCGGGCGGCACGGGCTGGAGACTTTCTTGCATCAGCCGGGCAAGGCGGCCCGTGTCGTCCACCGTTGCATTGTCGAGGACGCCTTCGGTGTTGACCGAAACGCCGCCGACGGCGGGAGGACGAGCGAAAAGGAGGTCTTGGCCGAGAGCAGCCGAACCGCCAAGACTCACGAGGCAGACCGCCAGCAGAGCCAGGGCGGTCGAACGAAGTACCGAACCAGAACGAGTGCCGTAGTAAAGCATGTCGCCTTCTCCTTATTGCGATGGGCCACCGACGGCCGTTGGCCGAGGGTCTCCGCACCGCATTGTCCTAATCTCAATTCCGAATTTTCACCCAAAGCGTGAAAAACATCGAAAACGGCCATTAGCCGTCGATCTTGCTCGATGTATTTTTCGTATTTTCACCATAAGTTGCGTGGGCGCGGCAACAGATTCGGCTTCTTCCACGGGGGAAGTAGCGAGCCGGCCGTGCACGGATCGTTCCTCGGCGTACAATATCGCGGGACAGCGCGCCGAGGGTGTCTTATAATCGTAACTTGCACCTATGGCGGCTGCAAGGAAATCTCCCCCCTGTCTTCCGCGCCGGATGGTGGATGGGAAAGGGTTGCCCCACATGTGGGTGGTTTGGTGTGCGTCACCTTGTCGCGGTGGGGGTTGGCTGGGTAAGTTAGTAGTTGGGTTGTTCGCTTTTTCACTCGACGGGATGAGGCCGTGTCGAAACTCGCCTATTTGGTCATACGCGACGGGCTGAAGTGGACCGACGTATTTCGTCTGGTGCCCGGCCAGGCCGTGACCATTGGCCGTGCGGCGACGAGTCAGATCGTCATCAAGGACGACCGCTGCAGCCGGAATCACGCCGAAATTTTCCTATCCGAGGGACAATGGATTCTTCGCGACCTGGAGAGTCGCAATGGGACCATGGTCGGCGAACACCGCGTCGAGGGGGACTGGGTTTTGCAGCCGGCCGACGTTATTCGGGTTGGGCGGTCGCAGTTGGTCTTCGTCCACCATCTGACTCAGGCGTTTGACGAGCCATCGACGTCGGTGGTGCCGCCGCGCGAGGAACCGGACGAGGAGCCGCTGGTCGATTTCGACGAGGAGAGCGTCCTTTCGTCGTATCAGCCGACGACCATCACGCATCGAGCCGGTCAAACCAAGTTTCTCGAGCCTGGGGAAATCGAGGAGGACGCGGCCGGTATTTCCGAGAAAGGCCAGGCTGCGGCGAAGCTCTGCCGGCTGGCGTTTGAGTTGGCGAAAGCGGCCGACCAGATGGGGCTGGCCAACATGGCCCTGGCCGGCCTGTTTGAAAGCACGCGGACCGACACCGGCGCGCTGTTGTTGCTGCCCCGGGCGTCGAGCGACGTGTCGGGCGCGAATCTAGAAGTCATCGCCTCGCGGAGCACGGCCAACCAGGTTTACCATCCGGTTTCGCAGTTTTTGGCCACGACCGTGATGCGCGAGGGGGAGGCCGTTCTGGCGCGCAATGTCATGGGCGACAGCACGCTGGGCACCCGCGATAGCAAGGGCGAGATTCACGCCACGAGCGTGATTTGCGCGCCGGTTCGCCACGGCAAGCGGGTGCTGGGATTGATACACCTTTATTCGACCGACAGTCGAAGGGTGCCCGACCCGGACGATCTGGAATTCACGTTGGCCGTGGCCAACACGGTTGGCGTGGCGGTGACGAACTTGCGGCAGCGTCAGGAATTGGCGGAAAATCTGACGCAAATGCAGGATGAAAACATCCAGTTGCGCGAGCAGTTGCGCGTGCGTAGCGAAATTATCGGCAGCAGCGCCGGAGTGCGCAAGGTGACGGAGGAGATTGCCCGGGCCGCGTCGTCGAACGCCATTGTGTTGATTCGCGGCGAAAGCGGGGTGGGCAAGGAGCTGGTTGCCCGGGCCGTGCATTACTCGAGTGCGCGGAGCAAGAATACGTTTGTGTGTTTGAACTGTGCGGCGTTGTCGGAAGACTTGCTGGCGAGCGAGTTATTTGGTCACGAGCGGGGCGCGTTTACGGGCGCCACGGAGCGGAAAATCGGCAAGTTCGAGGCGGCCGACCGCGGCACGCTCATGCTCGACGAAATCGGCGAGATGAGCCCCGGGATCCAGGCGAAGTTTCTCCGGGTGCTCGAGGGGCACTCGTTTGAGCGGGTTGGGGGAAACAAGCCGATCAAGGTGAACGTTCGGGTAATTGCCGCGACGAATCGCGATTTGGAGCAAGACGTGGCGGACGGTCTGTTTCGGCGAGATCTCTACTTCCGGCTTCACGTGCTCGAAATCATCGTACCCGCCCTGCGGAAGCGGGTCGAGGACATTCCCGAGTTGGCCGCTTATTTCCTGCGTCAATACATTAGCGAGACGGGGCGCCGGATCGAGGGTTTTTCCGAGGAGGCGATGCAGCAATTGCTCAGTTATCGTTGGCCGGGCAATGTACGGGAATTGAAGAACGTGATTGAGCGGGCCGTGGTTCTATGCCGCGGGCGGCTGATCGACCAGGGGGACCTGTTGCTGTCGAAGCTTCCCACCTCGGGTAGCACGGGCGAGATCGTCGAGGCGGGCGGAGGTGTGTTTCACCCGGCGTCGCTGGAAGAGGTTGAGCGGCAGCACATTCAAGCCATGCTTGACCACACGGCCTGGAACAAGAGCCGCGCGGCAAGCCTGCTGGGGATCGAGCGATCGACGCTCGATCGAAAAATACGGCGTTATGGTCTGGTCGATACGGAACGGTCGCCGTAGGGTTGTTATAGGGAAATATTTGCGGCCGGGAGCGATAATAGTCCAGCATATCCGCTAGGGTTATTTGCAAACCGATCTAGTACTACAGCGCTACGTTATGCCATTTTTCATCACGAAAACACGAAAGAACGAAAGATCGAAAGCGGCGACAGTACAGCACGAGCACA
>JAFGAY010000238.1 GCA_016933425.1 Pirellulales bacterium
CTTTGGCCACGATGTCCTTTTGGCTGTTCAAGTATCTGGTAAGAAGAATGCATTGACCACATGCGGGACCGCTCATTTGGACAAGCACCCGTTTATCTTCTGTTTTTGCCTTTGCCAACGCTGCTTCGAGCAACTGCTTGGCGTCAGGTAATTCTTTGGTATGCCGCTCCAGGAATTCCGTCAATTGAGCCAATCCATTGTCGCTCAAGCTCTCAAATCGTTTGTCAGCAATAGCCTTACCGTCGATATTCACGATAGTAAATGCCGCTCCGGTTTCGCTTGGTGCAACAACGCCATTTTCGGCCAGTTCCTTTGCTTTCTTCGGTTGAACGCATTGAAGGATGTAGTTGTTTCTAAGAATCTGGCGTAACCTAGAGTTTTCGCTTCGAGCCGCGAAGAACTGGTCGGCCAATGTTGAATCAGGGTCCGAGCAGAAGATTAATACTTGTTGATTAGCAATCGTGGCAATCTCCAGATTATCGGATAGGCGAACACCAACGTTGTGTTCAGCGAATGCTTTCATTCGTCCCAATAAAGCTGACACCTTGTCAATGAGTTCATGTGCATCTGAGACCGGAGCAAGAACAACAAGACTCTTATTCTTGGTTGACTGAATGAGTTTTGCTTTGCCAGACCGCCAGATATTCGGCTCGACCTGGCTCTTTATGCGAGAGATAACAACCGAAGCATCAAAATGCGTGTTTCCAGCTTCGTCGATGATCCAGACAGGTAGGCCAGAGATGTCGAAGGACACACCCAGGAGATGTTCTTTTTTTGTGTCTTTCCTTCTGGCTGAGTCCTTGGCGGACTCTCGTGGCGCAGCGACCTGGCCCGGCAATGTTGTCGGAGCAACTGCCAAGAGAATAATTGTCAGATAAAAGTGGGCCAGCATTCGGCGAGTGTCCATGGAAAGTCCCTTGAGTGATGCGGTATTCTCAACTTAGTATTCCTGCCCAAACACATGTTTTCCAGGCTGATGATACCCGACTAGGTGGCATAGAAGAAGGCCCCGAGGTCGTGCCGCGTGTAACGTGCCTTATACGCTCAAAAGTGACCGATTCTAAACGACTTACGGCGAAAATGCCAGACCGCGAAATGCGACTTGGGGGCCTTGGGCCGAGCAGGCAGACGCATTACCCATTGAAGGAGGTTTGGGAAATGTGGGCAATCTCTCAGCGAGGCTTGCCATCGCGCAGGCTCTTGCCATAGGGTACCAGAAACGGCTTGCCGTCGACCTCGATTTCAGCCTCGCGCTGGTCGATTCGCAAAATCTTGCACCGGACCCCGGCGATTCGCGCCTCCTCGCCCTCGAACAGTTCGTAGTGATCGCCGGTCATTTTCGCGTTGATCCATACTTGGGGCCGGCCGCCGACCGCGATTATGGCGTTCAATTCGGTAAACGCCAATGGATCGACCGTCTCGACAACGGGCCGTGGAACAACCGGACGCGACACGACCGGACGCGGCGGAACGTACGGCGCGAAAAGGTCGCGGCCGGCTATCTTCCGGCGATATGCTGCTAGAGTGTCGAGCGGCCGGTCCGAGTCGACCGCGACCAGCTTATCCGCGGCAGGTGCGTCGGTCAGCGAAAGGGCCTGGACCATCATCGTCACGTCGAGCGCGGCGCCCTGGTCCTTGGGAGTTATCGTCAAACTGACAATCTGATGGAGATACCCGGCGCGATAAAAACGATAAAGAAAATCCGTCAGTTCCCCGAGCGTGGCCTTGGCATGAAGGTTGAACCGCAGAACGTGAAACACGTCGCCGACAGGCTGGCGGCTCAGAAAAGTAAGTTTCGTATCCGAAAGCCGTGCGTCGGTCGCCAGTTGCCGCAGCCACATTTCGTATAGCGATTGGGCAACCTCGGGATCGGGCGGCAGCGACGCCCGACGCCGGGTTTCCAGTTTCGCCGCGGCCCGCCGACCGTTGGCCAGCATGTTTTCCTTTCGTTCGATGCCGGTGGCCAACTCGTCGCGTCGCCGCTGGAGATCTTCGCCAGGGCCCGCGAACGACGAATAGACTACCTGGAGCACGACGATCGCCACCAGGGCGGCGGCGGTCGCGGCCAGTATCTTTTCGCGTCTTTTGAGGGCCATGGGAATCGGCTTTGGCTATGTATGGTCAGTTTATGCGAGGAAATTGGCGAAAACGCCGCGTAGGCGCGGCGGCAAACGGAGACTGAAATGTTACCAATTGTCCTTTTCGTTTACCTATCTCTACTGTCCAATATCGAAAATCAACCGAACCTCTTGGCTATGCTGCTGTTAATGCGGTTCTAATCCACCACGAAGGCCACGAAGCACACGAAGAAGCCTAAAGGACGAGAAGCAACGTGGTGTCCGGGGCAAATCTGCTTTTTGCTTCGTGATCTTCGTGTCCTTCGTGGTATGAGAAACGTGCTTGCCAAACCCTTACACGGATGAGGGTTATGTTGAATATCATCTTTGAACAGTAGAACTATTGGTTTCACATGCCGCTCCCTAACGATCGCGGTTCGGTTTGGGAGCGCGGGTCGGTTTGGGTTTGGCTGGCTCGGAGTCGGATGATGATTTGATTCGCACGGAGGAACTAAAGGAGATTCGATACCGGTTGCCGTCGACGGTTTCGCTCGTTTTTGGAAGAAGCTGATGAGCGGCGTCCTGCAGACCTCGGTCGAGCGCGGCCTTGGCGTTGGCGTCGCGGGCCAGACCGCCGAGCGTCCAGCCGCGGCCCTGCCGGTTATTGAAGGTGCTCAGGCTGGTGAGCCGCGCGTCGGCGGCCGAGGGAAACTGATCGGAAAGCCAGCGAAGCTCGTCGAGCCAAACCACGTCTCCCTCGAGCCAGGCTTCGACCTGCTCGGACGCGGCGATGACTTTTTCACTCCGCTGAACTTCCGGGTCGAGCGCGGCCGACTGCTTTTGCAGGCGGATTACTTCTTCTTGAAGCCGAGCCGCGCGAAGCCAATTGAACCCGACCAGACCGATCACGACCGCCGCGGCCGCCAAACCGACCAGGACATACATTCCCCGACGGCTCGGCGGCTTCGGGGGTTGACGCGGATGGAGAAAGTCGAACGCCGGCGGCCGTCCCTTCGCGGCATCCATCGCCGCGCCGACCATCGCCATCGAGTATTCACGATCTTGCTCCGTCAGCGTGACGCCGGACGCAAGCACGGTCGAATCGGTCATGGGATTGACCGGCACGACGGACGTACCCACCGCGTCGCCAAGACGCTTGGCCAACACCCGACGCGGTTGGCTTCGTCCGCTCAACAGGACCGGTTCGACTTTTTGACCTTCCTCCTGGTTTGCCACGACAACGCGCGTCCGCCGAACTTCGGCGACGAGGCTTTCCAGGGCTTCATCGGCGAGAGCCGGGTCGTTGGAAAGCAAGACATGTCGCAAAAAGACGACTTGCCCGCGATGAACAGCCGTCAGTTCGACCCGGCGGCCGAGTATTTCAACCAGCAACCAGCAGTCGGCCCGAAGCTCGGGCTTCTCGCCCAGCATCAGCGAGGCCGAAGCCGCGGACCGCAAGACGATCCGCGCGAGCGTGAGCCTCGACGCCAGGCAAATCCGTTCGAGATGCTGCCTCAGCCCGGGCTTGAGAACCGCGGCCAACACGCGGCGCGGCTGTGCCGGATCGTCGTCCAACGGTAGATAATCCAGCGGCGCGTCGTCGTCGAGGTTGGGCAATTCCTGGGCGGCCTGAAACCGCACCAGGCTTGGCAGCTCCGCGTCGGGCGTGGGCGGAACGGTAAGCAACCGCAGTTCGACGTCGGCGCGACCAACCACTGCTATCACATCAAGCCGCGAAATACCGGCGGCGGCCAGAGCGTTGGCGATTTTTTGATCCGCGGCGCCCTGGCCGAGCTGCTCGTCGCCGTCGGCCAGCGCAACCACGAGCGATCGCTCAATGGTCACGCGCGACTCCGATGCCGCTATCAGCAGCACGCGAGCCTCGGCGCCGGTCAGTTCAAAAAGCAGTTGTCGGGGCATGATGTTTTAACGTATGGTTTACCACGAAAAACACGAAAGAAACGAAAATTTCCGTAGGTCAGGCTGTGCCTGACACACTTGTTGTCAGGCACAGCCTGACCTACGGAAAATCATGAAATCGGAAGTAATTCCTGGGCACCCGCTAAGGCACCATCAAACTTTTCGCGTATTTCGAGTCTTTCGTGGTTTCTCCCCCCGGTTTTCCCTATTGCTGCGGGGCGCCGAGGTCGGCGGCACTGAATCCTCGGCCCAGGGGGGTTAGATTTCTCAAGGATAGCATACGGGGAGGCGACTCGGTAGCATCGAGCACGGCCGAAAGCCGCACGGCCGGCCCCCCGTCGTCGAAAAATCCGATGGACTGAACCTGGTACGCGCCGCCGCCGGCGGTCAGATAAGGGAGCAACGTTTTCATCTGGTCCAGCGACACCAGCCCATCGACCAGCAGCCACGTCGCGTTGCGTTGATAGTTGGCCGGCGACGCATTATTGGTCGGACGTTGGGCGACGATTTGTTCGGCCAACGCGGCGTCGAGCCCCGGTACGGAAACCAACGCCTCGGCCGCCGCGAGGTTGACGTTCACCCGGCCGGCCGCCGTTTTCTCATCGTCGGTGGCAACCTGATCGAACAGCTTGGGAAGATAGTCGCGCATGGCGGCCGTCTCATTCGGGAACATGGGCTCCACAATAATGATCCGCTTCTTGTCCTCTTGCTTGATTTGGATTCGGCAGCCGATCAGATCGAGCACGTTGTCGATTTTCTGGCGCAGCGGTTTGGACAAGTCGAGCGCGTCGGGCACGCCGTCGCCTCTGATGGTTTCGTATTCTTCTTCCGTGTCTTCCGAGTCGTCTTTGCCGCCGGTCGCTCCGGGGACGGCGCTGGCGGGATCCTGCCCGCGAACGACGCTTTCCTCCTCTTCCGTGTTCTGTTGGCCGTCTTGTTCATCTTCCGAATCCCGGGAATCGCCGTCGTCGGTGGCTTCGTCCTCCGTGTAAAGTTCTTCTTGCTGCCGGTAGCCAACGATGAACCTAGCCCATTGGACGCCGAGTGCTTCCTCCAGCTCCTCGTGGAGGGTTTCGGCGTCGTCCTGGTTAAGATTGATTTTCGGTTGGCCGTCTTCCCGCAAAAGATTTTCGCGGCTAAACAGCGTCAAGTAGGCCGACCAGCCGGCGCCGAGCGACGTGCCCGAGGAGTCGGTCGACGAGCTTGCGGATCCGGCCGACTCGTCGGCGTCGAGAATTCCGTTTCGATTGCGATCGTTGCCGTAAAGAAGCGACGGGGTTACTCCGCGAACGTACAGCAACTCTTCGAGACACGCAACCGGTCCATTGGCGGGCCGATAGGGAGCGTCGAGCGACTGATAATAGTCGGCCTCGGCGCCAAACTCGCGGGGATCGTCGTCCGCGTCGAGCCAGTCGAGAATGGCGTCGGCAAGCTCCTCGGTCATATTGGGCAACGACATCAGGCGGTTTCTCGCGTCGGTGGAACTGCCGCCGTCGTCGTCGTCGCCGAGCAACGTGTTCAGGTTGATTTTGGCCGATTCGCATTCGAGACCGAAACGGATTTCGCCTGCCGCGGCATTCACTCCCGGGGCAACGATCGAAAATCGCCCCCGGTCGCGTGCAATCGCGTCGTCGACAACCATAATGGCCTGGAATCGCTCGGCATTGGAGTACCAATCGCCTTCGGTCCGGGCCAGATCGGGCTCTTCGGCCAGAAATTGTCGAGCCGCTTCGATTCCCGACTCAGCCATCGCCATGGCCTGAATCTGCCGGCCGGTCGTGTGCGTGACTTCCCGCTCGCTGATCATGAGCGACGAAAAGGCCAGCGCCGCAAGACTCAAGGCCGCGACCACGACCAGAACAATGATCAAAACCATGGCGCGACGCGGCGA
>JAFGAY010000239.1 GCA_016933425.1 Pirellulales bacterium
ACCAGGTATTTACCGCTGCTAGCACGCTCGGCCGGATCGGTGGAATCTAGCTGCCGGAGGATCTGATCCACGGGCGGTGGCTTCTGGTGATCCTTGTAGTACGTTGCCAAGTCGGCAAATGCCCGGGCGCCCTCCGTTCCCGCCACCACCGGTTTCAGTGTAGTCGAGGGGGCCTGTTCGTCGCCGATTGCTTTTACGTGCGACAAACCAAGAATCGAAATTACACCAGCAACTATTGCCGGCCAACAAATCACACGAGTGGCTCGACACATAGTCCGACTGCTCCTTTTATTTACGGAATCCGGCACGAGACCCGTTACTGCCCCCTCAATGTAGTGATTCACCTTGCTGATGTCAACAAATCTACCATTGCGTGTGTGGTAACACCCTATGGAAGTAATGGCGAGAGCAAATAGAATGCCCGGAAGGCTGTTGCAGCACAACCGATCGCGCCGCTTGCTTACGCGCGCGGTTCGGGTTGTTGGAGTAAGGTCTTGAGGGTTGTCGCGGCGGCGGGTGGGTCGGGGGCTTCGACCACGGCGGCGCTGACGGCGATTCGGCGGATGCCCGTGGCCAGGACCTCGGGCACGTGGTCCCGGTCGATGCCGCCGATCGCGAATGCCGGGAGGCTGATTTCGGACGCCACGGCGCGGAGCAGGTTGGGGCCCGGGTAGTCGTCGAACGCCTTGGTCGCCGAGGCAAACGTCGGGCCGACGCCCAGGTAGTCGGCCCCGTCGAGCACGGCCGCGCGGGCCTGGTCGATGTTATGGACGCTCACTCCCACGAGCATTTCCGGGCCGACCAACGCCCGAACGTCCTTCAGCGACAACTCTTCCTGGCCGACGTGGACCGCGTCGGCCCGAGCCAGCAGGGCCACGTCGGGCCGATCGTTCACGGCGAAAAGCGTGTCGGTGTCTTGCGTGATTTCGCGCAGGCGCCGCGCCCGTTCGAGCAGGGCCCGGTCGTCGAGCCGTTTGTCGCGCAGTTGGAGCACGTCGACGCCCGCCTCGACCAGCTCGCCGGCCAGGCGGCCGAACTCGTCGAGCGTCGCCCGGCCGTCCAGCAGCACGTAGAGCCGCGCGGCGTCGAGCCGCTCGCGACTCCGCCGCGCGAGAGCCACCACGCGCTGGAGCGTGTAGCTGGCGTAGCGCAATTGCTCGAGGCCCGCGGCCAATCGGGAATTGAACAACTTGGCAAATTCCTCCAAGGTCCGCAGCGATTCCTGTAACCGGCAGAAATTGGCCGTCAGAACCGCGTCGGGCCGCGCTCGCCGATGCTCGTCGTCGGTCGACAGCTCCGTTCCGACGTCGGCCTGCGTCTCGCGCGCGGCCAGTCGCCACTCGAAGGGAATCGACTCCAACAGCGCGGCGAAATCGTGCCGGAATTGTTTCAGCCGTTCGGTCAGATGGCGGTCGTCGAGCACGAAGCGGACGTAGTCCTCGACGACGCGCAACCCCTCGCGTCCGCGATTGGCCGCCGCGTCGATTACCCGCAACACACCCGACAGGTCCAACTGGGCCGTCATGGCCGTCGGCGGCTCCCCCCCGTCGCCCGACGACTCCGCGGACCACCCCGCCGAAACATCGGCCGACGACCCCGCGTCGATCGGCTCGCCGATTGGTTCATTTTCGCGGGCCGCGTCGTCCGGCTGTAAGTGTCCATGGAAGCGAAATAATTCTTGTTCGACCATGCCGGGCTCGATGCCGCGGCTGCGCAGCCACCGGCCCAGTTCATCCGGGCCGCTAGCCAACCCCCAGAGCAGATGCTCGGTAGTCAGTTCGGGCGTTTGGCGATGTTCGGCCAGCCAGTCGGCGGCCTGATCGATCGACGACCGCGTTTCAGCCGCAAGCGACCCGTCGGATTCGTCTCGCTCGCCATCGTCGAACGAACCCAAGTCGGGCCAGCGTTGTCGAACGGCTTCGATCGTGATTCCCAGGCTTTGCAAAATGACGGCCGCGCGGCACTCGCCTTGGCCGAGCAGCCCGGCGAGGAGAGCCTGGGGTGTAATTTCGCCGCTTTGCCGGCCTGACGAGCAGCGAGCCGCCATGGCCAGCGCGCGCCGGGCGCCCGGGGAAAACTCGACGTCGGGGCGAAACTGGTTCGCAGTTTCCATGGAATTCGTCCGGTGATTCTTGCCGTGGTATGTAGGCGTCCAAGAATAACGTTTGAATTTCCGTAGGTCAGGCTGTGCCTGACACCCTTGTTGTCAGGCACAGCCTGACCTACCCAAATCATGGAATCAGGTAGTAATCCATGGACGCCCGCTATGTGCCGCGAGGACCGATGGTCGAATTATCCACGATAGTCGGATGATGCGGGTGATAACGGCCGACGCGGGCTCCACCCCACGTCAATGTGGCACATGGAAGCGGGCCCGGCAAGCGGGCAGATGATCATACGGGCAAATCAAGCCGGCCGGGGTGTCGCATGGAAAGCACCCCCTCCCGATGCGACGAACCCCAATCCCCCAAACAGCCCCATCTCCACCATCGTGGTGTTCTTGGGGTTTTACCGCGTAACTCGTGTGTCTGAAACGATCTCCACCCCGCCCGTGGCGTCATGCTTTGTTGCCTTGATTCGGTTAGTTTTGCGAGTTACAATTCGTTGGCCGATCTCGTGCTCCGTACAATGGAGTTAAGGAGAGGTTTCCGGGACCTGCCCCGCGCGTGGCGAAACCGCCCGCGTCAATGCCGCCCTTTTGGGGTGATTGGCGTCCGACGGCTCGACGTCGCGCGAGCAAGGAAGCACAAGGAGGGAGTACCATGGGCCGGATGGCGTGGGCCGTGTATTTGTGGCCGGGTTTGCCGTACTTGTGGAAGCGCGGCGCCTGGTCGGGGCTGGCCGTTGCGGTTGGGTTCGCCTTGGCGTTGAACCTGGCCCTGGTCAGCAGCCTCGTTTGGACGGAACTCGAACCGCTCGGAGCCGGAAATCGTATCTACGTTTGGCTGGGCGTCGCGATCTTTTGGGTCGGCTCGGCCGCGATCGGCGCGATCGGCGACCACCGACGCGACAAGATACGCGAGGACGCCGATGCCGACGATTCGTTCGCCGAGGCCTTGGACCACTACCTGCAACAGAACTGGCACGAGGCGGAACGCTGCCTTGTCCGGCTGTTGCGGCGCGACCCGAGGGACGTCGACGCCCGGCTGATGCTGGCGACCGTCCTGCGGCGCGCGGGCCGGATCGAGGAGTCGGCCGGACAACTCGATCGCCTCGGCCGCATGGAAGGCTCCCGCAAGTGGGAACACGAAATCGCCCAACAGCGGCGATGGCTGGCCGGCGCCGTCGGTCAGTTTGAACAACCACAAGCCTCCGCGAATCCCTCGTTCGACGGCGAACGAATCGCGGCCTGAACACACACCAAAGAGACAAAATGTACGAACGCTTCACCGACCGCGCGCGAAAAGTCATGCAACTGGCCAACCAGGAGGCGCAGCGGTTCAACCATGAATACATCGGAACCGAACACATCCTGTTGGGTCTGATCAAGGAAGGAAGCGGCGTCGCCGCCAACGTGCTCAAGAACCTGGACGTCGACCTGCGGAAGATCCGCCTCGAAGTCGAAAAGCTCGTTCAGAGCGGACCCGACATGGTCACGATGGGTAAGCTGCCCCAGACGCCCCGCGCCAAAAAGGTCATCGAGTACTCGATGGAAGAGGCCCGCAATCTGAATCACAACTATGTCGGCACGGAGCACATCTTGCTCGGACTGCTCCGCGAACAGGAGGGCGTGGCCGCCCAGGTGCTGATGAACCTGGCGCTCAAGCTCGAGGACGTCCGCGAGGAGGTGCTCAATCTGCTGGGCCACGGCGAGCCCGAGGGCGGCGGACGCGGCGGGATGGGCGGCGGCCCGACCGGCGAAACCCAACGCGGCAAGTCGAAAACCCCGGCCTTGGACAGCTTCGGCCGCGACCTGACCGAACTGGCCCGGCAGGGCAAGCTCGACCCGGTGATCGGCCGCGAGCGCGAGATCGAGCGCACCATGCAAATCCTCGGCCGGCGCACCAAGAACAATCCGGTGCTGCTGGGCGAGGCGGGGGTCGGCAAAACGGCCATCGTCGAGGGTTTTGCCCAGCGCGTGGTCGAAGGCAACGTTCCCGAGTTGCTATTGGACCGGCGCATCGTCGTCCTGGACCTGGCCGGCATGGTTGCCGGAACCAAATACCGCGGCCAGTTCGAGGAGCGCATCAAGACGGTGATGAACGAGGTCCGCCGCGCCAAGAACACGATCCTCTTCATCGACGAATTGCACACCCTGGTCGGCGCCGGCGGCGCCGAGGGCGCCATCGACGCCAGCAACGTATTGAAGCCGGCCCTGTCGCGCGGCGAAATCCAGTGCATCGGCGCCACGACGCTCGACGAATACCGCAAATACGTCGAAAAGGACAGCGCCCTGGATCGCCGGTTCCAGGTCGTTATTGTCGATCCGTCGACGCCCGCCGAGACCGTCGAAATCCTCAAGGGCCTCCGCGACCGCTATGAAACCCACCACCACGTCCAAATCACCGACGACGCCGTCCAGGCGGCCGTCGAGCTGTCGGGTCGCTACATCACGGGCCGGTGCCTTCCGGACAAAGCCATCGACGTGATCGACGAAGCCGGCGCCAGGGTCCACCTCAAGTCGATGACCCGGCCCCCCGACCTGAAGGAAATCGATCAGGAGGTCGAACGGCTCAACCGCGAGAAGGAAGAAGCGGTCGCCAATCAGGACTTCGAGAAGGCCGCCTCCCTGCGCGACAAGGCCGACAAGCTCAAGGACCGCAAGAAGGCCATTACCCAGGAGTGGCGCGAAAAATCGAACGAAACCGACGGCGTGGTCGACGAGGAAGTCATCGCCGAGGTGGTTTCGAAGATGACGGGCATTCCGCTCACGCGGCTGACCGTCGAAGACACGATGCGGCTCATGCGGATGGAAGACGAACTGCACAACCACGTCATCAGCCAAGACGAGGCGATCCGGTCGATTTCGAAGGCCGTCCGCCGCACGCGAAGCGGCCTGAAGGACCCGAAACGCCCCACCGGCTGCTTCATTTTCGCCGGTCCCACGGGCGTGGGCAAGACGCTGTTGGCCAAGGTGCTGGCCGAGTTCATGTTCGGCGACGAGGACGCGATCGTCCAGATCGACATGAGCGAGTACATGGAGAAGCACAACGTCAGCCGGCTGGTCGGCGCGCCTCCGGGCTACGTCGGCTACGAGGAAGGCGGCCAGCTCACCGAAAAAATCCGCCGCCGGCCCTATTCGGTCGTGCTATTGGACGAAATCGAGAAAGCCCATCCCGACGTATTCAACATGCTGTTGCAAGTCATGGAGGAAGGACGTCTGACCGACAGCTTCGGCCGCAACGTCGATTTCCGCAACACGATCCTCATCATGACCACCAACGCCGGAGCCGAGGCGATCAAGAACGAAGCGTCCTTCGGATTCCAGAAACCTTCCGACGACGCCTCGTACGAGAGCATGAAAGAACGGGTCCAGGAACAGATCGAAAAGGTCTTCCGGCCCGAGTTCCTCAACCGCGTCGACGACGTGATCGTGTTCCGCCACTTGACCGAGGACGACCTGGGCCAGGTGATCGAGCTCGAGCTGGGCAAGGTGCGAGAGCGACTCGGCGAGCGCGGTCTGACGCTCATTCTGACCGAGGAAGCCAAGAAGTTCCTCATTAAGAAGGGATCGAACCTCGATTTTGGCGCCCGGCCGCTTCGCCGCGCGATCGAAAACTTTGTCGAGGATCCACTCTCCGAGGAACTGCTCAAGGGCGAGTTCCAAGGCTGCAACGCCATTTCGGTCCAGGTGAAGAAGGTGGGCACCAAGACCCAGTTGGTCTTCATCGGCGGCAAGGACGAAAGCACTGCCGAGACACACCCGGTCGGCGCCACCGCCGAGGGCGGTTCCCAGCCTTCCCCCAACCAAGACGCCGACTGATCGCGCCTTTCAGAAGCCGCCACGTAGCGGCAAAACGTGAATAGCCGGGGGTGAAGCGCAGCGCAACCCCCGGAAAACTTCATGCCCAGAGGTTTCACCTCCGGCTAGATTCGCTTCCTTGCGGCCTGGATTCGTTTTTGGAAGGCCTTGGTGTCGGCGCGAGTCTGTTTGACGAACTTGTTGTCGTCGATCGTGCCGACGACCGCCCGCATCTCTTCGGCGTTGGCAAAGGTGGCCTGGCGGAACGGGTTTTCGTAGTCCTTGTTGCGGCTGGCGCGGACTTGTTCGCAAATGAAGTCCGCGATGCGGCCGGCTTCGCCGAGGGCGTTTTCCCAGAGCGCCGGCGTGAGCTTTGTGACACCCCGTAGTTCCAGCAACGTGGCGAGAGCGTGTTGTTGTCTGGCCAGGGGATAAGCATCCCAGAGTTCGTCGTAGGCCGTGTGAATCTCGTTCCATGCATTGAGTTCGCCCGACTTGACCCGCCCAAGAAGCCGCTCGACGTCGGGACCGGCGATCAATTGGCCGCCGACGTTGATCCATCGTCGCTGGCGCGGCGCCGATAGGGCCTTGGTCATTGTCGCGAGGTTGGCCTGGGGATGAGCTTCGAGGTAGTCCAGCAAGTTTTTGACGGCATAGTAGTGCAACATTTCCCGATAGGCGTGATAGGCTTGCCGGGGCTTGAGAATCACGACATTCCGGTGGGAGCACTCCATGTTCTCGCCGAGCACTTCCAGGCCCGCGGTGCGTTCGGCCTCGCCGGCCAGCAGTTCCCGACCGAGCTTGGTCAGTTCGTCCTCGCCGTGGTTATCGGGCCGTTGGCCGTCGGCGAGGAGCCGGGCCTTGGCGGTCCAGATTTCCAAGAGCCGCAGAGCCTCGAAAATCTCCTCGACCGTGTCGGGAGCCAGCGGATCGATTTCCATTTTCTGCACGCGCATTTTTCGTTTGTCGCGGGCCTGGAATTTCTGGGAATTTCGGGCCAGGGCGTACATATTGTACATCCACCAGTAGGCCGGCATGACGGCCAGGCAGCCGTGGGTCTGGTCGTCGTTCAGCAGGGAGAAGGGCAGACGGATGTTCAGTTCGGCCGGATAGTCGCCCTTGGCCAGCAGCGTGAAGGACGCAAAACGCGAGGAATGCTTGAGCGTTGTGCACAAACCGGGCCAGAAGCCCCGTCCGGCCTCGATTTCGCCGTCGTTCGCGCGGCTATTGTGGTTTGAGCCGACCGTAGCCCCCGCGGCCAGATTGCTTTGGCCCTTGACCAGCGCCGCCGTCAGGAAAGAGTTGTTGTGGTGCTGCTCGTGCGCCGGAAAAATCAGGCTGTTGAGAATTTCGCAGCACGACACGGTGGAATTGTCGCCCAAGAACGAATGGATCAGCCGGGCGCCGTATTTCAGGTTGGAATTGTTGCCCAGGATAAAACGCACGGCCTTGCATCCGTAGAAAATATGGCAGCCCAGGCCGATGATGCCGTTGACCATTTCGACACCCTCGCCGATCTGGCTGGGCTCGTCCTTGCTGGAATGGATGGTCAGATTCTTGAGTTTATTGGCCCCCTTGACGTAGACGCAGTCGCCGACCTTGACGTCCTTGATGATGCGGCAGTTCTTGATGACGCACGCCTTGCCGATGGTTCCGTAAAAGCCGCGGCGCGAGTCGAATTGCGACTCGGTGATGGCTTGGAAACGGGCGAGAAGCTCGGCATCCTGGCGATACTTGGCCCAAAGGTACGCATCGGCCGGAATCATACCCTCGAAGGGAAGCACGGCGCGGCCGCTGGCTTCGTTCACCAGATCCAGCCATATTCGCACTTCCTCCCCCTCGCCGTCCTTGACGATTCCGTTGCCAAACTTGGCGTGGTTGGTCGTTTGCATCTCGTCGATGTTCAACAGCATCGAGTGGTCGCCGACGATGAAATGCGCGAGATATCGAACGTTGCGAATGGCCACGTCGTCGCCAATGTCGCAGGCCACGATGTGGCTGTTCAACAATCCGGTGGGCACGACCAGATCGTGCATCGAAAGACTCACGTCGCTGATCCGGCCGATCCGCACCAGTCCCGAAAACTGGCAGCCTCGCACGAACTGGGGGTCGAATCCCTCGGACACCAAGACGTCGTCCCAATTTTTGCTCGTGTTACCGTTGCGAACCAATTCCTCGAGCTCATGGGCCCGCAGATTACGCCAATGATCGGCCGGTTTGCCCACCTGTTGGTTGCGGAAGAAATACTCGTCCTGGTTCGCCGGCAAATACTCGGGCGGAATGAATCCATAGCCCAACGACCGCGTGGGCAATACTTTAAGGTCGGTCATAACGTTCCATCCTGACTTTCTTTGTGCCGCAAAACCTCGAACAGCCGGCCGCTTTGGGCCCTCAGGTCCGAGTATTCCAAGATAATCCGCTTATCCGTGTCCCCACTTTAGCGAGTTGCGTCAAGGCGTTCAAGAATAGCCGATTCATGCCGGGTCGTTTTCAGACCCCCCACTATTGTGGAGCAACGGTCTCCTCGTATAATATAGTAAATTCCAAGCCTGGGAGTTCTCCCCGTGATCCGCCGCGGACCGGTTCGCCCAGGAACCCGAACCGCTTGAATGTGGATGCCCCCTTTCCACATTTTGGATATTCCGTCCATGCCGTCGGCCAACGTCGGCCCAAACTCCGCGGCGAATTCTTATCCCCACTGAAACAGACGCTGCGATGAAAAGCATTTTTCCATTGATAATCGGCCTCATCGGTTGGACCCTGAGTCTCCCGGCGGCCAACTCGCTGGGCGCTGAAGATGAAACCGGCAGCCCTGTGCAGCGCGTCCAGCGATGCTCCGAATCCTGCCCCGCCGGCAACGTTCAATTGCGGGGCGAATGGGGAACGCGATACCAGGCCGCCGTCTGCAACCTGCTTTGCCGGACCGACCGTTACACGTTCGACTCCTTCAAGGCCAATGCCCTCGGACGCGAGGGCGCTCTGTGGTGGGATTGGCCGGGCGACCAGTTTGGGCGTTGGTTCTCCGTGCTTCAGATGGCCGACGGTTATGGCTGGAACCAGGCCGGATGGCATCGCGCGGCGGTCGCCGACGTCATCTTGCCGCTCCAAAAAAACGACGGCCATTTCGGCCCTCCGGAAGTGCTCGAAAGCGACGACGCGCGAATACCCTCGGGCAACGCCTTTGGGCTGGCCGGTTTGATGGATGCCTACCGCGACACGGGCGAGACTCGCTATCTCGACGCGGCCCGGCGCTCCGCCCGATATTTCCAAACCATCGCCCCCCAATGGGAAACCAAAGGCAAGGACCGCGTGCTCCACGAGTTCTATGGCCATTGTCTCGATGGATTGGTCGCTTTGCACGAGTCGGGCAATGAACCCTGGGCTCTCGACCTGGCCAAGCGGCTCGGGGTCCACGCCGGCCGCGCGACGCACACGCATCACGCCCTGTCGATGTGCCGCGGATTGGTCGATCTGGCGCGCGCGACCGGCCGGCGCGAGTACCGCGACCGGGCCGAGGACTATCTGGACTGGTGCCGAGAAAATCAACTCGTGACCGGCGGGTTGCCGGAAATGATGCCCCAATCCCAGCAAGACGAGGGCTGCGCACTGGCCGACTGGATCGTCGTGAACCTGAAAATGTTCGAGACCACCGGTGAGGACCGCTACCTCGACGACGCCGAGCACATGCTGGTCAACCACTTCTTCATGAACCAGTTCCACACCGGCGGTTTCGGCCACCTCGGCTTCGACCAGAAAATCGTCGGCGGCAAGGCGTGGCAAGGCTGGGAAGGACGCTTTGGCAGCGAAAATCCGGGATGCTGTTCGCTCTGGGGGATGTGGGCGCTCGGCCAGGCCGGCCGATACATCGTCACCCAAAAGGCCGACACGATCCACGTCAACCTCTATCCCGAGGCCCAGATCGTTCTGCCCGACCACCACGCCCAACTACGCATCGACGGCGATTTCCCGCGAATGCGCCGCGCGACGATCACGCTGCGCTGCGACCGGCCCGAAACATTCGCCCTGGCGCTCCGCGTGCCGCGTTGGGCCGATCGGGTCCGCGTCGAGTGCGATGGACAAACCCTCGAAAAAACGCCGGCCGACGGACGCGTCGTCCTTCGCCGCCAATGGGCCGGCACAACGGCGGTCTCCGTTGCTTTCGATTCGGGTCCGCGGGTTGTCGCCTGGCCGGCGGCCAAACCGCTGGGCGTAGCCGTCTTTGACGGACCGCTGTGCCTTGGGCTTTCCAGCGCCGCGGCCGACGTCGATTTGCCGTGGTTTGTGCGGGTAGATAAAGACAGCCGTCCCGAACTCGACGCAAAGGGCAGGCCCGTCGCTGTCGACCCGTCGAGCGGCCGCGTGGAGCCACTGCGCCCGATCGGCGACGATTGGCTCGCACCCGACGCGAAAGAACCTCGACGCTTTCGCGTTCTTTTTGAAAGAAAAGCGTTGCGCGCCTTTCTGCAGCATGATGACATATTTTTCGATGGATAGCCCCGCTTTCTTGAATACACTCGCAAACTCTTGAGGCAGAAGGTGCATTCTTTCCAACTTAGTTTCTGTTGCGGAAAGGGCCGGTCGGCGGGATTGTCGCCTTTCGCTCCGCGAAAGTAGCGTGGAATAGTCGCTGCTTTCGCGG
>JAFGAY010000240.1 GCA_016933425.1 Pirellulales bacterium
GCCGCGAGTCCGCGAGGATTTTGGAGCAATCGAGTCGGTCGAACTGGAAGGCGTAACCCTCGACGGCCGGTTGGCGGTCGTTTACAGCCGTTTCGACCTGGGCAACGGCTGGGAGCAATTTCCCCATCCGTACAGCCATGGGCTGCAAGACCAATCGGCGCTCCAGATCGGCACGAACGCGATTGTGTACGCAATCACGCATTGAGATTTAATAAAAATAGAGGATCGACAAAACCACGAATAATAGCAACACGAATAATAGCAACACGAATAATAGCCGCCGGCGGAAGCCGGCGCGCCCCCGTTCCACCAATACCATTGTCAGGCACAGCCTGACCTACGTGATACGGATTTTCAGGTCTCTGTGATTCCGCGCCTTCGTGGTTTCAAATACCATGTCGCCCAACGTTGAAAACATTCTCGAGCGGCTTGATGCCACGCGGCAGCGGTGGTGGTTGTTTACCTTGTTGGCCACGGCCGTATTGGCGACGTGCGTTTCGCTGGGAGTTCTACTTCTGTTTCTTCTGGCCGATGCGCTTTGGCGGTTCCCGCAAGGGACGTTGCTGGCCTTGTTTCTTTTTTGGCTTGCAGTCAGTTTCATGCTGGCGGCGGGTTTGTTTCGGCGGTTGTTGGCCGGGCAGAGGAGCTTGGAAGCCACCGCGCGTCGCGTCGAGACCCAATTTCCCGAACTGGGCAGTCATCTGATCAACGTCGTCCAGTTGGCCGACGATCATCGGGCCGAGGGATCCGCGTTTCGCGCCGCGGCGCTCGACCAGGCGGCCGGAACGGTCGGAGCGTTTCCCATGGATCGGGCCGCCGGGCGGGTCGGCCGCTGGCAACGATTCCGGCTTTGCATGCAAACGCCCCGCGATCTGGCCGAGGCTGCCTTGGTTCTGGCCGCCCTGGTCGGCGTGGGAGTGGTCTGCCACACGACGCTGCCCACCTGGGGCTCGGCGGCGCATCGACTGCTGGCTCCCTGGAAATTCGTCCCCCAGTGCGGCGCGGTCGAAATCGTCAAGGTTACGCCCGGCGACGTCGACGTACTGATTGGAAGCAGTCTTGAGATCGAGGCCACGATCAAAAATCCCGAGGGTCGATCTTATGCGGCCGCCGCATGGATCGCCGGCGCCGGCGACGAGGAAAAAGAAACCCGCGCGGCAATGACGGTCGACGAGGACCGAACCCACTACCGATTGACCTTGCCGGCGGTTGCCGCGCCGCTTGGCTATCGTCTCGAAATCGGCGACTCGCAAACGCGCGTCTATCGGGTGGGCGTTCGGCGCAAGCCGACGGTGGCCGATGTCGAGGTGGTCTATCACTATCCGCGTTATTTGTCGCGCGACGCCCGTACCGTCCGGCAATCCCACGCCGATCTCGAAGGTCCCCAATTCACGGTGACCGAATTGCGAATTCGCCCGTCCACGCCCGTGGCCCGGGGCCGCGTCGAGTCGCGGGGAGCGTCGTTTCCAGGCCGGGTGAGCGACGAGGGAAATCGGGTCACGATTGCACGGCTGCCGATGGTTGAAAGCGGCACGTATACGATTCATCTTGAAAACGACGCCGGCCACGGCGACCCGGAGCCGCGCGCGAATCGCATGAGCGTCGTTCCCGATCGACCGCCGTCGGTCGCGTTGTTGAAACCGGCCGACCGGAGCACGGCAGCGCCGGGTCAATCGGTAACGCTCATGCTCCGCGCGGCCGACGACCACGGACTGGGCCGAGCGCGGCTGGAAATGAAAATCGAGCCGCCCGGCGACTCGCCCGCGACCAGCCCCGACGATACCGACAAAATCGAAGGGCTCCACGACTGGGACGATCTGGGCGGCCAGCGAGAAGCCGTGCTCCGTCATGAGTTGACGCTCGATCCGGCCCGACTTGCACCGGGCCAGACCGTGTTGGTCCGTGCCGTGGCCGCGGACCAACGCTCCATCGACGCGAGCCAATGGGGCCGGGAATTGCGTCCCCAGGAAACCATCGGCCCATGGCACGCGATCCGGCTTGTCGAGCCCGATCGGCAAATCGAAGGCGAGCTGGCCCAACTCGACTCGTTGCGCGGAGCGATCTATAAAATCCTGCTCGAACAGATCCGCGTGCGAACCGCCACGGCCCGAATGGGAAAGCTCGACGCATCGGGACCAATCGCGGCCGCGGCCGAGCGAATTCGCGGCGGCCAGATCGGCATTCAAAAAACGACGTCGTCGTTGTCCGACGGAATCGAGCCTTCCGGCTTGCCGACACGGCAAAAAATCCGGCGCGTTTTGGCCACCCTGGCCGCCGGGCCCATGGTCGAGGCGATTCGCCAAGCCGAGGAACTCGCCAAGGGCGCCGCTGCCGGCTCGTCCGGCGGTGGCGCGACGTTGGGTCGGACCCAGCAAACGATCATCGACGCCTTGCGAGGGCTGCTGGACGTGGTGCGCCGGACCGAAAGCGAGTTGCTGGCCCAGATGGATCGGCGTCCCGGCGGCGATTTGCCCGACGACGCTCGCCAGCGGCTCGAAGCGGCCAAGGAGAAACTCGAGGAATTCTTGCGCCAACAAAACAAGGTGATCGAGGCCACGGAGAACCTGGCTAAGACGCCGGTCGAGGACTTCACCGAGGAAGAAAAGGAACTGATGCGCAAACTGGCGGCGACCGAGGACGACTGGGCCCGGTTTCTCGAGGAACTGCACTCGGATCTGAGCAAGCTGCCCGAGCAGGATTTCGCGAATTCCTCGATGCTCGGCGAGCTGGTCGAAATCCAAACCGAAATCAAAATGGCCGCGGATGCCTTGACCAAGAAGACGGCCGACATCGCCGTGCCGCTCGAGCAACTAGGGGCCGAGATGGCCGAGGAACTGCTGACCAACATGGAAAAGTGGCTCCCCGACACGCCCGACCGCGAACGCTGGAGCCAGGAAGAATCGCTCACCGACCTGGACAAGGAAGCGCCCATGGCCGAATTGCCGGGCGAGTTGGAAGACCTGGTCGGCGAGCTGTTCGAGGAGGAAGAAGACCTCTTCGAGGAAATGGAAGACATCGGCAGCAGTGCGGCTGATTCGCTTGACGTCGGCGCGGGCTGGGACGCCATGGACGGGCCCATCTCGAACATGAGCGCAAAGGGCGTGACGGGCAACCGGTTGCCCAACACGAGCGAAATCGGCGGGCGCAGCGGCGAGGGGCGCTCGGGCAAATCGTCGGGCGAATTCGTCGGCGACGAGGCCGTCGGCAAGGGAGGACGGCGAACGCCCAGCCGGTTAACGCCCGACCCGTTTGAAAAAGGCCAGGTCAAGGACCACAGCCGCGACCCGGTTGGGGGAGCGACCGGCGGCGGCAAGGAGAGCGGCCAAGGCGGCGAGGGTCTCGAAGGTCCGCAACCGCGCTCGCCCGGCGAACGCGAACTGGCGCGGCTCGCCGGGCGCCAGGCGGCGCTGCGCAACAAGGCCGAGGCAATCGACCTGAAATTCCAGGTGACCAACTACCACCGAACCGATCTCGAAAAAATGATCCAGGTCATGGCCCAGGTTGAACGCGATCTGAAGGCCGGGCGTTATCAAAACGCCCTGCGCCAGCGCGGCGTGCTGCTCGAGGGGCTCGGCAATCTGAAGCAATACGCCGCCGGCCAGGTCGAATTGCGCAAGGACACGTCGGTCAACCTTCCCGGCGACGTTCAGAAGCAAATGCTCGGCGGCATGCAGGACCCCTCGCCGGCCGGATGGGAGGAACTCAATCGCCGCTACTACGAGCGGCTGTCGAAAGGAGAAAACGCGGAGTGAGGGACGCGATAAAGGTAGCTGTAGGTCAGGCTGTGCCTGACGCACCATGGAGAGTGATGCCGCGGCGCGCCGGCTTCCGCCGGCGGCTATTAAATCGTTGGCCGGTCATTTTTTCTTTTTTGCTCGTCGTGTGCTGCTTCGTTCCTCGCGTTTACGCGAATGAGCCGGCGCGGAAAGTCGTTATTCCGTTCGATTTCGCCTCGGACTTCGACCAGGGACGCCAAGGCCGGGTGGTCGGCGAGATGATCTGGAAAAAGCTCGACCGGCAGGGTGGATTCGTCATTCCCGAATCAATGATCGACGTCCGCGATACGCTCGCCGCCAACCACATATGGCTCACGGCCGATACGCCACTTGACGAGGTCGCTCGGATCGTGCGCGATGATTTCGACGGACATATCGCCATTTGGGGAACCATCGAGCGAGTCGCCGGGCAATCGTGGGACGTGTACGACGTGAAAATTCGTTGCGTTGATTTTTCGACCCAACCAAAACCGACGGTTGTCTATTCGGTCGATGCGCGGACAAAAACAGTCAGCGAAATACCGCATGTCCACGTCAAGCAATTGCTCGATCGCCTTTACGATCGCAAGCCGATGGGGCTCGCTCCGGTCGACCCCATCACCGAGGAAAACTGGCGGACCGGTCCCAATCTGATCGCTGGCGGCAATTTCGAGAAAGGCGCCGGCGGCGCGCCTCTTGGCTGGGACTCGCGCGGCGGACAAAAACGCGAGCCGCTGGGCCGCCTGGTCCGGTGGGAACCCGAGAAGGGCAACCCGAGCAACCACATCGTTCGCCTCGCGTTCGACAAGGCCCTGGGCGACACGTTCGGCGTGATGTACTACAGCGATTTCTTTCCCGTCGACGCGGGAGCCACCTACCGGTTCCAGTGCCGCTGGCGCACCGACGGCCCCAAGGCCAAAGTCTTTATCAAGTGCTACGCCGCCATGGAATCGGACTACCGGCCCAGCGAGGCGGCCGGACATGCCGATAGCACGTCGCGCGGCCGCGCCCCCAGCGAACTCCAACGGCGCGAGTGCTACCGTTCGCAACAAAATCTCGATGGCGAAAATAACACATGGAACACCCACACCGAGGATTTCACGCCGCGCCACACGAAATTCAAGCCTCGCTGGGGTCGGGTCATGCTCTACGGCTACCTGGGCGCGGGCACGGTCGAGTTCGACGACGTGGTGGTTAAACAAATCGTTCCCCCCTCGCCGGGCGCGGGCGAAAAACAGCGCCGCCACTCCCTCGAATCGGGCGTGACCATCGAACAGATGAAGGAAAACGAGCGGCGCGAGCCGCGATAGCCCATGGTTCGCCTTAGTCATGTTACGCTAAATCGGGGGGCTAGAAATCACGCCCAAAACCTGGTATAAGACGTAGCATGGTTCAAGGTACGCGCTGTGGCAGCCGTCCGTTTCCGGCGTGGCTGTCGCTTACGCCAATGCGTCGATTTCCGATGGGGTGCCTTGAGGGTTTGTCTGGGCAGGGTGGCGGAAAACGCTTTCTCCGCGCGCCTGTTCGGCCGTTCGGCCGCTCGGCGGTCGGGCGTTATGTTTCGCGGGCTGTGGCCCGCCTTGTCATGTGAGGATGGCAGCAATGCCGCAGGGAGTCATTAAGAAGATCGTGTCGGATCGTGGGTTTGGGTTCATCTCGCAGGCCAATGGAGTGGACGTCTTTTTCCACCACTCGTCGGTCGTGGACGAAGGTTTCGACAACCTGCAAGAAGGTCAGGCGGTCGAGTACGAGATCGACAAAGGCGACTCGGGCGGCCGACGCGGCAGCAAGGGGCCCCGGGCCGTCGACGTCAAGCCGGCTTGACGTCGCCAGCACGTTGATTTTCTTTTTTTAACCGCGGGTACCGCCGCCGAAGGCAGTGCTTTCGGCGGCCCGGCTCGGGGACTTGTCTCATCTTGGCGTCGCGCGAGTGGATTCTTACCGCGCGATTCGCGATGGGAAAAGGGTGTGCTGTGCCCGATACGAGAACGCACCGTGGTCCTCATCCCGAGGACGGCCGTCTCTTTGCGGACACGGCGCTGCCATTGCTCCACGCGGCGGTCGACGATTTGTGCTGGCTGCTCGATCGGGAATATGCTCCCGATAGCTCGCTCAAGCTGGTCGGCGATCGGTATGCGCTCGTCGCGCGTCAGCGCGTGGCCGTGGCTCGATGCGCGTGTTCCAAAATGCGCCGCCAATCGCGACGCCAACGCATGGCCGCGCCGTCCGAGGTTGCCGGTCAGTCGCTCTGGCTCGACGGCTACAACGTGTTGACCACCATCGAAGCAGCGCTGGCCGGCGGGGTTGTGCTGGCCGCGCGCGACGGAACCTATCGCGACATGGCAAGCATGCACGGCAGCTATCGAAAGGTTGCCGAAACGCGGCCCGCGATCCAACGAATCGGCCGCGTTCTCGCTCGGCTGGGGCCAAGCGAGAGCGTCTGGCATCTCGATCGGCCGGTGTCGAATAGCGGCCGGCTCCGCGCGATTCTTCTCGAGGCGGCCGAGGCGGCCGATTGGCCCTGGCGCGTCGAACTGGTTGCCGATCCCGATCCGATATTAACGGCCTGCGAATCGATCGTCGCCACGGCCGACAGCGGCATTCTCGATTCGTGCGGCCGATGGTTGAACCTGGCTCGGCTCGTTGTCGACGCGGAGGTCGACCGAGCCTGGGTCGTCGACCTCTAGC
>JAFGAY010000241.1 GCA_016933425.1 Pirellulales bacterium
ATGGCCTGAAAACACGCTTCCGCCCGATCGCCATAGAGGAACTTCAGCTTGGGCAGCAGTCGAGAACGCAGTGTCGACAAGATCTCCAAAACGATGGTCCCTTTCGGAATGGATTTTTTGTAACGGCGTTTACGGGTAGCAACGGGCTTGCTACGGCTTGTTTTGCCATCCTCCCCACCGGGCTCGTCCCGGTGGAGCAAGGTTTGGCAACTACTCGGCCGAAGAGCCCTCCCGCCAATTTTGCATTGCCCTTCGGTTTATTCTTCCTCCTGGTCGCCGCCATGGCCCCATTCGGCCCAAAGACGCGCGAGAATCGTGCCGGTCAACATGCAGCCGAACGTATAGGCCGCCGTGGGAATGGCTGCCTCGGGCTCGTCCTTGAGCACGCCCAGCACGAGAAACGTTCCCAGCCCGGCGTTTTGCATTCCCACTTCGAGCGTCAGTGCCCGGCGCATCGACAGCGGCAATCGCATGAGCCGGCCGCCGGCCAATCCGGCCAGGTATCCGCCGACGTTGATTGCCAGCAGGGCCGACAGTAGCGCGGCGTCGATCCGCGCGAGCCGGTCGCGATTCAACGCCACGACCAACGCAATGATCCAGAGAATGGTCAGATTGGCCACAATCGGGCCGACGGCTCGGGACGCGGCCGCCCAAAGGGGAACCAAACGCGACAGCGCGTGGCCGACGACCACGGGAATCACGACGGTACAAAGAAGCGTCAGACTCGTGTCGACGGCCGAAAACGTTCGCCATTGCCCCAAGGTGAGCTTCAGCGCCACGGGAACCACCAGCGGCGAAAGCAACGTGGCCGACGTGGTCAGACTGACCGAATAGCTCACATTGGCCCTGGCCGCCAAGGTGAGTACGTTGCTGGCCATGGCTCCCGGCACGCATCCGACCACGATGATGCCGGTCAACAGTGGCCCCTCGAAGCCCATCGCCCGGCCTATGCCATAAGCCAATAGCGGCATCGAGACGTACTGCACGGTCGTGCCGCCCAGCACCGTGGGCCAGCGCCGGAGCACCTGGCGGATTTCGTCGCGCGGCAACAGGCTGCCGATCGCCAGCATCGTCACCCCGATCATAGCGTCGAGCCACGGCTTGCTCCAGACGAACGGGTCGAAGCTCGTGCCCAAGCCCGGGCCCGCCAACAATGGCCACCAGAACGCCAAAAGCGAAATCAGCACCAACCAGACGGCCAAATATCGCTCGATCAGGGTTCGGACGGCGGTGGTCACGCGGTCGAACATGGGATGGCCAGGAAAACAGAAGATGATTTTGGCTTTTGGGGAGCGACTCAGTGTAACTCGAATACCGTCCTTGGACCAGCGACCCCAGGCTCGCCACGCCTTGAACAGCCGTTGGCCCCGCGACTCTGAACGAGTTCGCAAGTTCTTTCGACAAAGCTGGTTACGAAACCAACAACTGGTCTTCTTTTCGGTCATGCGATGTGAGATACTTGGACGCAGTTGCTGCGGCCACGACGGAGCGTGGCCCTCCAGACGAACCGAGTCGGGCAAATCGACCGAGCCCATTGAAAAGATCGCAAAATGCCCCCATCCACCCAAACGCGACCGCTTCGCATTTTTTTCTCGGCCGGCGAGCCGAGCGGCGACATCCACGGCGCGAATCTGATCCGCCGTCTCCGCCAACAGTCCGACGCGATCGAGGCGGTCGGCTACGGCGGGCCCGAAATGGCCGCGGCCGGGTGCCGGCTTCATGCCGATCTAACGGCGCTGGCCGTGATGTGGTTTGCCCGGGCATTGGTCAATCTGCACAAGTTCTGGGATCTGGCAAGCCGAGCCGATCGCTATTTCCGCCATCATCGGCCCGACGCCGTGGTGCTGATCGACTATCCGGGCTTCAACTGGTGGATCGCCCGCCGGGCAAAGGCCCATGGGATTCCCGTCTTCTATTACTGTCCGCCTCAGATCTGGTCGTGGGCCCGGTGGCGAGTGGCGAAGATGCGGCGTTTCGTCGACCACGTGCTCTGCGCCCTGCCGTTCGAGCAGACGTGGTTTGCTCGGCACGGCTGCAACGCGACGTTCGTGGGCCACCCGTTTTTCGACGAGGTCGAGCGACGGCCGCTGGACGAGGCGTTTATGCGCCAACAGCAGTCGCGTCCCGGCCGGCTGGTGACGATTCTGCCCGGCTCGCGGACCCAGGAGGTCGAGCACAACCTGCGGTGGTTTCTTCGCGCGGCCGCGTTGGTCCACGATCAGGAACCCGGCGCCCGATTCGCCGTCGCGGCGTTCAAGCCGCACCAGGCCGAAATGGCCCGACAACAAGCGGCCGCCAGCGGTTTGCCCATCGAGGTTCACCTGGGCAAGACGCCCGAACTAATGCGGCTGGCTGTTTGCTGCATGGCGTGTTCGGGCTCGGTTTCGCTCGAACTGCTCTACCATGAGAAGCCGACCGTGGTGCTTTATTGGATTTCGAGGGCGGCCTACGCGGTTCAGGGGTGGTTTCGCCGGGTGAAGTACATCACGCTGGTCAACTTACTGGCCACCGATGCGCTGAACTCGGACGATCTGAGCCCCTACGACCCCTCGCAACCGGGCGCCGAAGCCATCCCCTTCCCCGAATATTTGACCTGGGAAGACAAATCGGCTCAAATAGCGTCCCATGTCGTCCAGTGGCTCGCCGACGAGTCGGCCCGACGGCGCCGCGTGGAGCAGTTGGTCCGGCTCAAGGCCGAAGTGGCCCACGGCGGCGCGTCGACGCGGGCCGCCGAGTACATCCTGGGCGTGTTGGCCAGCCGCCGCGTGCCGATTCCAAGGCCCCATTATCTTCCAGAGACATTGGCCGACCGGCGCCAGGTTGGGGGCGGTTCGGCCAGGTAGTTGCCAAACCTTGCTCCACCAGGACAAGCCTGGCGGGGCTTAACGCATTTTTCCGCTGAGGTGACACAAACCTCCCTTTTCCACACGCTGTCCAGCTCCCATTGCCTCATGTTCTTTGCCGAACCGCCTCGCTCGCCATACGACGTTTATTTCTCGATTTTTGGGATTCGGGTCCGCGTGCACCCCTGGTTCTGGCTGGTTGGCGCGCTGTTGGGGCTCAATTCCCGATCGCTGTCCGGCGTGCTCATTTGGATCGCCGCTTTATTTGTGGCGATTCTGGTTCATGAACTGGGACATGCGTTGGTCATGCGGCGGTTTGGGCTGCGGCCGTGGATCACGCTCTACGGCATGGGAGGATTGGCCAGCTACGACCCGAGCCGCTTGGCCTTCTCGGGCGCAAATACCTGGATTCGCCAGATTCTCATCTCGGCGGCCGGCGCCGCTGCCGGATTTCTATTAGCGATTGTTTTGATCACGGTCTTTGTTGTGTTGGGACATCGACTGGTAATCCTTGCCGGCGTCAACACGGGACGAGTCGTCTCGATTGGCCTAACCGGAATCGAGAGCTGGGTGAATCCAGGACTCGATTTCAGCGGAATCCTACTCGCGATCGGGGGCATCCGCTTTGAAATTCTTGGTCGGTTCGTCAACCACTTGCTCTACATCTGTCTCATCTGGGGCCTGGTCAATCTGCTGCCCGTCTATCCGCTCGATGGCGGGCACATCTCGCGGGAAGTTTTTCTCCGGTTCAGTTCCCGCGAAGGCATTCGCCGGAGCCTGGTTCTTTCGACCGTGACGGCCGGATTGCTGGCCGCGGCGGCCCTGGCAACCGTGCTCCGCGACGCGCGGTTGATCGACGAGGCCGGCGGCTCGCCGGGCAGTGCTTTCCGCAGCGCAAGTACTTTCGTGGCAGTGCTTTTCGGCTACCTGGCCTATTCCAGCTACGCGACGCTTCGGGCCTACGACGGCACGCGCCGAGGATGGTAAACGGCGGTCTGTACGACAGGCACAACACGACCTGTGTTGTCGGCTGCGTCTTTGTCAATTTCGACACGGTCGCGGCACGCTGAACGCGGAACGACGACCACGCCCCGCGCATGCTGCCGGCCGATAAGAGCGCGCTCGGTTTGGTTGAATGGCAAACGTCTTCAGGTAAGACTTAAGCCTAATGAAGTGG
>JAFGAY010000242.1 GCA_016933425.1 Pirellulales bacterium
ATTTCGCTGGCCAAGCGCGAGGAAGAAATCCACACGCCCGACGGCGAGCACCCGCTGCGGCTGAGCCGCCGAAGCTACGCCCTGCGCCTGCTCCAATACGTCCGCGACGAGGCCCACCGGTTCGCGCAGCACTATCACCATATTCTGCGGCGAAAATCGACGTTGGGGGAGTAATCGTAGTGGTCCGACTATCGGTCAATGTCAGGTGGGCTGGGCGCCGCTGACGGTTTGTCCAACAGTGCTGCCCGCACTGGCGGAGCCAGTGACGCTCCGTCCACGTCTGACATTTAATGTTAGACGGACCACTACGATGACGGCAAGACGGTTTATTCGCCGATTATTTTGACGAGAATCCGCTTGGGTCGCCGGCCGTCGAATTCGCCGTAGAAGATTTGTTCCCAGGGACCGAAATCGAGTCGCCCTTCGGTCAGCGCCACCACAACTTCGCGGCCCATGATTTGCCGTTTGTGATGGGCGTCGCCGTTGTCCTCACCCGTCCGATTATGATGGTAGGTTGCCGGCGACGGATCGAATGGGGCCAGTTGTTCGAGCCATCGCTGATAATCTTCGTGCAGGCCCGGCTCGTCGTCGTTGATGAACACGCTGGCCGTGATGTGCATCGCGTTGACGAGAACGAGCCCCTCGCGGATGCCGCTCTGGCGCACTGCCTCCTCGACCCGGGGCGTGATGTTGACAAAGCCCATCCGCTTCGGCACGTTCAACGTGAGGTATTCAGTATGCGATTTCATGAGATTCGTTGACCTCCGGTTTGATGGCATCCGTAGGTCAAGGCACCCCGTGCCTGACGGTATTCGACCAGCATTGGACGACTACCCGGATGACCGCGCACCATAGTCAGTCGTAGGTAGCACAGGATCGTCAGGCACGGGCTGACCTGACCTACGGGCTGACCTACGGGCTTGGAAGAAAAAAGGAGAATGAAGCCCAAGCGGGCTTTATCAGCTCATGTGCTCGATGACCGTGTCGATCAGTCCGTAGTCGCGGGCCTCTTCGGCCGTCATGAAGCGGTCGCGGTCGGTGTCCTCCTCGATTTTTTTCAGGGGGTGGCCCGTGTGCTTCAGGAGGATGTTGTTGAGCCGTTCCTTGACCTTGGTGAACTCCTTGGCGTGGATCATGATGTCCTCGGCGGTTCCTTCCATGCCGGCCAGGGGCTGGTGGATCATGATCCGGGCGTTGGGCAGGGCGCTTCGTTTGCCCTCGGCTCCCGCGGCCAGGAGGACGGCAGCCATCGACGCGCACTGGCCCACGCAATAGGTGGCCACCGGGCAGTTGATGAACTGCATGGTGTCGTAAATGGCCAGGCCGGCGGTGACCGATCCGCCGGGCGAGTTCATGTAGAGCGAGACGTCGGCCTTGGCGTCCTCGGCCTGGAGAAAGAGGAGTTGGGCGACGATCGCATTGGCCACGTCGTCGTCGATCGCCGAGCCGAGGAAGATGATGCGGTCCTTCAGCAACCGGCTGTAGATGTCCATCGCCCGCTCTTCGCGGCCGCTTTTTTCGATAACGAAGGGAATCAATGGCATGAATATTCTCGCTTGGTTAGTCGCTTGGGAAACGGCGGATAAATCCCGTGAGCCGCGAATGAACGCCGATAAACACAAATGCGTGCGTGGGCAATGGGCGGATATGCCCCCCTTTTATCCGTGTCCATCCGTTTTCATCGGTGGTTCCTCTTCAAAATAGTGCCGCAAAATAGTGCCGCCGGCGAATCATATTATTCGTTTTCCCCGTTTTCGTCCTCGTCGGTTTTTTGCGTGGTCAGAATGCCGTCGACGACGCCGTATTCCTTGGCCTCGGTGGCCGTCATGTAGTAGTCGCGGTTTGTGTCCTTGGCGATCCGGTCGATGGGCTGGCCCGTGTGCTGGGCCAGGATATCGTTGAGTGTTTCCCGGGTCTTGAGGATTTCTTGCGCCTGGATTTCGATATCCGAGACCTGGCCGCCGACCTGGCCGTAGGGTTGGTGGATCATTACTTTGGCGTGGGGCAGGGCAAAACGTTTGTCTTTCGTTCCGCCGGCCAACAGCACCGCGCCGCCGCTGGCCGCCAGCCCGACGCAGTAGGTCGCCACCGGGCAACTCAAGATCTGCATCGTGTCGTAGATGGCCAGCGTGGCCGTGACGCTTCCGCCGGGCGAGTTGATGTAGAAGTGGATGTCCTTGCGCCGGTTTTCGCTTTGCAGGTAGAGGAGCTTCATCACCAACTCGTTGGCGTTGGCGTCGTGGATCACGCCCTGCAGGAGAATGATTCGATTTTCCAGCAACAGATCACCCAGCGTCAATTGGCGCTGGCGTTGATAGTCGCGATAGTTTAACGAGGGATCGACCAGGGGTGGGCGGTGAATACTGCTCATCATCAAGAAACCAGTATGGGTAAAGTGGTGTGGATGGATATCGAGGAAGCCCTGGGCCGCGACGTCGCGCGCGACCATTGCACTCACCGGGCACGACAAACATTCCGCTCGCGCACCAATTCGGGCAAGAACGCCTTTCCGGCGTCGCCCGCCCTCTCCGCGCGAGCCGGATGCACGGTTATGCCTCCGTCGGCCCGTCGTCGGTTTCAGCTTCCTCTTCGTGGCCTTCCGGCTTGGCTTCGGGAATGTCCTCGTGGCCGCCGGCCGCTCGATCAATCGCTTCGGTCTCGCCCGACTCAAACTGGTAGGGCACTTCCTTGAACACGGCCTCGGCCAGAATACGATCGATCACCTTGCGTTCGATGATCTGGTTGTGGAGGGCGTCCATCATGCCGCCCTTTTCGATCCGCGCGCGGACTTTGCGAACGCTGTCGTTCGTCTGCATAGCGATCAGGGTGATTTCCCGTTCATAGTCGGCCTCGGTGGCGTCGATTTCCTCGTCCTCGGCGATCCGCTCGAGGATAAAGTGCTCCTTCAAGGCCCGGGCCGTCGACTCGTTGCTGTGCTGGCGCAGTTCGTTTTCGTGGGCGCGAATTTCGTCCTCGCTGAACCCGCTCCGCTGCAACTCGAGCACGGCCCGATGCAGCTCGCGCTGGCTCTGCCGCTTCAGCAACTCGGGCGGAAGGTCCCAATCGGCCGCCTCGGTCAACACGGCGGTCACCTGCTCGCGGGCCTGCTGGTGCTGCTGATATTCCAACTGGCGAACCAGGTTGTCCTTGATCAGGTCGCGCAGGTCGGCTTCCGACTCGACGCCGCCGATCGATTCGAGGAACTCTTCGGTCAGCTCGGGCAGTTCCAGTTCCTTGACTTCGAGCACCTCGAAGGTGGCCGTGACTTCCTTGCCTCGCAGCAGGACGTTGGGCGCGTCGTCGGTCAGATTGGCCTTGCCCTGTCGGGTTTCGCCGGCGCGGACGCCGTCCATCAGCTTGTCGAACTCGGTGACTTTGCCGTCGCGGAAGCTGAGGTTCGGCCGAATGCGGATGACCTCTTCCTCGGCCTTTGAGAGAACCTGCTCGCCATCGGTGAACGTTAGATTGGCTGTGACATAGTCGCCCGAGGCGGCGGGCCCGTCCTTCGGCACCAATCGTCCATAGCGTGCCAGGACCCGTTTCAACTGGGCGTCGACGTCGTCGGCCGTGAATTCGCGGACCGGACGCTTGATCGACAGGCCTTTCCACTGGGGAACGTCGAACTCGGGCCGAACCTCGACGTCGAATTCGAACGTCAGCGGCCCTTCGTCGGGCAGCTTGACCGCGTCGACGTCGATTTCCGGCTCGCTGATGACCGAAAGGCCCTCGTCGTCGGCCGCCTGGCCAATGGCGTCGGTCAACAGGGTCGTCTTGACCTTTTCGGCCACGTCCTTACGAAATCGGGCCTCGATCAGCTTGCGCGGCGCGTGGCCGGGCCGAAAACCGGGCACCTCGGCCTCTTTGACCAATTCGCTGAACTCGCTGTCGAAATAGCGGTCGATGTCCGCACGACCCACCGTGATCGTCAGATGCCGCTGGCAAGCGCCGCGCTTGTCGACCACGACCTCCAGCTCCAGGGGCTCTTGGTCCTCGGTGGCCTCTTCGCCTTCGATATCCGAATTTTCCAATTCGGCGACATCTTCGGGGGCCAACGAATCCGATTCGGGGGGGGTCTTGTGGGCCATGAACTTGGTCAGCCGGTCACCGGGTCAAAGGAAATGTGGAAAACCAAAGAGCGGGTGATGGGAGTCGAACCCACGACAACGACGTTGGCAACGTCGTGCTCTGCCAACTGAGCTACACCCGCGTGTGATCGTATCTTTTTTTATACTAAAGACTTACGGCAAACTTCTCGATCGCCGACAGTGGACGTGCGTGTGTTTACCCCTCTTGGCCGGCCAGTCGCCGTCAACACCGGGCGGACCGACATGCTCTTGGGAAGGATACCACATTTTTCACGAGCGATGAATCGTACCAAAACTCACAGTGCCTGGGAAGGGTCGGCAGGAGGATTCATCACAGGAATTGTCCCCTCGAAGGTGGACAAGCTGGAAAACATCTGGAAGGCACGCTGCACGTCGATGGCAAAGCCGGCCTTATCGAAATAGCCCCTTTGGTGGCTCGATGTGTCTGGAGGTCTGATCCGTTTCGCGTGCGTTCAGCGGTGGGTCGTTTGGGAGGTTTCGACCGTTAGGGTTAAACCCATTGCGTTGGTGACGGCGACGAGGGTGGAGAAACGTGGATTGCCGCGGCCACGACGGAGTGCGGGCTTCCAACCCGCATCTTTTCGTATACCGCCATAAATCGTTATTGCACATTCCAGCCCAGTTGCTGGATCGGATCATCGTCATACATTACATTAGGGTGAGCGCCACCATGGAGAGGACCATCTTCGGGAAGCATGATCCACGGGGAAAACGCCATGCCTACGCCAACCATTCACTCAAATGCTTTGCCGAACGTCCCGTGGGAGGACAGGCCCGCCGGGTGTGATGATCTTCTGTGGCGTTACGGCGGCAATCCGGTTCTGCCGCGCAATCCGATGCCGGGCATCCAAGGAATTTACAACAGCGCGGTGGTTCCGTTCGAGGGCCAGTTTGCCGGCGTGTTTCGCACGGAGTCGAAAAACCGCTATCCCCACCTTCACGCCGGCCGCAGCCGCGACGGCATCCACTGGGAAATCGAGTCGGAGCCGGTCGTCATGACAGGCGACGACCCGGAGGTCGATCATGCCGCATATGCTTACGATCCCCGGGTCGTCGGGATCGACGACACGTACTACGTAATATGGTGCAGCGGGCACAATGGTCCGACGATCGGGCTGGCCGCGACGAAGGATTTTCGCCGATTCGGGCGTTTGGAAAACGCCTTTTTGCCGTTCAATCGCAATGGGGTGTTGTTTCCTCGCAAGGTGGGAGGGCATTATTTGATGCTCAGCCGCCCGAGCGACGACGGCCACACGCCTTTTGGCGACATTTACCTGAGCGAGAGTCCCGACCTGTGCCACTGGGGACGGCACCGCCGGGTGATGGGCCGCGGCGGCGACGCCCAGGGTCAATGGTGGCAGCGCACCAAGATTGGCGCCGGCCCGGCGCCGATTGAAACGAGCGAGGGCTGGCTTTTGATTTATCACGGCGTGATGGACACGTGCAACGGTTTTGTTTACAGCGTCGGCGCCGCCCTGCTCGATCTCGAACGGCCGTGGCAGGTTCTTTATCGGACCGACCGGCACTTGATGACGCCCGAGGCCGACTACGAGACGTGCGGCCACGTGCCCAACGTGGTGTTTCCTTGCGCGGCGTTGTGCGACGGGCCCAGCGGGCGTATTGCTCTTTACTACGGCGCGGCCGACACGTGTTCCTGTCTGGCTTTTTGCCGGGCCGACGAGTTGATCGCGTTTACCAAGGCCCACTCGCAAGTCTTCTGACGGCGAGGAAGCGTTCATGCAGTTGCATCCCGTCGACATTGGAATCATCGCCGTTTACCTGGTAGCCGTGGTCGCGGCCGGGCTGGCCATTTCGCGGCGGGCGAGCAAAAACATCGACGCCTACTTTCTCGGCGGAAAAAGCATCCCCTGGTACTACCTGGGCGTGGCCAACGCCTCGGGAATGTTCGACATCACGGGCACCAGTTGGATGGTCGTCATCCTTTTTCTTTATGGGCTGAAGAGCGTTTGGATTCCCTGGCTTTGGCCGACGTTCAATCAGATATTTCTGATGGTTTATCTGTCGGTTTGGCTGCGCCGGTCGAACGTCATGACCGGGGCGGCGTGGATCCGCACCCGATTCGGCGACCGGACGGGCGGCGAGCTGTCGCACGTCAGCGTTGTGATTTTCGCCCTGGTGAGCGTCGTGGCGTTTCAGGCCTATGCATTCCGGCCCATCGGAACGTTTGCCGTGACGTTTTTTCGCTGGGGGCTCTCGCCCAACGAATATGCGTTGATCTTCACGGGCCTGACCACGGTGTACGTGATCGCCGGGGGGATGTACAGCGTGGTGGTGACCGACCTTCTGCAATTCGGCATCATGGTAGTGGCTTGCGTTCTGGTCGCCGCGGCGGCCATGACGCAAGTGAGTCCCGAGACGATCGCGGCGGCCGTTCCCTCCGGATGGAGCGACGTCTTTTTCGGGTGGAATCTCAATCTCGACTGGGGATCGCATTTCGCGCCGGCGGCCGGCGCGGTTCGCTCCGAGGGTTACTCGCTGTTTGGCGCGTTTTTCATGATGGTCCTCTTCAAGGGAATCCTCAACAGCATGGCCGGCCCCAATCCGAATTACGACATGCAGAAGATTCTCTCGACGCGCAACGCCAAGGAAGCGGCGCTGATGAGTTTCTGCTCGTCGGCCGTGTTGTTCGTGCCTCGCTACTTGCTGATCGCGGGGATTGCCGTCTTGGCGCTGGCATGTTACGCGACCGAGCCCAACATGATTCCGATTGTCGACAAAAAGCATGATTTCGAATACATTTTGCCCTACGTCATCGGCCACAAGCTGGGCCCGGGGCTGGCCGGGCTGACGTTGGCGGGGCTTTTGGCCGCTTTCATGAGCACGTTCAGCTCGACGGTGAACGCCGGCGCGTCGTACGCGGTGAACGACATCTACAAACGCTACCTGCGGCGCGACGCTTCGCCCCAGCATTACGTCCGGGCCAGCTACGTCGCCTCGATTCTGGTCGTCGTGGTCGGCATCGTGTTCGGGCTCTACGTCGAATCGATCGACTCGATCTTGAAATGGATTACCGTCGGCCTTGGCTCGGGCTACATCGCCTCGAACGTGTTCAAATGGTACTGGTGGCGATTCAACGGTCATGGATATTTCGCCGGAATGATCGTGGGCATTCTCGCGGCCACGGCCTGTGAGGAAGCGCTCGTGAAGGCGCTGCCCGACTGGTGCAACTGGTTTGCCGACAAGACGGATCATTTTCCGCTGGTGATCGCGTTGTTTCCGGTCGTTTTGCTGGCCAGCGCGGTGGCCGCGGTGGCGGCCAGTCTGATGACGGCGCCGGACGAGGAAAAGGTACTCAAGGATTTTTACCGCCAGGTCCGCCCGTGGGGCTTCTGGGGGCCGATCCACCGCAAAGTGGTCGAGGAATACCCCGACTTCCAAAAAAACACCAATTTCGCGCGCGACATGGTGAACGTGGGCGTCGGCATCGTTTGGCAAATGGGTCTGATCGTTTTGCCAATCTATGTGGTCCTCCGGCAATTCACGGGTCTGGGGCTATCGCTCGCCCTGGTAGTGGCCACGTCGCTGTTCCTTAAGATCAACTGGTACGATAAGCTCGAAGCCGATTGAATGCGCTTTTTTCATCTCTCCCCTTCCCCTTTGGAAGAGAGTTTTCGTAGGTCAGGCTGTGCCTGGAATGGTGAATGAAATAGCGGTTACTTTATCCTGGTTTTCTTGCCGGGAGGGTTTTCCGTTACGAACGAAATCCAAGCTCAAACTCTGCGCCTCCGCGTCTCTGTGCGAGATTATTTTTGCGCGCAGAGACGCGGAGGGGAATTTGGTCAGCTTTTTGTCAGGCACGGGGTGCCTGACCTACGGGGAATCATGAAATTGGGGAATAGTCTTTCAACAGCCGCTTAGGGTGACGAGGGCAACGGCATAAGCAATGCGGAGCACTATGGATTCGGATGGAGAAACCACGATGAGAACTCACGCGAAGCTCTGGGTCCTTCTCGGCGTCGTTCTGGGGTGGTGGGGGGCCGCGTTTGCCGGCGACGGCGTGGGGGCGTCCGATTCCGTTTTCGACTATTTCGTCACCCGGCGCGGCGACCAGCTTTTCGACGGCCCGGCGCCGCTGCGTTTTATTTCGTTCAATATCCCCAATTTGCACTACATTGAGGACAACGTGCGTTTCGACGCGACGAATCCTTTGCGTTTGCCCGACGAGTTTGAGGTTGTCGATTCGCTCGAATCGATCCGGCAGATGGGCGGCCAGGTTGCGCGGCTTTACACGCTTTCGGTCCGCCGGGCGGATCAAGGGGGCGACGTGCCCGTCCACGTTCTTGCACCGGGCCGATTCAACGAAGAGGCGTTCCGCGCGCTGGACATGGTGCTCGCCCAAGCCAATCGGCTGGGGGTTCGCATCATTATTCCGTTGGTCGACCAGCATCAATGGTGGGGAGGGCGGGTCGAGTATGCCGCCATGCGAGGGAAGCCCAAGGAAGCTTTTTGGAGCGATCCCCAGGTCATCGCCGACTTCGAGAAGACGATCGACTACGTGGTCCATCGCCGCAACGTTTTTACGGGCACGCGTTATCGCGACGACCGGGCGATTTTGGCTTGGGAGACGGGCAACGAGTTGGAGAGCCCGCCCGAGTGGACCCGGCGAATCGCCGCCCATTTGAAGCGGGTGGACCCAAACCATTTGGTCATCGACGGCCGCAACGCCTCGCGGCTCCATCAGGCGTCGGTCGACGAGCCGAACGTTGACGTGGTGACCACGCACCACTACGCGACCGACGTCCGGGAGACGCTGGCCGACATTTGCGCCAGCCGCGCGATGTCGAAGGGCAAGAAGCCCTATTTCATCGGCGAATTTGGATTTCTCGACACGCCCGACGTACAGGCCGTGCTGGATACGGTGATCGACGCGGGCACGGCCGGGGCGTTGATCTGGAGCCTCCGCTGCCACAACCGCGAGGGAGGATTCTATTGGCACAGCGAGCCGGCGGTCGACGGCCGCTACAAGGCCTATCACTGGCCGGGATTCGCGTCGGGCGCGGCCTACGACGAAACGGGCCTTCTGGGGCTCATGCGATGCAAGGCCTTTGCGATCCGCGGCCGGAACGTGCCGCCGCTGCCGGCGCCCAACCCGCCCGAGTTGTTGCCGATTGCTCATCAGGCGGCCATTTCGTGGCGGGGCTCGGCCGGAGCGTCGGGTTACGATGTTCAACGAGCATCGACGTCGGGCGGCCCTTGGACCACGATCGCCCGCGACGTTTCCGACGCCGACGCGGCCTATCGGCCGCTTTTTTCCGATGCGACGGCGCGAGTGGGCGAGCAATATTTCTACCGAGTGCTGGCTAAGAACGCCACGGGCGTCTCGTCCCCATCGAACGTGGTCGGGCCGGTCGCCGTCGATGCGTTGCGACTCGTCGACGAGCTGCGCGACGGCTCGGCGCTGGAGGCCCGGCAGGGTAACCTCGCGTTTGTGTCCGACCATGCCCGGCGGGCCAAGGAGGACATGCACCGGCTTTCGGGCGGCGTCGGCGGCTGGGTTGTCTATCGGACCGAGCACCCCATGACCACGGCAACCGTCTATGCTTTTTTTCCCGGGGACGTCGCCGATTTTCGATTCGCGGTTTCATCAGACGGCCGGCGTTATGAGGAAGCGACGGGCCGGCGGCGCGACTATTTCGGCGGTCAGGGCATGTACGGTTACTTCAAACCGGTCGAATATCGTCTGGAAGCGTTGCCCGAGAACGCGCGATACCTGAAGATCGAATTTACGGCGAAGGCGGAAATTGGCCGCGTGGAAATCGCGTCGCGGCCGGGCGGGTAGAGGGATTTGCCGGCGAAATCTCCGGTTGAATGTTCAAGAAACGCCGCGAGGCCCCGGCGTGGGGCCTCGCGTGCCTGGCGGTTCGACCACCGCCGTGCTTATTTGACCAGCAACAGCGGACGATCGTCGGCGATTCGTCGGAAGACGGCAAGCAGTTCGTCCTCGTAGTCGTTCAAGCTGCTTCCGCCCGGAATGTTGTAATGGGCGCCGTTGGTCAATTCGGCGATGTCTCGCATCAGATCGGTATCGGCGCCGTTGCCGAGGCTGATGGTCACGATTTGATAGCCCCGTTCGGCTGCCGCGGCGGCCTGTTGGAGGGCATATTGCTTGGCGTTGGTCGTCCCACCGGGCTCGTTGGCCTGGCCGTCGGTCATCAGCACGATGACTTTCTTCGCCCCGACCCGCGCGTTGCTGTCGAGTTCCAGATAGCCCTCGCGAATGCCGGCGCCGATGTTGGTGGTATCGTGGTAGTGGGCTGCCTGGCGATGTTGGACGAGGTCTTGAATAATGCTCAGATTTTCCGTGAGCCCTGATTCAAGTTTAGCCGCGGCCGACGGCGAGTTGTAAATGACCAAGGCCGCGCGGTCGTCGCAATCCACTTCCTGAATGTAATTCATGAAGACGCTCACCGCGTCCTTCACGGCTTTTACCGGCTGGGCGCTCACCTTCCAGAGGTCGGGCGTCTGGTCGTAGTTGTCCTTCTTCTCGAGCCAGTAGTTGATCAGCGTCAGATAGCCGTATTTCTTCTGGTAGCCGGCATTGGCGGGAGCGCCGTAACTGCTTTTCACGTAGTTGATGTAGTCGTCCCAACTACCAGACGGGTAGGGATATTCGATTTCGGTGCGCACGGTTTGCGTGACAGGCCCCCAAACCCAGCCGCGGCCCCGAACCCAGCTCCAGCCGGTGCCCTCGACTTGGGTGACGGTGACCAATCCTAGTTGCTCCTTGATGGTTTCATTGTCGGTCGAGGAGATATAGACCGGCTCGAACTGCATGTCGCCATATTCGGGCGAATCCAGATCATCGTAAATCTGCTGGAGATTCGCCAGAATGGCATCGCGGGAATCCTGGTCCGTAATACTTTTTAGCTCGCTGTCGTCGTTCATCGAACCCGAGAAATCAAGCACCACGGCGATGTCGCGGGGTTGATATCGGGCGATGGCCTCGGCCGCGACGTCGAAC
>JAFGAY010000243.1 GCA_016933425.1 Pirellulales bacterium
GCTACGTTGAATCGTTTTTCACCACGAAAGCACGAAAGGACGAAAACGCGAAACAGCGGCAGATGAGATCCATCGCGGCGTTTTCGTTCTTTCGCACTTTCGTGTTTTCGTGATAGAAAAACGTTCAGGAGCGCGTGTGCTGCAAGCCCTTGCGATTTCAAGGGTTGTGATTACTGGTCGCCCATACATAGCGCTGTAGTTTTAGCTCTGCTGCCCCAAAACCATTTTCAACAGAACCCCTTTACGTGCAATGGATTCGGCAAGCACGTTTCTCATACCACGAAGGGCGCGAAGATCACGAAGCAAATAACGAATTTGACCCGAACACCGCATTTCTTCGCTTCCAGTGCTTTGGGCTTCTTCGTGTACTTCGTGATCTTCGTGGTAAAATAGAACCGCGCAAAAGCATCGTTGCCAAAAAAATCGGTTTATTTCCGATCTTGGACGATCATCCGTCCCATCACGCCGCCTCGAGCGCCTCGTTCGGCAAATCGTCGAGCCAGCAGTCCGCTTCGCCGCAAGGCCGCGAAAAAATCCGCCCAACCTTCGCCGTGTCGGGACACTGATGATAGCGCATGTACAGCCGCCGGTCGTCGCTCAAATCGAGAATCTCAATCTTTCCCGTCTTGTGCGACATAATGAACCGAAACGTCTTTTCGATTCCACCCAGGCGCCGCTGAGCGTCCTGCACCATGGGAATGCCCCGGTAAAACGGAACCTGAAAATGCGACCCCTGGCGGACCGGTCGGGCCTGGAACAGGTAATAGGGGCGCACGCCCAGACAGTGCAGCCGGCGGAACGTCTCGGTCAAAATCTCGGCCTGGTCGTTCACTCGATTGAGCAAAACCGTCTGATTCAAAAATTGCACGCCAATGGCCTGCAGTTCGCGCACCCGTTGCTCGGTCTCTTCCGAAATTTCCGCGAAGTGATCGATGTGGGAAATCACCAGCGGCGCCTTGCCCGACTGCCGGATTCGCGAAAACAACGCCGGAATACCCGGATCCTCGAACCGCGCCGGATGGTGAACAATCGCCTTCGTGCCGAACCGGATCGAACGCAGATGCGGAATCGGCAGCAGATGATCCAAAATGCCGTTAAGCTGATCGGTCGTCAATACGAACGGATCGCCCCCCGAAATCAGCAAGTTCGTGATCTCCGGATGCGCGGCGACGTACCGGCCAATCGCCGGATAATCCACCGCGATCTCGTCCGACACCCGCCCAACGAATCGCTTCCGAAAACAAAACCGGCAATACGAAAAACACTTGTCGGTCACCAACAGCAGGGCCGTCTGCTGATATTTATGCTGGAGGCCGCGCACAACCGTGTTCGAGTGCTCGCCGCTCGTGTCCCACATGCCGGGACTGTGCGACTCCTCCTCCGACGGCTCAATAATGTACCGCAACTGGTCGTAGTGGCCGCTCTTGCGAATTTGCTCCGCGTAAAACGGACTCACACAGTAGGGAATCACTGGCGGAGCCAGATCTAGAGGCGATTTCGTGCCCGCACGGTCCGCGGTCGCGGTGTTCCCGTGGGGCAGGTCTTCCACGGCCGTTCGACGAAACAATTCCAGTGTGGGCTCGGCACCGGGAACTCTTGAAATACCCATGCGTACTCTCCTACGCGGCAAATTCTTCGCGCAGCCGCGAGCTCTCGCTTGGTTGCGGCTGGGAAGCTACGGACTCCGTGGACTGTTGACAAAAAGCACGCCCGCGATCGGCGCGCCTGGCGGCGGCGCTAACGGACCGCCCGCCGACGTAACGCTGGTGAGCCACATCCACGATCTGGCACGCCAACGACGAAAAACTGTATCCTGCCTGCGCGGCGGCCATCACGTACGATGCCCGCTCGCCCAAAGAGGCCATCGAATTAATCTCTAAAATATAAGGCTCGCCCGTCGCGTCGATCCGAATGTCGACCCGCGAGTAATCCTTGCAATGGCACGCACGGAACGTCCCCACCGAAATCTCGCGCAGCCGCTTCGCCAGGTCCTCCGGCACGTCGGCCGGGCAACGCCGCTGCGGCTCGTCGTTCCGCTTGTGCATCTTGTCTTCCCAGGTAAACGCATGAAGGTCGCGGTCGACAAAACACAACTCGACCAACGGCAACGTCTCAACCGGATCGTTGCCCAGCAGGCCGACGCACACTTCCCGACCCTCGATAAACTCCTCAACCAGGGCGTCCTGCTCGAACTGCGTGACAATATTCTCCACGGCCTCGTCGAGTTCCGCCCGATCGCGAACCAACCGAAGCCCAAAACTCGTCGACTCATGACGCGGTTTGACCATCAACGGAAACCGAAGCCCCTCGGGCTTCTGTCCGGGACGCGACGCAACCATCCACCGAGGCGTCGGCAACCCGGCCGAATCGATCAGCACCTTCGTCACGATCTTGTCCAACGCCAACGCGTGGCCCAGCGGGCTCGAACCCGTGTACGGAACGCCCGCCATCTCGAGCATCGCCGGAATATGGGTATAGCGGCACTCGCCTTGAATGCCGTAAACCATGTTGAAAACCATGCACTCGGCCGCCGGCCAGCTCACGCCGTCCATCCCGAAAAAATTCCTGAGATTCTCAAGAAGCGCCACGTCCCCCTCGAGCGAGACAACCTCGTGGCCGCCCGCCCGAAGCCCCTCGACGACGTTCTGAACCGCCTTCGCGCCATATTTTTCCGGGCAAGGCTGCCCCAGCCAATTCAAAACCTGACTGTGGTCGCTATTCCAAACAACGGCGATTCGCATGGATTCCTTTTCCTCCCAACGGGCCCGTATAACCCAATGATTTCCGTTCCAGGGTAACTTTCGTCTCAAGCCGCCAGATCCACGCGAGCCGGCTTCTCCCGGTCCACGTCGCCTGGGAAACCCTCCGAGTCTTCATCCACGCCCGGATTCATCCACTGCAACAGCCGAAGATCGAAGTATTCCGCGATAACCACGATGAGACCCACCTGAGTGATCAGGAGTTCCGGAAATCGCAACAACGTCTCCTGGAGACCCGGTATCCTGAAAAGCCACGTCAAAAGAATGCCCACGACAACCGTCATGCTGGTCCGCCACAAAGCCGATCGCGTGCCCTCCTTGGTCAATATTCTGGAGAAGGCGTCGGCTACCAGGCACAACACGAAAATGGGAAAGAAAGCCACGCTCTTCAATTCCCTCGAATGAAGCGAGTGCCCCAGAACAATCGTGGCGATCAACACCACGGACACCATGCTCAATATGACCGAAAGCCTAGCGAAGTAAGGAAGCTTCACCGACTTCAACGTCGGCCGAATAATCGCAATCGTGGCAATCACAATGGTCATGAACACAATGCCCATGACGATGCCCGTGATGCCAAACGACAATGCCAACAAAATTGACCGAAACGGCCCCAAAAGCCGAATCCCCAGCGTCAGCCGAAAAAGAACCACGAAAATCGCCCCCATGGGAACCGTCATGATATAGACAAGCCGGTTCTCCATGTGCCGCGACCAATCGCTCATATCACCCAACGACAGCAACCCCCAAAGGAACCCGGAGGTGGGCATGAACGAACATTTACCCAATGCCACCAACAGCGGCACAAACAGCACCAACGCCAGAACAACCTTGTGGCGGCGCGTGAGATTCCCCTTGGCCAGTCCCATGGTGCTCAACCTTGCAACGCCGCCCGGTGACGGCGAACACCGACCCGGGCCTGCGATCTCTCTAATCGGTTCGTGGTGCGGTTCCGACGCACCGGAATGGGCCGGACGGGGCGACGCTTCGCGCTTACTTCCTTCGCAAAGCCTACCGCCGCTCGGTGGTTACCCTACACATCTGAACAACATGGCGTCGCCGGCGAAACGGTCCCAAGCCACGAGGCTCCACGCTGGGCTGGCCGTCGGGCGTTTGGGCCGCCGCGCCTTGCCGGGGTGAACCTGTCCATTTCAGCACCTCCTCGAACGAATGTCCGAGTAATGTGCCGCAGATTCATGAAGTCTACGCTTGAGTGATCGTTCCATCAAGTATAAAAGGCAAAAAGACTGGAATAATTGCACCGGTTTCACCCCACCGCCTACCGTCCAACCCCTTCCCATGGAAAATCTGTCTCCCTACCCCTAAATCCAAACTGGGTAGTCCGGCATTCCCAGAGAAATGCAACCCTCTATATAAATGCTATTTTATTTCCACTCGTTCTTGGCTCGGTTCCATTCACCTGATGCCAGCCCGCCACTCCAACACGACCTCCCCCAACAGCGGACTTCCTCCCAAACGTCCCTCGCCTGGAATCAAATGCCCTCTATAAATCCTAATTGAATTGGAAAACTTTTTCTGAAATTACCCGCCGCCGGCCATGCGACGGTTCCCAGGGGTTTCTGCCGAGCTGTCACTCTTTCGCTGCTACGCAGCCTGTCTGAAGGCGGTTCAGGCTTTTCTCGGATTTAACCCCGAATTTCATCGCCTGGCGCCTAACCACCCAATCATTTCCCAAAAATCACCTCGCCCGGCATCGCCAACTCCACGCGATCCATCTGGATACCATTGCTTTATCGGCATCCGCCCCCCCTTTCTTCCTTGCTTCCCGACCGCTTGGCGCAAAGTTGCCCGAAGTCAAAATGAATTCTTGCCAATAAACCTCCCCACGGAGATCCTCGGGTATATCTCGCATTGAAGGAATCCTCCCCGTGATTGCGGAAATCATCTCGATCGGCGACGAACTCACCGGCGGCCGATCCCTCGATACCAACGCCCAATGGCTCAGCCGGCGACTCGCCGAACTCGGCGTCTCCGTCGCCTATCACACCACCGTGGGCGATCAGTTGGCGGCCATCGTCGACGTGTTCCACGCGGCCCTCGGTCGGGCCAACGTCGTCGTGGTCACCGGCGGCCTCGGGCCAACCGCCGACGACCTGACGCGCGAAGCCCTCGCGGCAACTATCGACCGCCCCTTGGTTTGCAACGAGGATGCCCTCGACCAAATCCGATGCCTTTTCGCCCAACGCGGCTGGAAAATGCCTGACCAAAACCGCGTTCAGGCCCTGCTACCCCAGGGGGCCCGGCTTATTCCCAACCCGCACGGCACGGCCCCTGGCATCGCCTTGGACGTCGACCGCAACGACCGCCCGGCCGCCCACGTCTATTGCCTGCCCGGCGTCCCGGCCGAAATGCGCCAGATGTGGGAACAGACCGTGGCCGACGATCTGCGGCGGCTCGGCGCCGGTCGCCGGATGATTCGCACCCGCCGAATTAAGTGTTTTGGGGCTGGCGAAAGCGCCATCGAGGCCATGCTGCCCGATCTGGTCCGCCGTGGACGCATCCCCCAGGTAGGGATCACGGCCAGCAAGGCAACCATCACCTTGGCCGTCACGGCCGAGGCCGCCACCGAGGATGAGTGCCGCGCCGCCATGGAACCCACGCTCCACACGATTCACCAGTGCCTGGGCAACCTGGTCTATGGCCGCGACGACGACGAACTTCAAGACGCCGTCGTGCAACTTTTACGCCGCCATGGCAAAACACTAGCCACCGTCGAATGGGCTACCGACGGCCTCTTGATCCACTGGCTGCGATCCGCGGCCGGCGACGGCCCGGAGGTCGCCGGCGGACTGGTCGTCTCCAAACACTCCGCCTGGAAGGCCCTTTTCGACATGCCCGACCAAGCCACCACGGTCGGCGACGAGCCGGCCCGGGCCATGGCCCAAGCCGTCCGTCAAAAACTGGGAACCGACTACGGTCTGGCCATCGGCCCTCTTTCCCCAAGAGCCGACGGCCCTGCAACCGACGGGGCCGAGCAGGCCGACTTCGCCATCGCAACACCCCAGACGGTCCACGTCGAGTGCGTTCCCCTGGTCAGCCACCCAGAGCTGCGCAAAACCTTTTGCGCCAAGGTGGCCCTGAACCGGCTTCGACTCCAATTGCTCGCCCAGACGCACCCCCTATAACCCGTCCAACCGATTACCCTAGACGCCCCGAGCCCTTGGGGACCCTTTCCTTCGCCTTTTTCTCGGCAAAAAATACGACAGCCCAATTACACTCGAATCCATATAGACCCAACCCCATCCCGCGACGCCGGCTCGCCGAAGGCCACACACCACCCCTCCGGGTAATACCGCAAAGGCGTGGTTCCGTTTAGATTGAGTTTACTGGGCAAGCGATTCAGAGAAGAAACATCCGATGGCAGCACCAGTGTCGAAAAAAGGGGCGCTCGCCGCGCAACCTTGGTTCACCGCCGGCCGACACGGCCGCTTTCTCCGCCCCTTCCACAAAAGCTCTCTCGAAGCGCTCGAACCCCGCTGGATGCTCTCCGCCGCTCCGACTCTCGCGGCGATCGGCGACGTCGCGCTCGCCTCGGGCACTCCGCTATACATCGCGTTGGACGGCTACGATGCCGACGGCGACACCCTGACCTTCTCGTTCGA
>JAFGAY010000033.1 GCA_016933425.1 Pirellulales bacterium
ATGGTTGCCCGACTGAGTTCAAAACGCGCTCTTGGTGAAATCGACGTCCAAGATGGCGTTTCCGCTCGCGCTTTCGAGCGAGAGTTTCATTCGGCTGGGCGACGATTCGTCGAGCAACTTGACTTTCTCGGCGGCCGCGGCGGTTCGCGCGTGGGGCTGGCGGGCATATACAACGACGGCCGCGCGACCGAACCACTCGCCGCGTTTGACGTGGTAGGTCCGTTTGCGAGTGAGGAAGAACCGATCCGCGGGAATGTTATCGGGAAGCGGCTCGACCGAGACGAACCCAACGTGGTCGCTCATGTTCAGCCAGCGATCGCCGCGGAACTGGCGAATCGGTTTCTCGAAGCCGGGCGGGGCGGCGGTTCGCAGCGGAAAGAGCGGATCGACCGTGACCGCGGCGTCCCGCGAGGCGTGAAACGCCGTTGCGTAAACGGTCGCTTCGTCGGGCAACGAGCAGACGTATATATACTGGGTGATCCCGCCCGGCCATGACTTGCGATAGACAATCGTCATTCCGTTTCCGTGGTGGGTCGCCTCGGCCTGATGGAGAACCGGCGCGGCCGGCTTGGTTTTATCTTTTCCGCGTGTCTGGACCCGCACGGCGGCGCATCCGCTGTTCCGGTCATAAGTAAAGAAGAACGGCGGATCGGTGAAGGTCGAGTCGCCTTCAGGCAGAATAAGGATCGCCGGACGGCCCTCGCGCCACGACACGCTGACGCACTTCGCCGGCGCCCGATGAATGGCCACGCCGATATTTGAAAAAACGTGAACGCCGTGAGTTGCCTTGTCGGCCTTTTTCAGGGCAACCGGAGCGGGTTCGTCGAAGTACTTGTGCATCAGATAGCAGAACGCCCAGCGCTTCGGCTTCGTGGTTTGATTGCCGAAATCAAGTCTCGGCGCGACGGTCGAGCCCAAATCGCCCGTGCCCAGAGCCAGTTGCCGCCGATAGATCATCTGAAGGGCGCGGCTCTCAAAGGCGCCGGCCTCGGCGTTTGCCCGGCAACAATGAAGCCAGCACAGATATTCGATCGAAGAATAGACTTTCCACGACCAATCCTGGCCTTGGGGAAAGAGAATGTCGCCGTCCCATAGATACAAAGCGCTCGTGACGTTCCGCCACATACGGTCGGCGTGATGGGCGAAAGCCTCGGGCACGTGCCGTCCGAAAGCGCGGTAGGCCAGCGCGCCCTCGCCGAACGACTGCGACGAACATTGATAGCCGACGCTCCAGAAACCGTGGTTTTCGATCGTCAGGTCGGGAAAAACGTTTTCCGACACGATCCACTGGGAAAGCGGCCGACCGTCGACCATCTTGCTCGACGTCGCGTCTTGCTTGGTGCTCAGCGCGTTGAGCGCCCATTTTTTACACAATTCGTCCCATCGGGCGGCCCGGGGGTGGTCGGCATACTTGTTCGCGGCAAACGCCAGAAGCGGCGTGTTCCACGTGCAGTCTTCCGACCTCGTGTTGTCGCGAGTTCCGCTGGGAATTTCTTTTTCGAGATGGTCGGCTTCCTTCTCGACGATTTCACGCGCCAGCGCCAGCGTATCGGGATCGAGGTGTTTTTCGCGCAGGTGGGCGGCCCAGGCCATGCCGATCGTTCCGAGCGACGACTGCCACGCCGGTCCTCCCCAGACGTGTTTGGCGTTTTTCTTGTGCCGGCTCGAGTTTTTATTCGACAAGCAAAGGGTTCGGATCGCGCGGCGCAGGTGGTCTTCCAACTGCCGGCGCGGAATCCGGTGGATGGAAAACGTTTGGCGGTCGGGGAGTTCCTCGAGCAAAAGGGCGTAGGCCAGGCATAGATTGCTGTTGCCGCGCGGCCAGTTCACCCCCGCGCCGGCCGCAGCGAAATATCCGCCGCCGGGCTCCTGTTCGTCGCTTTCGACAAATTTGCCCTGGTGTTCGGCCCAGCCGACCGAGTTCTCGATGAGCTTCAGATAAATATCCTGCATCTGTTCCGCGTGCAGGGTTTCCGTCTGGAGCGTGAAGGACTCGGGTCGGAGCCGCGGCGCATCGTCGGCGCGGGCGGGCATGGCCGCCCAGGCAAGACATAACAACAACATGCCTGGTCGATGAAAACGAATCACGAACATTGCCTCATGGGTTGCATTGACGCGCGGACGAAAGCGTTCGGTTCTCGGCAGCGACGGGACAAACGGCCGCAGTCCGCTAAAACTGTTCGACAAACGGTTTTCCGCCGTCCCACGTTAATTTTATCACGAGGGAATCGGTGGGGCCGTCGATCGTGGCGGTCAGACCGGAAGTTTTGGGGTCGGCATACTTGGGGGGGGCGTGCCATCGCTGGCTGGTTTCGCCGAGGGCCTCGTTGGCGGCAACCATCACCGGATGGGTGCCCACCACCGAACCGTCGCCGTCCTCGAACGTCTTGAGCGTGAAACGGCCGTCGGGGCCGATCTGGGCCGTCGCCGGCCGCGCGTTGTCGGGCATCAATCGCACATAGCCATGGGTCAACGGCCGGCCGTCGATGAGCACCTGGCCGGAGACGGGCACGCGGCGCGGACGGCCGTCGCCGCAGCCGGCCGTTGCCGCGACAAACGCGGCGGCCGCCAGCAGACCTGCGACAAAACGCGATCGGAGGATGTTATTCGGACCGGTCAATGGTTTCGCCTCCGTCCCGCGTGGAAAGGGCCTGGTAGACCCATAGCGCGATGTTCTCGCTCAAGAACTCAACCCGTCCGTCGCCGAAGGCGAAGTTGGCTCCGCCCGGATGTCGGCTTGCAAAAGCCCCGTTGACTCGCCAGCCGTAATTGACATAGCAGACTCCCTCGCCGGGCATGGTGTTCAAGGGATTCGAGGTCGAGCGGTGAGTTTCCATCTCGCGGTTTCCCTTGGTCCACATATTCGACGAGTCGCCCGTGTGGTTGGCGATGGTTTCGCCGACGAACAGCGTGTGGTTCAGGCCGTCGGTGATGTCGGTGACGGCAATTTGGCTTTTATAAAAGAAGACGCCGTTATTGTTGGTTTTGGAGTCGCTGAAGCCGCCGCCGGCGCCGTAGGTTCCCGCCACGGTGGCGTAGCTTCCGGTGGCGATGGGGCAATTGTCCGCGGTGAAACCGAAGGCCTCGCAGCAGTCGACGTCGCGATGGATAAAAGGTTCCGAGTCGTCGCTGGGGCAGACGTAGCACTCGGGCCGCTGGGCCAAGGCCTGGCGGTTCGAGTTGGTCGGGGCGAACCAGTTCGTCTCGGCGGAGACCCAGGGTCCGTCGTTGAAATTGAACATCTCGAAGAGCGCCTGGTGTTCCATGTAGGGGAGGATGAGCACGAGGGAACTCGTGCCGACGCGCGACTGGGACGTGCCGGACGATCCGTCGTTGCCCACGCGGCTGGGTGGATAAACTTTCATCGCGTTTTCGTAGGCCGCCAGCGCCAGGGCGATCATTTTTTGATTCTTGGCGCAATGAATTCGCCGCGCCGCCTCGCGCGCGGCCTGGACGGCCGGCAACAGCAAGGCGATGAGAATGCCAATAATGGCGATCACCACCAATAATTCGACCAGGGTAAACGCGGGACGACGAAACTTCATACAAAAGACCCTCGATGTTATTTACCCATGCGGCATGGTGATGGCTCCGCGACCATTTTGCCGCGAGTCGTTTACCTCGCGGCTCTTGGAATCGCCGGCAGTGCCAACATCATTTTTAATTAGGTCGAACGCATGGCATCCATTACTTCTCGCGAAGGGAGTGGAATTACCGGATGCGTCGGGCCGCGAATATCGCTAAACCAATCGCCAAGAGCACAAGCGAGCCCGGCTCGGGCACGCCTGCGGCTTCGGCGAGAGGCGCGGGATTCCAGTTGGCGGCCAGGATGGCGGCGTCGGCGGCGTTGACCAGTCCGTCGTCGTTGAAATCGCCGGCCGTGACGTCGCCCTGCGTGACCGAGGCGCCCCAGTTGCCGGCCAGTACGGCGGCGTCGGTCTCGTCGACGTAGCCGTCGTGGTTGGTGTCGCCGGGAACCGGCGGCGAGTCGGGGAGTTGGGTAATAATGATCTCGTCGAGCGAGAAGGTCCGGACGTCCTGATCGTCGCTGGATCGTGTGCTGAAGACCAAATAACCGCCGATTTCGGTGCTGGCCGACCGCCAGCCGAGCGGGCCGGTGGTGTACGTGTTCGTGCCGTCGGTGACGCTGCCGACGTAGGTTTGCGTGTCGGGATCGATGGTAATCGTGAAATCGTAAACCCCGCCGGCGACGATGGCGACGGTCGACTCAACGTTCAACGCCGCGTCCAAGGTGCCGTTGTCGTGCTGTCCATCGTAAAAGACCCAGACGCCGACGTCTTCGGCGTTCGTGAAGCTCCCCTCGCCGCCGTAGCACGATACCATCCAACGCGCACTATTGTCGACGTTGTAAGCCAGGTGGCCGATGTCGCCGACCTGGTAGCGGTCGTCTTGCGTGGTGAACAAGTTCGCCATGGATTCAACGCTTTCGTCGATGCGGATAGTGAACTGGATCGAGTGGTCCTTGCTCCAGTCGATGCCGCTGTCATACGGAGTATAGGTTTTGTAGTTCCGCACAACGCCGACGTAGCTAGCGGATGCGTTATGGTCGGTTTGGACGCTCAGGTACGAGCCGCTTTCGCCGGGCTTGATTTCGTTGAACCCGGGGTCCGTCGGCGTGACGACGCCGATCGTGCTGACGGCCGAACTGGTGCCGCCCGAGTACCACGGGCTCCGCCATCCGGCGCCGGCCATTCCGGTGTAGGCGTCGACGACGTTGGTGACCGGCGCGACGTCGGTGCCGCCACCGTCAAAATGGGCCGCGAACGAGGTCAGGTCGTTCGTGGGGCCTGAGAACGGAAGGGAGCTAATGTTGATGTTGTCGACGGAGAACGCCCTGGCATCGTATTCGTCGGAAGCACGCGACGAGAAAAAGACGTAGCTTCCCACCGGAACGCCGCGAAAACCCATGCCCGTCTGGGTGGCCATCGTTGCGCCGGTGTAGCCGGCTTGAGGGTTCAGATAATTGACCGTGCAGTTCCATCGACTGAGGTCCGCGTGGACGTCGAGCGAAAAATGGTAGACGCCGCCGCCGACCATCGCGACATCGGTGTTGACCGCCATTTCCGGCGTGAGTGTCCCATCGCCGATGCCGTTGACGAATGACCACTCCATTTGGAGTCCTTCGGGGCAGTTGGGCGACTCGGAGGAAGAATAGCCGAGGATCTGCCATCCGGATTTACTTGCGGGAAGCTGATTGCCTTCGGCGCCGTTGGCCATTTGATAGCGGTCGGCTTGGTCATTTCCGAAGATGGGGAAGCCAAGGCCGTCCGTCGCCGTGAGGTCCTCGTCGATGCGGTAGGTGAACTCGATGTGATAAGGCGTACCCAGGGCAATACCCCCTTCGCCTCCATGGTCGCGTCCCAGACCGTAGCGGATGTCGAGTTCTCCGGTCGCAGGGGTCATTAGGGTGCTCAGGTAAGCGCCGCTGCCCGGGGTGAGTTCGTTGAAGCCGGGATCCGTCGGCAACACGACTTGGGTTGTGAGCGTGGGCGAGAGATTGGTGTTTTCCACCCAGGCATTTGCCCAGCCGTCGCCGGCGACGCCATGGAAGGCGTCGACGTAAATCACGTCGTCGTTGCCGTCGGTGAAATTAGCCACGACGTCGGCCTGGACGGGAACGGCCAACAAGGCAATGCCACACAGGGCCAGGAGGCAAACAATGCGCGTGTTCATTATGCCAAAGCTCCTTCAATTAAAGGAATGTCATTGGTAGTCGTCGAGGACTTAGTCCACACCCACCCATCAGTCGCGGGTCGCCTGTTCCTGATCGCCTCGCGACCCGCATGAATTACTTGATGTACAGCGTGTCCCTTCCGCCTAACGGCCAAAGCGTCGAATAGCCAGCAGGCCCAATCCCGCCAAAAGGAGAGCGGTCAGGGAAGGCTCGGGCACCACCAAGGCGATGCTGTTGCCGCCGTAGGCGTAGTCGATGACGTAGCCCGTCGGGAGATCGAGTACACCGGCAAAGGCGCCGCTGCCGGCGAGCGTGCCGTAAGTGGCAAATACATAAGCCGGCTCGTCAAGCGATGCACCCTCGCCCAGGTCGTCGAAATCGACGATGGCGCCGTCAATATCGAGGACGCCGGCGACGTCGAGCACGTCGATTTCCTCCGTGTCGCCGTTGTACTCGATTTTCAGCGTGCCATTCAGGTCGGCCAGACCGGCGCCTTCGACGTGGAGCGTTCCGATGCTCATGCCGGGGGCAACCATGCTGGAGCCGGCGGCCGCGAGGTTGCCCGCGATCGAACCGGCGCCCATCAAAACGGCGTCGGCGGCGACCGCGACATCGCCGGCAACCGAACCGGTCAGTGCCAAAGTTCCCGCCTGTACGTCCGTCAGGCCGGTATAGGTATTCGTGGCGGAGAGGGTCAAAGTGCCAAGACCCTTCTTCGTGATGCCGCCGTCCGGTCCGTTCGCGGCGAGCGTCGCGGTGGCCGTGGCCTGTGTGGTGTAGCCACCCGATTCGAGCGTGACGGTGACGGTTTCGCCCTCGTATCCTTCACCCGGATTGGTGACGACGATGCTGACGACGCTGCCGTCGGAAACCGCTCCGGTGAGCGGATCGACGGACGAATTCACATAGGCCATGGCCGAGGCGCCGCGGCCGTCGCCGTCGGTGGAGATTTTGACGACGGGCGCGCCGGCATAGCCGGCGCCGGCCGTGTCGATCGTGATGCTGCCGACGCCGGAGCCCTCCAGTTTTTTAAGGGCTTCCTGGATCTCGATGTTGAAACCATTGGTGTCGATGATCCCGCCTTCGGCGCCGACATAGGTTCCGCCGGCGCCGGCGCCGGAGAGGTCGATGAAATCGGTGCTGTCTTCCAGGGGTTTCAGGGTTCCGCCGTGGAAGCTGAAATAGGGTTCTCCCTCGTCATAAACCGTAACGATTTGGCTTGTGGCGATGGTTCCGCCCGTGCCCAGGGTGAGATATCCGACGGTTCCGGCGTACAAGGAAATCCCAATTTCGTCGACGACGACCAGCTCGCCGGTTCCGCTGACGTTTGTATTACCCCAAGATCCCGCATTGACCGCAACCCGAAAATAGGAATCGTTGTCGACGCCACGAATGGACTGGCCGCCCGTGAGGTTATAAACGCCTGTTCCATCCCTGCCGACCTGGAAGTAGAAACCGCCGGAGCCGACATCGGTGATGACGCCGCCTGATTGATAAAAGACTCCCGTGGCTTCGTTGCTTTCCCTTCCGATCTCAACTCGCCCGTTCTCCATGGCGCCGCCGCTCAAGTTGGTGTAACCATAGCTCCCCTGATACCGGCCAAGACAAAAAGTTTGGCCTCCATATTTATGGGTACCGCCGGATTGGTAGAGGACGCCCACGTTGGATACGGTGGATGCAGTGCCGCCAAGAGCGCCAACCGTGGTCCAGTCGGTTTCCAGCGTGCCTGTGGACTGATAGAAGTAGGACCTGCCTGGATTGCTGCTTGCATCGTTGGCGCCGATATTGAGATTATCGCAGACCGGCGTCGTGACGTCGTTCTTCAACAGAACCACGTCTTGGTGAAGGCAGGGATCCTTGGGGTCCGTGGGAAACGCGCCTCCCCAGTTTAATGGATTTTCATAATCCAGGGTTCCGGCGCCGCCGGTCCAGTAGGTATTTTGGGCGGCAGCTTGCTGGGTCAACGTCGATCCCATCACCAAAAAAAGAAAAAGGCACGGGACGAGGATCCTGAGCAGTCGATTCATGAGAGACGTCCTCCACGTTCAAGGAATAGGCCAATAACCTGGGAATTCGCGGACACTTCAAATGACGGAAGCGTCACCGTTTACTAGAACTCATCCCGCCACCACGGTTCGGATGCTTCTCTTCTCGGACGAGTGTTCCATCACGGGCTTCCTTATTACATTGGTCACGTTTCAGCGACCTTTGGCGATTCGCGCAACCACCCGCCGCGATTCGCGCCGCTAGATTGGAAAAGCGCTCATCAGCCCTACATGCCACACTAGTTGCCCCAAGAAAACATGTCGATGACGAGAATGGCTATTTGCGATGCCTAATTTGGTTATCCCTGGACCGCCGCGAAAACGGGGCTAAACTTTCTTGACGTAAGTCGGTGTCGCTGGCTACGATGAAGTTGGCATCGACCGTGTCTCGAACCGTTTGTTCTGGACCAAAAGACCACCCAGTGGAGGTGGTTCCGCGGAGGTCATTGTGCGCCGAACGGCCATCGAAGAGCAATTTCTCTACCTTCCGGTCAGCCGGCGAGACCGGCTCTGGGAGCTTTACGTGACGGGGACGGGCCACATCGTTCACCGGACGCCCGGCGACCCGAGCGAGGAGCATCCCTCGCCCTATTACTACACTTGGGAAAACGGCCGCGTGCTGCCCGAGTTCGGCGTCTTGTACGTTACCCAGGGGTCGGGCGAGTTCGAGTCGGAGACGACCGGACTGCGGCGCGTCGAGGCGGGCAATGTCATCTTGGTTTTTCCCGAGGTTTGGCATCGCTACCGTCCTTCCGCCCAAACCGGCTGGACGACCTATTGGGCCCATTTCGGCGGAGCGTATCCCGAGCGTTTGATGCGGCGCAAGTTGATTTCGCCGGAGCGCGCCGTATTGGAAACGGGGATGAACGACGACATCCTCCGTCCCTATCTGACGCTGCGCGAGCGGATCGTATCCGAGACGCGAGGATTGCAGCAACTGGCCGCGTCGAACATTCTTGAAATACTGGGAAGCTCGCTGGCGGCGGTGCGCTCGCGCGAGGAAGGCGGTGAGATCGACGCCCTGGTTTGCGAGGCCAAGGCCATAATCGTCCAACGCGTCGAGGAACTCATCGACATGAAGGACCTGGCCGGCTCGCTCGGGCTAAGTTACGACTACTTTCGCCATATTTTCAAGCAGCAGACGGGCATGGCCCCCTATCAATACCATCTTCAGCTTCGCATCAATCGGGCCAAGGAGCTGCTCCACGGAACGGATCTGAGCACGAAGGAAATCGCCTTCGCCCTGCAATTCGAGGCCCCCTATCACTTCTCGCGCATCTTTAAGCAAAAGACGGGCATGACGCCCACCGAATGGCGCAAGGGAACCCGGCCCGAGACCATGCGCTGACCGCGTTTTTCAAGGTCCGGCCGCAGATCTCCCTCGGCCTTGACGGGCACCCAGGCACGGTAGGCCGTGTCAAGACCCGGCGTCGAGTGCGATCTTGCCGGTCTCGACCCGTCCTACGGGTTTTTAAACATGAAATCCCGTGACGCCCATTTTTCGCATCTCTCCGTGGGCCGGGCGGACCCATAAGCGCGGGTGAAATTATTTGCGGCATATATAGGGTGGGGCACGCCGCGAGACGCCGCGGGCTAGCGCATTTGGAGAATTCCGTCGAGAAGCAAGTTGACATCGAAGCTTGGTCCATGTTCAAGTATAGTCGGGTGTTAATGTGAACGAGCACGGGGCGCCAAGAAGGACCAAACCTTGTTCTGGAGGACGCATGCGTCATGAGCGTGAGTGAACTGAACCACATCAAGCCCGACACCCATTCTCGGCTGCGCGGCAGGGAAATTCCCACGCTGGAAGAGGGTCGAAAGGCGTTCGCGGCCGTCGCCTTCGAAGGCATTCCCAAGGCTCAAAAAACCCACATGGCGTGGATGGTCATGATGATTCGCCAGGGAATCGTCGGCCGGACCGAGGGAAAGGACATTCTGCGAGTTCTTCGGGAAGTCGATCACGCGGCCATCGAGGAGATGATCGCGAATTACGATCCGAATTTCTACAAATGGCGTGTCCAGTTCGAGAAGTACCTCATGGAGAAGGTGGGGGCCGTGGCCAGCTGCGTGAACATTGGCCGCACGCTGCCACCGCCCATCTATCGGATGCGGTTGCGCGAGGCCATTCTTCCTCTCCTGGATGCCACGCTCCGATTTCGCGCGACTCTGCTCGAAAAGTCCGAGGAGTACCGCGGCGCCGTCATGCCCGGCTATACCCACAATCAGCACGCCCAACCGATGACTTTTGGCCACTATTTGCTGGGCTTGCATGAGCCGATTAGCCGGGCATTCGTTCAGCTTGAGCAGGCTTACGACCTGACCAACCTGTGCGACCTGGGGTGCGGGGCGTTGGCGGGAACCAGTTTTCCGATCGATCGCGAACTGCCTGCCAGGTTGCTTGGGTTCGAGGGCGTATTGGAGCACACGAACGATTGCGTGGCCGCGTCGGACCAGGCGACCAACACGGTGGCGGCCATGATCAACATGGCCATTCCGATGAGCCGCGCGGCCAACGAGATGCACACGTGGCACATGTTCGAGTTCAACATGATCGAACTGACCGACGCCGTCTGCGAGGCGTCGAGCATGATGCCGCAAAAAAAGAGCCCCTGCCTGTTCGAGGACATCCGGCTGACGCTGGGCAAGGTGTTGGGATGCTACACGGACATCGTTGTCCGCCTGCACAACGTCATGTACGGCGACACCATCGAGGTTTACGAAACGACCGAGATGGTGCCGGCCGTCGTCCAACAGGTCGCCACGGCCGTGGAAAAGTTCGACAAGATTCTCCACAATCTGACGGTCAAAACCGACGTGATGTTGCGATTTGCCCAGCGGGGGTTTTCGACGGCCACCGAGCTTGCCGCGATTCTGTTCCGCGAGGCCGGCGTTCCGCTGCGCGTGGCGCACGCGATCGTCGGCGAGGTCGTTCGCCAGGTGTGGCTCGACGGCCGAACCGCCGCCGACATAACGCCCGAACACATTGACCGCGCGGCCCTCCAGATTATCGGAAGGCCGTTGAGCCTGCCCTCGGAGAAGCTGGTGGCGGCGATGGATCCGGTTCATTTTGTCGAGGCTCACCGATCCCAGGGAGCGGTGGCCCCCGACGAGGTAAGCCGGATGGTCCGCGCCCGGACCGCTGAACTCGAGGAAGCCGCGCGGCGTCAAGCCGCGCGGCGTCGGAGTCTCGATCGGGCTGACGAGGAGCTTCTGCGGACGGTCGACGCACTCCTGTCCGAAGAGCCCTAGAAGCACGGCATGTCCGCTGAGGGGCGGGAATGCTTTTAGCCGTCGTGTTTGCGTGACGCATGGCGGGTATGGCGTTTCAGCGCCGCGCGGGCGCGGCGGCTAACCTCCCGTATGCCAAGCACTTCCGGAGAATGAGGTTTCCATGCCGGGTCAGGTCCGGCCAGGTGGTTTCCGAGGGTCCATTCCCGGCGAAAGGCCGCTTGACAAGCCCTGAGAATCGTATATCGTAGATGATTATCGATAATTAACGCTAATCGGGTTTTTTTCGCCAAGGAGCAACCGGCATGAACCGACGAGCCATGATTATTCATTCCCTGGACAACGTGGCCAATCTCATTGGCCCCGGCGCGAGGGGGGACGTGGTCCAATGCATTACCGAGGGCCAGTCGGAAACCGAGTCCATCGCGCTCGGCGAAGACATTCCGGCCAATCAGAAATTTGCCAGGGTCGATATCAAGGCCGGCGATCCCATCACGAAATACGGCCTGAACATAGGCCGCGCCAGTTGCGACATTTGCAAGGGCCAGCACGTCCACATCCACAACATCGAGTCCAACCGGGGACGCGGCGACCTGAACCAGTAGCCCTGAACCCTCACGGTTGGCCGACCATCGGCATTGGGTAATCCGTCATTCAATTTCGGGAATCAGAAATATGAGAGACTTTTTCTTTGGCTATCCTCGGCCCGACGGCCAGGTTGGCATTCGCAACCACGTGTTGCTTTTGAGTGGAACGCTTTACGCCAATCCGACGTGCGAGAGGGTCGTAGGGATGGTTCAGAACACGATCCCCATCGTTCATCCGTTGGGACGATGTCAGATCGCGCCTGATCTGGCGAGAACCTTCAAAACGCTCGTCGGGCATGGACTCAATCCGAACGCCGGGGCGGTGATCGTCGTCGACCATTTCAAGGAACAGGGTTGCACGGCCGACGACATCGCCCATGAGGTTTCGCAATCGGGCAAGCCGGTCGCGGTGGTCAACATTCGCCACGAAGGAGGCGCCCTGGCGGCCCTCGAAAAGGCCCTGCGTCTGGCCGTCGATTTCAACCGGCAAATCAATACTCAGCAACGCGAAAAAACGCCCCTGGCCAAGCTTATTTACGGGTTTAACTGCGGCACGAGCGACGTCACCAGCGGCCTGGCCCACAACCGGTGCGTCGGGTGGGTTTGTGATCGCGTGATCGAGGCCGGCGGACGCGCCTTGGGCGCCGAAACCACCGAGATGATGGGCGGCGAGGAACTGATCAAAGCCAGGGCCAAAACCCCTGCAGTGGCCGACAAGCTGCTCGGATTCATCGACCGCATGGAAAAGAGCATCATGGCGTGCGGCGTGGACCTGCGCGGCAGCCAGCCGACCGGCGACAACATCGCCGGAGGGCTGTCGACCATCGAGGAAAAATCGCTCGGCGCGATGCAGAAGTGGGGCACCAAGCCCATCGTCGGCGCGGTCGAGTACGCCGAACCCATCGGACCCGAGCCGGGACTCTGGCTGATGGATACGCCGGGCCACGGCGGCGAAAGCATTACCGGCATCGCGGCCGCCGGATCGCAGGTGATGAGCTTCAGCACCGGGGGAGGCCACACGATCAATCATCCGCTGATGATCACCATGCGTTTGACGGGCAACCGCGAGTCGTGGGAGCGGATGAAGGACACAATGGAAGTCGACGTTTCCGACATGTTCGAGGGCGCTTCGTTGGACGAAGCCGGCGAGCGGCTTTTCGACGAAGTTATCGACTTGTGCGACGGGAAAATGACCAAGGCCGAGGCGCTGCGCGAGTTTAACGCCTTCGCCATCAACCGCTGCGGTCCAAGCGTGTAGCCGCGACTGAGGGACGCCATGACCGCCATCGCCTCGCTGCCGACGTTTCAGTCGCGGGTCGACGAGATTGCCGCCGCCGAGCGCAACGGCGGTTGGCTTGCGTCTTGCATCGACGCCGAGCGATATTTTATTCCCTGCCGCGAATTGGCCGCCGCCTTGGCCGAGTGCCTCCGCGCGTTGGGCAAAGGGCCCTTGCTCGAAGTGTGCGCCGGGCGAGGCGAATTGGCCGAAGCCCTGGCCGGCCGCGATGTGCGTCTGACAGCGACCGACGCCAACCCGCCGATCGGCTCGGGCGTGCTCACCCTGTCGGCCCAAGCGGCGCTTCAACGGTTTCGGCCGACCGTCGTGCTGGGCTGCTTCGTTCCTTGCGATGCCCGGGTCGACGAGGCCGTGCTGGCGTGGCCCGACGTGAGGCACTATTTGGTGCTCGGCGCTCGGGTGGGAGGCGAACTTGCCTCGGCGCGACTTTGGCGCACGCCCGGTTGGACGTGCCGATCGCTTCCACAGGTCGCCCGATGGATGCTCACGCGGCACGATCTATGGATGGACGACGCGAGTCGACCGATCGTCCAGCATGGCGAGGCTTGGTGCTTCAGCCGGCAAGAGACCTGCACCGGTAACATACTACAAGCGGAAAGGCGGTCATGACCAGCGAAACGCTCGATACCCCGCGGCGAAACCCTTTGTTTGGCGGTTTGGACTGGCTCGGCCGGATGGTGCCCGGGCTGGCGTTGGCCGGCGCGCTGGCCTGGCTCGGCACGATCGCCGCCGATTGGATTGGAAAGACGCTGATGGGCTTCGAGAAAAGCCCAATCAGTGCTATCATGGTCACCATCCTTTTGGGTCTGGTGCTGCGAAACACGGTGGGACTGCCGGCCGTGTATGAAACCGGGTTGCGTCTGGCCGTGAAGCGGGTTTTGCGGTTGGGAATCGCCCTATTGGGATTACGACTTAGCCTGGTTGCCCTGGGTCAGATCGGCGCGAGCGCCCTGCCCGTGGTGATTGGGTGCATCGTGTCGGCGTTGCTTCTGGTCACGTGGCTGAGCCGGGTTATAGGACTGCCGCCGCGGCTGGGCACGCTGATTGCCGTGGGAACGAGCATTTGCGGGGCGTCGGCCATCGTGGCCACGGGGCCGGCGATCGACGCCGAGGACGACGAAATAAGTTATGCGGTCGCTTGCATTACCTTGTTTGGCACGATCGCCATGTTTGCCTATCCAACACTGTCGCACTGGTTGTTTGCCGCCGACCCGACGCAGGCCGGACTGTTCCTGGGCACGGCCATCCACGAAACGGCGCAGGTGGCGGGGGCGGGAATGATGTATCAACAAAATTACGCCGCTCCGGCGGCGCTCGACGCGGCGGCGACGACCAAGTTGGTCCGCAATGTGTGCATGGGGGCGGTGATTCCGATCATGGCCATTCTCCATCATCGCCGCGGCGTCTCGGGTACCGTGAAAAGCCGGCTCGCCTGGCATCAGTTCGTTCCCTTGTTCATTGTCGCTTTCGTCGCGCTGGCGGCGGTTCGCTCGGTGGGGGACTTGGGCACGCGCGCATTTGGGTTCGTCGACCGCGCGGCTTGGGGCCGGTTGCTGTCCGACGCCAACACGGTTTCCGTCGCCTGCCTGACCGTCGCCATGGCGGCCATCGGGTTGGGAACGAACGCCAGGCAGCTTCGGCTGCTTGGCTGGAAACCGCTGCTGGTCGGGCTCAGCGCGTCGCTCGCGGTCGGTTGCGTCAGCTTGTTGCTGATAAAACTCGTTTTCCTGATCGCTTAATCAACCATAAGAGGAAACGCAAAAAACCCGGAGTCGAGCGATATGTTCTCTGGCCTGAGCACTCCCGACGTGATGGTCATCGCCGTTTATTTCGCGGTGATCGTTGGAATCGGCGTCTGGTCGGCGCGGCGCGTCAAGAATCAGGAAGATTATTTTCTTGCCGGGCGGCGGTTTGGCAAATTTTTCCAGACGTTCGCGGCCTTCGGGTCGGGCACCAACGTGGAGAGCCCGGTCGGCGTGGCCACAACGACGTTCGTCGACGGCGCGGCGGGCATCTGGAGTTCGCTGGTTTATCTGTTTGTGACGCCCATCTACTGGATGATCGCGCCCTGGATGCGGCGGCTTCGCGTTTTGACGATGGCCGACTATCTCGAGGAGCGTTATGGTTCGCCGACGCTCGGGAGCTTCTACACGTTGGTCGCCTCGCTGGTGATGGTCGCCCATCTGGCGGTCGGTTTCAGCGCCGCCTCGAAAACGGTCATGGTGATGTCGCCCAAGAGCGTCGAGGAGTTGACGCCCTCGGAAAAAACGGAATTGGACCGGGCAACGGAGTTGAAAAAGCTCCAAGCGGCCGACTACGCGTCGCTTTCCCAAACGGAGAAACAGCGGTTCGACACGCTGGCTCGCGAGGCTCCCCGAAAAATATTTTCCCACATCAACAAGGATGTTTTGATTTGGATGGTCTGCGCCGTGGTGCTGATTTACGGCATCGCGGGCGGCCTGGGGGCGGCCGTGCTGACCGATACGGTCCAGGGACTGTGCATCATTGCCATGTCGGTGATGCTCTTTCCCTTCTGTTGGGCGCGGATCAACGAGGTCCACGGCGGCAGCGGAGTGATGGACGCAATGCGAACCGTTCATGCGAGGCTGCCCGAGTCGTTTTTCGAGGTTCTCGGGTCGCCGACGCTGATGGACTTCACGTGGTTCTACGTGGCGGCCCTTTCGCTATTGATGATCAGCAACACGCCGCCGCAGGCCCATTTCTTGACGTCGCTTGCCTCGGCCAAGAATGAATATGCCTGTCGATTCGGAGCAACCTGGGGATCGTATATCAAGCGGTTTTGCGCCGTGTTGTGGGGTTTTTTCGCCTTATGCGCCCTGGCCGTATTTCACGACAAGCTGCACGATTCCGACTTGCTTTGGGGCTATGCCAGTTATAACCTGCTTGCTCCGGTCGGGATGGGTTTTGTCGGACTAATGATCGCCTGCCTCATGGCGGCGCTCATGTCGACGGCGTCCATGCTCATGATCACCAGCTCCGGTCTGTTGACCAAGAATATCTATCGTCCGCTGTTTCCCAACCACGGCGAAAGGTACTATGTGCTCGTGGGCCGAGTGGTCGGCGGTCTGGTCGTCGTGGCCGGCGCGTTGGTCGCAACCCAGTTCGACACCATCCTGCAGTTGCTGAAGTTCATGTGGGAAATCAACATCATGATCGCGGCGACGTGGTGGCTTGGCATGAAGTGGCGCCGGGCCAATCGCGCCGGGGCATGGTCGTCGATCGCGGTGGCGTCGATCTTTTTCTTTTTGTTGCCCGTTTTTCTGCCGGCAGCGTGCCCGTCGCTTCGCTCGAACGATTACCTATTGAAATCGACGCAGTCGCGCAGCGTCACTCGCGTCTATCACGCTCATGCGATGGACGTCGAAACGCGCGAGCGGGAAATCGCCGAGTGGGAATCGCTGCCTGAGCACGAGCGGGCGAATACCGACAGACCGGCGCCCTTGACAGCCGGCGAATCCTTCGAGAAAAGGGCCAAGGTGCCGGCCAAGTCGATCTTCTGGACGAAAGGCGTCAAGCAGGGCTCCGGCGCCGGCATGTTGAATCTCGAGCTTATTGCATTGGATCGGATTGGGTTTGACATGTCCCGCAATACCTACGCCGTCAATGAAACGATCCGCGTCCTGATTCGTACGATCGTGCCGTTTTTCATATTGATGCTGGTTTCTCGATTCACCAGGCCGGTCGACCGCGTGCGGCTGGATCGGTTTTTCGCCAAGATGATGACGGTCGTCGACGAGAATCGCGAGGCAGATGCCCGCGAATTGGAATTGTCCTATGCCCAACCGGACCGTTTCCATCACAAGAAGCTGTTTCCGAACTCCCAATGGGAATTCGCCAAGTGGAATCGCGTCGATGCGATTGGTTTTGTACTCGCCGTGCTGTGCGTCGGCGCGGTGCTGGGATTCCTGAAGCTGTTGCTGGTTATTGGATCGTGACATGACGGCCCACATCGACTACGGACTGATCGAGCAAGTGGCGGCGGATCTTTACGTCCGCGCGCTAAAGGAAATGCCGCCGGACGTCCTCGACGGACTTCGGCGCGCCCGCGAGAAAGAATCGAACCCCACGGCCCGAACGATTCTCGATACGATTCTCAAGAACATCGAGACGTCGCGCGACCGCAAGATGATTCTTTGCCAGGACACGGGCCTGCCCGTTTACCTGCTGAACGTTGGCGAGCGATTTCCTTTTGATGGATATCGCTTGAAGCAGGCGCTGGCCGACGGCGCCAAGCGCGCCACGCTGTCGCACCCGTTTCGCGGCAGTTCGACCCATCCGCTTACGCGCGAGAATCCCCAGACGAGCGTGGGCCAGGGATTGCCGGTTATCCACTGGGATTTTGTCCCCGACGCCGATTATCTCGACATCCTGATGGTGCCCAAGGGTTCGGGGTCGGAAAACATGAGCGGGCTGCGGATGTTCACGCCCGCCGACGGAATCGCGGCGGTCAAAAAATTCGTGATCGACCAGGTGGTTCAGTCGGGCGGAAACCCTTGCCCGCCGGGTATCGTCGGCGTGGGCATCGGGGGTACGTTCGACTCGGTGGGCGTTTTGGCCAAGAAAGCTATTTGCCGGCCGCTGGGCAGCCGGAATGCCGATCCGCAATTCGCGGCGCTCGAGGAGGAGTTGGAGAAAGCCATCAATGCCTCGGGCATCGGTCCGATGGGGCTTGGCGGCGACACAACCACGCTGGGCGTCCACATCGAATGGTCGTATACCCACATCACGCAAAACCCGGTCGCGGTAAACTACCAATGTTGGGCCGCGCGCCGCGCCCGCGCACGCATCTGGCCCGACGGCCGCGTGGAACATGGAGTGTAAGTTAATTTTCCCGGACCGAACCGCGACCACCGCCGTAGAAAGCACGCGACATGGCTTTGCACCGATTACATACCCCGTTGGACGAACCGACCGTTCGCGGCCTCCGCGCCGGTGATCAGGTCACGATCGACGGCATCATCTTCGGCATGCGCGACAAGACCCAAATCGAGATCTTCGACCATGGCAAGCGTCCGCCGGTCGATTTGACGGGTTACCCGGTGCTCCACACGGCGCCGAGCCTTCGCCGGGTGGGCGACGTTTGGGAGAAGGTGATCATCGGCACCACGACCAGCACGCGAATGGACCGATTCGCGCCGCGGCTTTTCGAGCAATACGGAGTCAGAGCCATCATCGGCAAGGCCGGACTTTACCAGGAGAGCCTTGACGCCATGGGGCGTTTGGGGGCTTGCTATCTGGCGATTGTCGGCGGCGCCGCCGCTCTGGAAACCACCCAGGTCGACGCGGTCGAGGCCGTCTATTGGCCTCATCTCCATCCCGAGGCGATCTATCAACTCCGCGTTTCCAACTTCGGACCTTTGATTGTCGCCATGGACGCGCACGGCCGGAGTTTATATGAAGACGTCCGCAACCTGGCCCAAGATCGCCTGCCGGATATTTACCGCCAATGCGGCATCAACACTTAGCAATTCATACCGACACGCACGACATTCCGCAATTCGGAGTACACGGTGACCCCACGAGAACGAATTCTGACGGCGATGCGCGGGCAGCAGCCCGACCATGTTCCGGCATGTCCCGACCTCTATGAGATGGTGCCCGTCCGTTTGACGGGTCGAACGACGTGGGACGTGCTGGTTTATAACGATCCGCCGATCTGGAAGGCCCGCATGGATTCCCATGTGCACTACGGGACGGACGCGTTCATTCCGCTGTTCGTGCCCATGACCGAGCGGCACAAAATGTCCGTTTTGTTCCGAAACGAAGAGAAGCTCATCATTCGTGAGTTCGTCGAAAACGACGACGGGGTCGAGTGGTCGCCGTTCGCGCGGATTTTCGAGCGGGTTCCTCCCCACGCCCGAGTCGAGGCCGACACGCTCGACCTCGACACGACGTCGCTCCGCGAAATCGTCAAGCCCGACTACGCGAGGTACGGGCGGGACTACTTCGAGGATGCCCGCGATTACGCCGGCGACCGCGGCGTGGTGGCCCCGGTGGTCCGTTTGCCGTGCATCGACCACCGCGCGTCGAGCACCTACCGATACTACGACGAGCGGGAAACCGTTCTCGAGGAAATGCAACGCGCCGGCGAAGCCATGATTTGTCAGGCGGAGGAAATCCTTTCATGGCGGCCCGACGTGCTGATGATCGCCAATAGCGGGCTGATGATATTCAATCCCGAGCCCGTCTTCCGGCAACTTTCGCTCGAATGGCTCAAGCGGGTGACCGCCTTGGCGAAATCCAAGGGCGTGCTTACCCATCTTCACTGCTGCGGACCCGAACGCAAACTGGTTGAGATTGCGGCCCAAGAGACCGACCTATCGAGCATCGAGCCGGTCGAGGCGCCGCCGATGGGTGATTGCGATTTGGCGGACATCAAAAAGCGTTTCGGCCAAAAAATGGCCTTCAAGGGCAATCTCCATACGACCGACGTCATGCTTTTCGGAAGCGTCGCGACGGTCGAGGAAGCCTGCAAGCGGGCCATCGACGCGGCCGGCCCCGGCGGCGGCTTTATCCTGTCGACCGGCGACCAGACGCCACGCGATACTCCCGACGAAAACATCCTCGCCATGCAACGCGTGGCGGAGACTTATGGGAGGTACTGATGTTGGAGTCTGAAAAAGGACTCGCCGCCGGCTCGGCCCGCGACGGGAATCGATTGGTTCAGACTCTCCGCCGAGAGCCGACGGACCGCGTTCCCATTTTCGAGCACGTCGTCGATCAGCGATTCGCCAAATATGCCATTGGTCGCGATGAACGGAGCCTCGACATGGCCGCGGAACCGCTGGCCGACTTGACGCGGTTCATGCACATGGACGTGATGACGCTAGGCTACCGTTCGCGCGTCGAGGGAACCCGCACGCGCGAGGACTTCGCCGCCATGCGATTGGCCGATCCCTCGCCTTTCTTGCGCCGGGTCGACGAGTGTTTGGAAGTCGGCAAAAAGACCGGCTTGGGCGTGAACGTTTACGTCCACGGTCCGTTCGATTCGACGTACCTGTCGATGGGCTATGAGACCTATTTTTACAATCTGGCGGACGATCTCGCGTTGGTCGAGGAGATGATGGACGTCTTCACCGAGGACGCCGTCGCCATGGTCGAGGCGCTCATCGAACGGGGCGTGACGACGATCGAAATGGTCGACGACATCGCTTACAAAAACGGGTTGTTCATCCGGCCGGATCTGTTCCGCCGGCTCTGGCTCGGCCGGATGCGCCGCATCATGGAGCCGATCCATGCGGCCGGCGTGCCCGTCTTCTTTCACAGCGACGGCGATGTGAGCCACTTCATCGACATGGTATGCGATTTGGGCTTCATGGGGCTCAACCCGATCGAATCGCAGTGCAACGACATATTTGCCGTGAAGCGGCAATACGGTTCGCGCCTGGTGTTGATGGGCAACCTGGAAATCGGCGGCGTGCTGGCCCATGGAACCCCGGCGGACACGCGAGCGGAAACCCGTCGGTTGCTCGAGGGGATGATGCCCGGCCAGGGCTATGTGGCCATGTCGTCGAATTCCGTGGCCAACTGCGTGGTTCCCGAGAATTACATGGCCATGGTCGAAACGGTGTTGGAATTTGGATATTA
>JAFGAY010000034.1 GCA_016933425.1 Pirellulales bacterium
GAATCGACGGGCCAAAGAATGTACAATAGACCGTGGAGTTGCCCAACATGAAAAGAACAACGCGAATATTGTTGCTGATAGTGGTCGTGGCGGTTGTTGCGGCCGGGTGGATTTTCTTGGGGCGCGGCTCGGGCATGCCGATCGTCGCGGCGGCCGCCAAACAAAGCCCTATCGACGAATTCATCATCGAACGCGGCAAAACCCGGCTGCCGCGTACCTACCTGATTACCATGCCGTTGGCCGGACGAATCGAGCCGATCACGCTCGAGGAAGGCGCGCCGGTGAAAACGGGCCAGGTGGTCGCCCGAATGGTACCCTTGGATCTCGAACTCGACGTGGCCGAAGCCGAGGCGGCCGTCGGGAGGCTCGAAAAGGCCATCGCCGAAAACGATGCAAAAAACGTCGAGGAAACGGCCCTGGCCCAAGCTAAAAAATTCGTCGTTTCGATGAGCGATACCGTCAAAGCGGCCTACGAACGCGTGTTGTCGGGCCAGGCCGAATACGATTATGCCGAAAAGAATTTCGGCCGCGTCGCCCCTTTGGCCGCCAAGGGAGTCAAAACCCAGGATGAACTAGACCAGGCCGAACTCCTGAAAATCCAAAGCGCCGCCCAATATCGCCAGGATCAACTGGTCCATTCGGCCATGTTGGCTATGGAGGCCGCCACAAGCCTCATGCCGACGATGATCCAACAGTACATCGGCAACAAAAGCCTCTCGAGCGCCGTCCTGGAAAAACAACTCGCCGAGGCCGCCGCGCGGCTCCGGCGCATCACCGAAAACCAACGCCGGGGCACCATGACCAGCCCAATCGACGGCGTCGTGCTCGAACGATTCGTGACCAACGAACAATACCTCGCGGCCGGCACGCGGCTGCTGGAATTGGGCAATCTCGACGACATGGAAGTCGAAGCCGAGATCCTTACCGTCGACGCGGTCGACGCGCACGTCGGCGACCCGGTCGAAATCTTCGGACCCGCCGTCGGAAATCCGCCCGCCCAAGGAACCGTGACCCGAATCTATCCGGCCGGCTTCACCAAGATCAGCTCGCTGGGGGTGGAACAGCAGCGGGTCAAGGTGATCATTGCCCTGGACGCCGCGGACCGCCGGCGATTGCTCGATCAGCGCCATCTCGAGCTGGGCTATCGCGTCCACGTGAAAATCATCACTCGCCAAAAGGATCAGGCGCTGGTCATTCCCCGAACGGCCCTCCTGCGCGGCGACCAAAGCCAGTGGCAAGTCTTCGCGGTTCGCGACGGCCGCGCGAAAATCGCCGACGTGCGAATCGGCCTGATCAACGACCAATGGGCCGAAGTAACCAACGGACTAGCCGAAGGCGACCTTGTGGTGCTTGCGCCCGAAAGCACGCTTGCCGACACGACCCGCGTCGCCCCCGAACCGCAACCGTAAGGAACCGGCCCGGTGGCCTTGTGCCGGCCGACGTTTTCCGATAAAGAAAAGAGATGCCTATCGCTTCATCCGGCTGAAGTATTTGGCTAACAAGGGTTTTTGCAAGTTGGCTAAATGGTTATCTATTTGCGTTGTTGCGTCTTTACGTAGAGAGAAAAAACATGGAAGACAGGGAAGGCCCAATCGAAATCGCCGTGGTCGGCGACATCAGCGAGCACGAATCGGATTTGTTCGAGAAGCTGCTTTCGGTCGAGCCGGGCGGCCGGTGCGTGATCTATTTCGATTCGCTCGGCGGCAGCGCCTATGCGGCCGTCGCACTGGCCTCGGCGATCCGGCTGCGCGGCGTGAAGGCGACGGGCATCGTCGTGGGCGAATGCGCCTCAGCCGCGCTGTGGCCCTTTGCCGCGTGCCGGCACCGATTGGTCACGCCGCTGAGCGTCCTCTTGTTCCACCCCATGAAATGGCAAAGCGAGGAAAACGTCGCCCTGGCCGAGGCGGCCGAATGGGCTCGCCATTTCGGGTCGCTCGAAACCAGCATGGACGCCTTCCTCGCCGATCTGTTCGGCACGCCGGTCGAACGTATTCGCGAATGGTCGTACCCGGGCCGTTACGTCTCGGGCAAGGAAATGGCCGAAGCCGGCCTGGCCGAATTGGTCGACCTGAAGAACCTGCCGGGACTCCGCGGCTAACGTTTTACTCGTCGAAATGCTTCAGATGGCTGAAGTGTTACCGGTTTTGGGAGTTTTCCATGCCCCGGCGCCGCCAGAACGATCGTTCAGAATCGCCTCTTCAGCGAGAAGGGTCGTTTCTCCGCGTCAGCCGCGCGGCGATGGGTGGCCAGTTCGAGGTCTTTCTCAATGCCGGCCAATACGACGAAGCGACCGAAGCCGCGCTGGCCGCACTCGACGAGGTGCAGCGGATCGAAGAGCGGCTTTCCATCTTCCGCATCACGAGCGAGATCAACTGCGTCAACCACCTGGCCGCCGACGGCCCGGTCCCGGTCGACGCCGAACTGTTTGATTTGCTCGCGCTGGCCGTGCGGCTCCACGGCGAGACAGGCGGCGCGCTGGACGTCACGTCCGGCCCACTTTCCGACTCGTGGGGCTTTTCGTGCCGCGAGGGCAAACTGCCCACCCAACGGCAAATCGACGTGGCCATGACTCGCGTCGGTTGCGACAAACTCGAACTCGACGCCAAACGCCACACCGTCCGATTCCGTGTTCCCGGAATGAAAATCAACCTGGGGGCCATCGGCAAAGGTCATGCCTTGGACCGTTGCGCCGCCGTCCTAGAGGCCCGAGGTATCGGCCATTTCATGGTCCACGGCGGCCAAAGCAGCGTCGTTGCGCGGGGGGCGCCGTGCGATGTCGGTTCGGGCGAGACGCCCGGATGGATCGTGGGCGTCCACGATCCGTCACGCCACGGAAGACGCCTGGCCGAAATACGGTTGCGCGATCGGGCACTGGGGACCTCGGGCTCGGAGAAGCAATTCTTTCGCCATAAAGGCCGCCGACTGAGCCATGTGCTCGACCCGCGGACCGGCTGGCCGGCCGAGGGGCTTTTATCGGCCACCGTCTCGGCTCCCACGGCCGTGCTGGCCGATGCGCTGTCGACCGCCCTGTTCGTAATGGGCCCCGACGAAGCGATTGCCTTCTGTCAGACGCAAAACGATCTGGCCGCATTCCTAGTCGAGCCCAAGGGAAGTCGCATTGAAACACGCGCGACCGGTTTCACGCTAGGCGATCTGCTGTAAGAATCGACCCCAAACCCGTGAGGCGGCAGCTTGCCGGCGCCCGTCGCTTGTTTTAGGATAAAGGGTTGTGGGCGCTCGGATACCCCCCGTTGGTAGCCTTTTTCCTGAAAAAACCCGGCGGACACCTGGTTCAGTCCCGGCAGACTGGGAAAAATGGACCATTCGCGGGTACCTGCCCGGAATTGTCCGGTTTTCCTTACCGAGCCGATCCGATCCGAGTAAAATGCATCGATCGCCTCTGGCAGTGAGGCTTATTCTTTATGGAAACACCCACCTGACAGAGCCCCCTGGAGTTGCGACGATCGGGTGCCCGGTTCGGCAGGCAGGAAAAAATTCTCCATCCTTTAACTCAGCTTCCGGCATTCCCCACGGGAACGCCTACCCTGGCCAAGACGCTTTGATGATAGATTTTCTGGTGGCCCACGGCTCCTATCTGGGGATCTTGGTTTTCATGATCCTCACGGGCGCGGGTCTGCCTCTGCCGGAAGAAGTCGCTATTGTGGCGGCAGGGATTCTCAGTTCGCCGGCCGTCGGCCAGTTGAATCCTTGGCTGGCGCTAGGCGCGTGTCTCCTTGGCGCTTTGACGGGCGACTGCATCATGTATTGGATCGGCCATCACTTCGGCCGTCGGGTGTTGCGCGAACATCACTGGTGGAACCGGTTCGTCAAACCCGAACGCGAAGCCCAAATGGAGCGGATGCTGTTGGACCATGGGTTCAAGGTCCTCTTTTTGGCCCGATTTCTCGTCGGCGTGCGATCGCCCGTTTATCTTTCGGCCGGCATCCTACGGCTGCCGTTTCGCCGTTTCATCCTCATCGATTTGATCTGCGCGACGACCGTAATCACCACGTTTTTTGGGTTGAGCTATTTCTTCGGCGAAGCCGTTTACCGGTGGATCAAACGCGGCGAATATACGTTGCTGGGAATTGTCGTGCTGGTGTTTGTGATCGCGGGGATTTTGCTTTGGCGCCGTCATAAGCGGCGCAAGGCGGAAGAAGCGGCCATGGCGGCGCTACAAACGGCCGATCCGGCGGCTACGTCCATTAGCCTCTCCGAACCCGACGACAACGGCCGGAACGAAGCGGCCGTCTGGCCCGGCCCGATGGACAATTCGTCCAACCCGCTCGACGAAACGCCGCCCGACGAAACGCTCCCCGAGACCGGCACGCTGCGGCGAACGCCGTAGGCGTTTTATGAGAACATAGGTTAGCCGCTACGTCGAAACATGAAGGTCGCTCGTTTTTTGCTCATCCTGGGTCTGATTTCGGCGTGTGCTTCGGCCGAGGCGCAGCGGGGGCGGCCCGAGTATCCGTATCTCCGCCACGCGCGGACGTACTTGCGGTTCGGCGTTCACGACGGCCGCATCGCCGTCGGTGTGTTGAAAACCAGCACGTACTCGCCGCCGCCCGCCGGCAGTCGAGACCGCAAGGAGCAAGTTGCCGTCCATTATGACTATCAAAATGGATCGGCCGCCTTTCATTACCAACTCTCGTCTCCCGACGAAAATGTAACCGTCAAGGCCGGAACGAACGGCCACGTCGTCGCCCAAAGCGAGCCGGGACTAAGAAGTCGGGCCGCGCCGAGCGAATTTGTCCAACCGGCCTCGGGCCCGCTGATGCTCACGGTCGGCCGCGACGCCGAGAAAAAAACCTATACGGCCCCGACCATCTGGCATCTGTTGCTGGCCCATCGCGAACTGTGCCGCGAGCACGTGATTCCGTTGCTCCGCATCATGAGGCCCGATTGGCCGCTGGTCGATCAGGCCGACGGCCTGGAAAAAACGCTGCTCGAACTGGCCCGACGGGGGAGAATACCCGACGAACGTCGCTGGGCTGCGTTGGTTGCCGCGCTGGGCGCGGAGGAATACGCCCGGCGCGAGGCCGCCGACCGCGAGTTGCGAGCGATCGGCCCAGCGGTCGTGTCTTATCTGAAGGGGATCCCTCGCGACAAACTCGACGCCGAGCAACAGTATCGCGTCCACCGCATTATCCAATCGCTGACCGACGCGCGGGGTGACGAATCGGCCCGACAAATTGCCGCCGCCATGCTGGCCGATCCGACCATATGGCTGGTCCTTCTGGAACGCGACTCGATCGAGACGCGCCAGCTTGTGGCCGGCTATTTACAACGGCTCGTGCGCGAGCCGATCGACTTCTATCCGGCCGCCGACCCGCCAACACGCGCCCGCCAACTCGAAACCCTCCGCCGCCGTTTCACCAGGTAGGGCGCGCGGCGACGCGCTACCTAGTACGGTCTTTAGATGCGTGTAGCGTCTTTCACAGGATAATAGCCCCGGGCGGAAGCCCGCGGTAGCGTCAAAATAGTCTCTGTTGCGGAAAGAGCAGGCTGGCTGGATTGTCGCCTTTCGCTCCGCGAAAGTAGCGGTCACTCCACGCTACTTTCGCGGAGCGAAAGGCGACAGAAGGCTTTCCGCAACAGAAATAAAATACGCATCACACCCGCTACAGTTATCTGAAGAACGCCCTACTCGCCTTTCACCAGATAATTCGGCAGCAGGTCGGCCATGGGATGGGCGTCGGCCCGGCAGAATCCCAGCGGATTGTGGCGTCGCCAGCCCTCGGCGTATTCGCATCGGCCCGACAGGGCGCCCATCTCGCGGCTGAACCCGCGCATCGTGTTGACGTAGGCGCTGAATCCCTGCGTCCGGTCGAGCCACTCGCTCTGACTCTGGTGCTCGCCCAGCATGGCGGCCTTCTCCTCGACGACCGAATCGATATCGACGAAAAACTCAGGCCGCACGAAGCGGTTCATCGCGTCCCGATTGCCGTGGGGCTGGGCGTGATAGACGGTCACCTCGCCCGCGATCGCGTCGCGCGGCGGATCGACCGAAAGATTCTTTATGCCCCGGCAGAACGCCGCGGCGACCGCCAGCCGGCAGGCGTTCGTGTGGTCTTCCATGTAGTCCCACGGCGAATGCACCAGCAGAACGTCGGGCGAAACCTCGCGCATGACCGAAGCCACCTTGGCCAGAAGCCCTTTTTCGTAAAACACTTCGAGATCGGGCGCCAAGGGCGGATGGAACACGGCTCCCAGACGCGCGGCCGCGCGACGCGCTTCGTCGAGCCGAATGGCCGCGATCGTCGCTCCGTCGTGCTCGGCGCTGCCGCACGAACCATCGGCCAAATTCATGTAGTGAATCTCGCAACCGGCGCGGGCCAGCAGCAAAAGCGTTCCGGCCATGCCGAATTCTATGTCGTCGGCATGGGCGGCCAGGGCAAAAACGCGAACGGCCATCTCAGTGCATCTCCACTTCGCACGTGCCCAGCCCAGGCCGGTAGAAATTAAACTGAACGTTGGGATGATCGGCCAGCAGCGACATGGGAACCGACGCGTCGGGTATCCGTTTCGAGATCATCAGCGTGGTCAGCCTCATGCCGAACGGGTTGTCGTGGTGCCCGGGATGCCAAATCGAAACTTTTTCGGCCTTCCACGTTTCGACCGGCCCAACCGTCACCGCCGCCGAGGGTACGTTTTGCACCGTGCCGCCGCCGGATGTCCGCGCATTTTGCATCAGCGTGATCGGATGCAGATCAACCACCCGGGTGCCCAACTTGCGGTACTCCTCGGGCGACGGGGGCGCGTCGCAATAAGCTCCCTCGCGCTTCGGCGGATCGTTGAAGGCCCAGTGTTTCACTTCGCCCTGGCCTCCCTGCATGACGACGCACCGAGCCGCGTCCCAACTGCGGACGTACTCCGCCGCGTCGGCCGCCGGAAAATGAAGGTTCTCGGCCGGCATCGCCAGCTCGGGCCGAATGCGGTCGAAACACAATTCCATGTCGGCCCGGGCAAAACCCAACGAAAAATCGCGGGAAACCTCGCGCCCGTCGACCACCCATTCGTCCATCCCCCAAAAATGCGCGTGACGAAGCGAGAGACCAATTGCGTTGACGATCCGCGCAACCAGAGGCAACTGCTCGGTTGGACCAATGGGCCCGCAAATGCCGGACGGCTCGCTCTCGGTCGCTTGACGCCAGGCCGCGACGTACTCAAGCGCCTCGGCCAGATAAAACTCCTCCAACGTGTCGTACATCTCGACCGCAAACCCGTCGCGGGCGAGCCCCCGCAAATCTTTCTCGGTCAATGCGGCCGCTTCGTCCAACAACGCCTTGTCCAACGTCGTGTAATCCCACCACGCCGGGGCGACTTTGCTAATGTTGCGCATCGGTCTTCATCCTTGCAGATTAAAAAAACATAAAAGTTCAAGCCGGCTCCGGTTCCTCCCCTCCCCACGTCTCTCCGCGTCCCCGCGCCTCCGCGCGCAAAAAATACTCGCGCGGAGACGCTGAGATGCTAATCCATCAAGTCGAGCCTTGCGTCCACTCCTCGGGCACGTACAGCAGCCGGCCGCAACCCCGACAAATCAGCGGCTTGGGGTCGGGCATCAGCAGTTTGTTGATGTCGTTCAGCGGCACCTTGTGGTTGCAGCCCGTGCAATACTCGCCGCGCAACGGAGCGAGCGCCCCTTCGCCGCGGGCATTGACGGCACGAACGTATAACGGCTTAAAATCGCCAATAAGCCCCTTCTCGGCCTCGCGCAATTCGACTTCGAGCCGGGCAACGTCGGCCTCGACGCCCGGCCGCTCGTCGTCGACCTTTTTCTGGGTTTGTTCGCGTTGGGTTTCGGCTTTGCTCAACTGGGCCTGGGCCGCGGCGACTTTCTTGGAAAACTCGTCGACCCCGTCGAGGCTTTCAATGATTTCATCGGCCAGAACGCTGTTGGCCATATCGATCGCCGCGATTTGTTCCTTGAGCACCTGGTATTCGCGGTTGCTCTTGGCCGTGTTGAGCTGGTCTTGCAGCTTCTTAATCTTGTCTTCGCTCTCGCGGAGCTGACGCTGTTTGGCGTCGCCGGCCATGCGCGCCTTTTGGGCCAATTCCTGGATGGCGGTCAGCTCGTCCTTGCACCGCTGGATATTGTTCTCGTGGGCGCGGACAAGCTGCGGGCCTCGCCGAAGCCGGCTTTTCAAATCGGTCAGTTGACGATGAATGCGATGGAGCACGCGGAGCGTTTCAGTAATAGTGTTGGTCGGTGCGGACATGTGTCGAATTCAATCAAAGGGTTGCGATAGACGGTTTCCTTGGTTCAACAATCGAAACAACAAAAAGGGCCGGCCCGGTGTCGGGTCGGCCCTTGGTCGAGGCGCGACAAAAAAAGCCGCCGGTCGGTCGACCAGCGGCTTGGTTCGCGGCGTCACGCGGCGCGTTCCAGGAACCCTTCGAGCTGCATCGCTCGAACGGGATGCTGCAACTTATGGACAGCCTTGGATTCGATCTGCCGGACTCGCTCGCGCGTGACCTTGAAGATCCGGCCGACCTCTTCCAGCGTGTAGGTATAGCCGTCGCCCAGCCCGTAGCGCAGGCGGATAATTTCCCGCTCGCGGTAGGTAAGCGTTTTGAGCAAATCTTCGATCTTGTCGCGAAGCAAAACATTGGATGCGGCTTTATGGGGCCGAGGAAGCCCGTTGTCTTCAAGAAATTCCCCAAAACAGCTATCCTCGCTCTCCCCGATCGGGCGGTCCAGGCTGGCGGGCGTCCGGCCGATGCCGAGCACCCGGCGAGTTTCCTCGACCGGAAGCCCCGCGGCCAACGCCGTTTCCTCTGTTGTCGGTTCTCGGCCCAATTCTTGCAAGAGCCTCTTGGAAGTATTTTTCAATTTGCTCAGCACGTCGATCATGTGGACCGGGATGCGGATCGTTCGGGCCTGGTCGGCGATGGCCCGGGTAATGGCCTGGCGAATCCACCACGTGGCATAGGTCGAAAACTTGTAACCCCGGCGATATTCGTACTTGTCCACCGCCCGCATCAGGCCCGTATTTCCCTCCTGGATGAGGTCGAGGAAGCTGAGCCCCCGATTGCGGTATTTCTTGGCGATCGAGACGACCAGCCGTAGATTGCCGCCGGACAACTGCCGCTTGACGCATTCGTAGTCGCGGTGCTGCGTCTTCATCAGCTCGACCCGGCGACGGAGGCTCCGCGGAGTCTCCTGGGTGAGAATCATCAGTTCGCGCAGCTCGCGGCGGAAAACTTGGAGACGATCGGCCGGTGCGGCGTCGGTCCGGGCCGCGTGGATCTGCTCGCGCAGTTGATCCATGCGATCGACGATTTCCTCGAGTTGCCGCATCATCGCCTGAACGCGGCGCGTCCGCAGACTGAGTTCCTCGACCAGCACAAGCGCCTTGCGCCGCCGGCGGATGAACTGCCGGCGGATCGTCCTGCGTTCGCGGCCCACCAGCCTTCGGCTCGTGAGACTCGTGAAATCACGCCGGTTTTCGTCCATCAAATGGTTCAAGGTCGACAGATTCAGCGGCATCCGGGCGAGAATCTGCTCCTTGGTCAGCCGCTCGGTCAGCGAGACCTTGATCGTTCGGTCGAACGGCAGGATCCCGCGATGCACCTTGCCAAGAATACCCACCGTGCCGCGCAACGCCATCTGGCAGCCGAGCACGGTCCGCCGGAAGCGTTTGCGCGCCACCTCGATCGTCTTGGCCAACCGGATTTCCTCGGACCGCGAGAGCAGCGGAATCTCGGCCATTTGAGATAGGTACAAGCGGATCGGATCGTTGCTCCACTTGACCACGTCCGGCGGCGGCGCGTCGAGCGAGTCGTCCTCGCGCGGTCCATCCTCGCCGAGGGACGTGCGCGAAGGATCGTAAAAATCGGCCTCGGGCGCTTCGGTCACAAGCGGTATGTTCCGCTCGTCGAGCGAAATGAGCAATTCGTCGAGCTTGTTCGGATCGACCGCTTCGTCGGGCAGATAGGTCGTTACCTGGTCATAGGTCAGATAACCTTGCTCGCGGCCTTTGACAATCAACTCTTTTAGTTCTGGGTCAAAATGGTCCACCTAAACACTCCTTTCGCGTCCTTGCGACGTGTCCTTGAACCGGCCGAGTAATTGCCCGATTCAAGTAGGTGAGACAAAAAATAACACCCTGGCGTGGTCCTACCCGTCCGTGGGATCGGAAATGCCATGCCGGGCTCGCAACTCCTCCATCATACTGCGCAGCAATTCTTGTTTCTGGCTTTCGTCCAAGCCTTTGTTTTTTAATGCCGCCAGTTGCGCGGGGTGTTGCCTCCGCGATTTCGCACGTTCGTGATTTTGAATCAGTTCCTCCAACAAGAGAGCCGGGTTGGTCATGCCGGCCAACCGCGGCGATTGTTCCAATTCGACCAGCAGGCCTTTCATGGCCGGCTGATCGAATTCCAACATGAGCCGATCGAAGTCGGCCGGCGTTCCTTCGTCGGCCAATCGGCAACTCGTTTCATAAATCCGCCCCAGCGGCGGCTCCGTGATCTCGTCGGCCGAAAAAACCTCGCGCGCCCGTCCCAAAAGCTCGGGAAACCCTACCAGAAGCTCCAAAAGCTCGCACTGGCCGGGGGCCTTCTGGTGAAGCGTTTCCAGACGAATCGGCGCCATGGCGGGCGACGGCTCGTCGGAGGCGACGGCCCGGGCCGGACGTCGCTCGGCCCGGCGCAACTGCGACAACCGCGCCCGAATGTCCCCCTCGCCCACGGCAAATCGCGTCGCCAGCCGACTCAATATTTTTTCCTCGCGAAATCGGTTCGGGCCCGAGGGACGCGGCGACTTGGCCAGCAAGGCCACCATCCGATCCAACGCCCGACTCGACCCGTGAACGTCGCCGGCCAGGTCGACGCCCCGCGTCAGCGCGAGCAGCGCGTGATCCAACGCATCGACCGCGTTGTGGTTCAATAGCTCGCGAAAACCGTCCGCGCCATGTTCCAACAGGAATTCACACGGATCGCTCGACTCGGGCAGCGTCAGAATGCGCAGGTCGACTTCCTGGGCGATGAACAGTTCGAGCACCTCGGCCGCCCGCTTTTGTCCGGCCTTGTCGCCGTCCAGCACCAGCACGACCCGATCGGCGAATCGCTTCAATATTTGAACATGTTGCGGGCCCACCGCGGTGCCCAACACGGCCACGGCGTTTTCAAAGCCGCATTGATGGGCCATGATGACGTCGGTGTAGCCTTCCATCACCAGCACGGTCCGGTCCTTGTCGCGGCGAATCGCTTCCTTCGCCGTGTCGAGCCCGTAGAGCAACCGGCTCTTAGTGAAAAGAGGCGTTTCGGGTGAATTCACGTATTTGGCCAAAGGCGTTGCGCAGTCGACCTCGGGCAGCACGCGCCCCCCGATGCCGACCGGCCGGCCCTGCGCGTCGCGAATCGAAAACAACAACCGCCCGCGAAATCGGTCGTATTGCGTTCCGTCGCCGCGCGAGACCAAAAGGCCGATCGCTTCGAGCACCTGGCGCGGCGCGGTCCCTCCTTCGGCACGGCCGAGAATCCAGCCCGGCGTCGCCGGCGCGAAACCAACGTGGAACCGCTCGATGCTCCGCCCGTCGATGCCGCGGCCCGCCAGATACTGGCGGGCCGGCTCGGCCTCGGGCGTGTTGACCAACGCGCGGTGATACTGCGACTCGGCCCAGGCCATCGCGCGGTAGAGCGTCTTCTTGTCGCGGGCCTTGGCCTCGGGCGAGTCGGGGGCGGCCGCGTCTTCACGCCGCCGGGGAGCCAACTCGATGCCGGCCCGCTCGGCCAGCATCTCCAACGCCTCGCGAAACTCAACGTTCTCCATCTTCATGACGAACGTGAACACGTCGCCGCCGACGTCGCACACCCAGCACTTGAAGCTCTGACGATCGGGATTCACCTGGAGGCTGGGCCGCGTGTCGTCGTGCCAGGGGCACAACGCCACATAGCCGCGCCCTTGCCGGCGCAGCGGAACGTAGCTGCCGACCAGATCGACGATGTCGATCGCCTGGCGGACTTGTTCCTTGGTGTCTAGCGAGAAACCCCCGGACACCTTCGACTCCTGGCTTGTTGCGAGTGTGACTTCCATTTCACAGCCGTCGACCGGGTCGAAACCCGGCAGGGGACTAAAACAATGAGCCGTGAAGACCCGGGCGAGCAAATCCTTTTGCCCGACATACCGTTCCCCGAATCGTGCAAGACGCATCGCCGACGGAAATCCAATCCGTCAAGCAACCGGCCGATTATACTTCGGGTCGGAAAAAGGGTCAATCGCGCAGAAATGCCACCAATGAGGGGATTTCTGTTCGCGAGTTACGTCCCATACCGAGCCCCGACCGTGAGGGAGGGGACCCGTCGCGTAAGGCTCCGCGTAACAATAAGTTAATAGACTTCAAAAACAAAAGGAACACTGATTCTCGCTAATCCCCACTGATTCGCTTCAGTTAGCACGTATCAGCGTGTATTAGTGTTCCTTGAAAATTCGTCAACTTATTTTGACGCGGCTCCTAATACTACAGCGCTACGTTGAATCGTTTTTCACCACGAAAGCACGAAAGGACGAAAACGCGAAACAGCGGCAGATGAGATCCATC
>JAFGAY010000035.1 GCA_016933425.1 Pirellulales bacterium
AGAAGAACGTTCAGGAGCGAGTGTGTTGCAAGCCCTTGCGGTTTCAAGGGTTGTGATTACTGGTCGCCCATACATAGCGCTGTAGTACTAAGAAACGTGGTGTCCGAAAATAATCCGCTTTTTTCCTTCGTGATCTTCGTGCTCTTCGTGGTATGAGAAACATGTTTGCGTACCCCTTGCACAGAAGAGGGTTATGTCGAATATCATCTTGGGACAGTAAGCCGAGTCAAGACCCGGCACAATGCACATGAGTCGCCGTTCATCGGCCCGGCCCACGGCACAGCGTCTTTGTTGTTTTGCTCGGGCGCGTCAATTGGTCCAGGGCTTCTCGGGCAAATCGAAGCCGAAGTAGCGGACGGCATTTGAGTAGCAGATGTCGCGGACCATGGAGCCGACCAGGGCCATGTCGCGAGGGATGAGGCCTTGCTCCATTTCGGCGCCGAGAAGATTGCAGAGGATGCGGCGGAAGTACTCGTGCCGGGTATAGGACAAGAACGAGCGGCTATCGGTCAACATGCCGACGAACTGGCTGAGCAGGCCCATGTTCGACAAGGCGCCGAGCTGGCGTTCCATGCCGTCCTTGGTGTCGAGAAACCACCAGCCGCTTCCCATCTGCATTTTGCCCGGCGCGTGGCCGTCCTGAAAGTTGCCGAGCATTGTGGCGATGATTTCATTCTGGGCCGGATTGATGTTGTAGAGGATTGTTTTGGCCAGCCGCTCGTCGCGGTCGAGATGGTCTAGCAATCGCGACATGCCTTGGGCGACGGGAAAATCGCCGATCGAATCAAAGCCCGTGTCGGGTCCGAGCCTCTCGAACATGCGCGTGTTGTTGTTGCGCATGACGCCGAAGTGGAATTGTTGAACCCAGCCTTTTTCGTGGTCCATGACGGCCAGTTCATGGAGCATGGCCGACTTGAAGGCGAGGATTTCCTCGGGCCGCAGTTCGTTTCCACGGCGGATGCGGCGAAAAATGGCCAGGATGTCCGAGCGGCCAAACGGCTCCGCGTAGAGCGTCTCGACGCCGTGGTCCGACAGGCGGCAGCCCAGGGCGTGGAAATGATCGTGCCGCTGGCGAATGGCTTCGAGGAACGAGTCGAAGTCCTTGACATCCGTGTTGCTCGCGTCGGCCAGTTTGTCGACCCAGGCGTTAAATGGACCCGGCGCGTCGACGGCCATGGCCCGATCGGGTCGAAAGGCGGGCAAAACCTGAACGTCGAACGACGGCTCGTCGAGCATTCGGGCGTGGGCATCGAGCGAATCGGTGGGATCGTCGGTCGTGCAAACCAGCACGACGTTCATCTGCTTCATGATACCGCGCGCCGAAAAACCCTCTTCTTGCAGCCGGGCATTGCACTCGTCCCAGATGCCGGGCGCCGTCTCGGGATTGAGCAACCGGTCGCTGATGCCGAAGGGACGTTTCAGTTCGAGATGGGTCCAATGATAGAGCGGGTTGCGGAGCGTTCGAGGAACGGTCTCGGCCCAGCGGTCGAACTTCTCGCGGTCGGCGGCGTCTCCGGTAATGTAGCGTTCATCAACGCCGGCGGTCCGCATGGCTCGCCATTTGTAATGGTCGCCGTCGAGCCAGATCTTCGTGAGATTTTCGAAACGATGGTCGTCGGCAATCTGCAAAGGCGGGAGATGGCAATGGTAGTCGATGATGGGCAAGTCGCGGGCATACTCGTGAAAAAGTTCGATGGCCGCGTTGTTTTGGAGGACGAAGTCCTTGGTAATAAAGACGTCGGACATGATATGCTCCGCACGATCATGGTTGGCGTGGTAGTTGAATGCTGGAATAATGAAATGTGAAGAGGACGGCGTCAATACCCGACACGATCCGTTCCCAGATGTTGACGTGTGCGCAAACCATGGCGGGCGACGAGAACGCACCGGGTCAACCTGGACGCGAGGATGACGCCATGCCAACAAAAAAACCCCGCCGCTCGCAGTCGAGGCGAAACGGCGGGGCCGGAACAGAGAAGAGGCCGATTTGCCGCAATGATCCTCTGTTATGAAACCAAACTCAAAAAAACTCAACGGCTCATGATGTAACCAGGAAAACCCTTACGGCATCTAGCCACACCCTGCTGCCACTTTTGATAATAACAACTCTTTGCCGGATGTCCAGTGTTCTTTGCCTTTGCATGACCGATTTTTATGGAAAAAAATACCCCACCAGATAGAGGGGCCTTGTTCCAGTTTACCTGATCCTCCAAGACATGTATAATCCTGGCTTACCAACACCGATCCTAAATACTTGTTATTTCCATGGTTAGCTATCTTGAAGTCTGCCAGAAGGCGGCCCGGGCGGGCGGGGCCGTGCTCAATGAACGATTGGGAAAAGTCAGCGTTCGGCTAAAATCGCCGGCCGACTTGGTGACCGACGCGGACTTGGCTTCGCAAGAAATCGTGACCGCAACGTTGCGCGAGGCGTTTGCAAACCACCAGATTCTCGGCGAGGAGGATTTGGGCGGACCCGCGGTCGACCCCATGAATGCCGAATTCTGTTGGGTTATTGATCCCTTGGACGGCACGACCAACTTTGCCCACGAAGTACCGCACTTTTGCGTGTCGATCGCTTTGTTGCATTGTGGTCGGCTCGAAGCCGGCTGTATATTCGATCCGCTTCGCGACGAGCTTTTTTCAGCCGCACGGGGCGAAGGAGCCCAACTCAACGGCAATCCCATTCAAACGAGCCGCGCAACCACGATCGAAGGCGCATTGGGAGCCATTGGTTTGCCGACGGTCGTCGATCCGCAATCGCCCGACCTCGAGGCGATGCTTCGCGCGATTCCCCGGTTCCAGGCGTTGCGTCGGACCGGCTCGATGGCGCTCAATCTGGCGTATGTCGCGATGGGACGTTTTGACGCGGTCTGGTGCTATTCGGCCCGAATTTGGGACATTGCGGCCGGAATTCTGTTGATCCAGGAGTCGGGCGGCGTGGTCACGTCGCCTTGGGCGACCGAGTTGGAGATTGCCTCGGGCCAATTCCTTGCGGCGGCCAACCAGCGGCTCGGCAAGGAAATCGTGGAATTGTTGGCGGGGATCTAATACTACAGCGCTACGTTGAATCGTTTTTCACCACGAAAGCACGAAAGGACGAAAACGCGAAACAGCGGCAGATGAGATCCATC
>JAFGAY010000244.1 GCA_016933425.1 Pirellulales bacterium
CGCTCCGCGAAAGTAGCGTGGATTGACCGCTACTTTCGCGGAGCGAAAGGCGACAATCCAGCCAGCCTGCTCTTTCCGCAACAGAGATAAATTAGCAAGAATTGGTCTCTGCATATTATCAGGCTTGCCTATATTCATGTCAGGTTTGGGGTAAACGTAGGCCGGGTCGTGAACTTACAACCGAACCGCGACCGTAAGGGAGCGGCATCGTGCATGAGACAAAACGGCCGCTCCCTCACGGTCGCGGTTCGGCTTGTTCCGGCCGGCTCAGGATTTTGCGTCGTCCTTGGCCTTTTCGGGCGGGTGGTCGATACGCACGCAGGCGGCCAGCAAACGGTAGACAATCAGCAGGGCGAACGCGCCGGCGGTGGCGGCCAACATACCCAAGGGGCTAATCGGATTGAACGGCCGGCCGTCGCTCGGCCCGAGCACGAAGCGGTTGAAGATAAACAATCCCAGGGTGCTTCCGGCAATGCCGATGACCAACGTGCCGATGGTGCCCGAGGGATCACGGCCGGGCAGAACGGTTTTGGCCAACAGCCCGGCGAGTGTGCCAAACCCGATCCAGATCAAGACGACGTTGACCCAAGCTTGGGCCGTCGGAGAAAATTCGAGACCGTCCATGGTTCGACTTCGGTGGATCGTTCAACCTTCGGCAACCGACGTCCGAGGGGTGCCTGATGCCTGGCACGCCGGACCTCGGACGTCAGTAACCAAAGGCGCCGCCCCCCCTCTGGTGGCCCGTCGTCAAAAAGCGTGGTTGCAGCATCTCGGGTACTCGTCGGGCCTGCGGCATGATTTCAGGTGGCCGAGGTTAGTAGGTTCGCCCTTGGCCGGCGGCCATTTCCTGCTTTTGGACCTGCATGGCGGCAGCCTCGCGGGCGAGTTTCATTTCGGGGCCCGCCGGGAAGTATTGGACGTCGTCGGACAGGTAGTCAGGGCTGGGCAGGGTTTGTCCGCCCGTGTACACCTGACATCCGGTCATGCCCAGGCAGGCCAAGAGTAAACATCCGGCCAGCAGGCTCCCACGTCGTTTTTTCGAGCCACTCATCCGGCAATCTCCGCTCGTTTCATGGGCTTGTCGCTGCCACGGAACCCCTATACGGCAGGGTATGGCGACCGACTGGGTTAATCACGAATCGTTATCGTCCGGCACAACCCGCAAACTTTAGCCAGGCGTCAAAGTCGATAGAATCGGACGCGGTAATGGATCATGTTGGCATGCGTTGCAATAATGATCTTGCCCATTTTTACATACTGCCATGAGTGAGCCGGTTCCATGCGAGCGCCGGGCAGGACCCAATGGTGTATCATTAGGTCGGTTTGCCATGGGCGTCGGCAAGCAACGGGGTGTCGGACGGTTCTGGGGGGTAGAATGGGGAAAGGAACGGAGGAGGATGCTCATGTCCATGTTTTGTTATGCAAAGGGGTCCGTTTGGCGGCCGGCCAGTCTGGCGGCGCTGGTGCTGAGCGTCTGGTGTTTCACCGCCGGCTTGGGCCACGCGCAGTTTTCCGGCCGCCGCGTTCCGACAACCCAATACAAGGGCACTTTCCGTTTGTTGAACGACGGGGAGTATCGCCAGGCGCTTCGGTCGTTCATGTCCGAAGGGCGCGGGGCTATCAAGAGCCCCACGACGCGCTGGATCGACTCGATCTGCTACGAGACGATGGTCGGCGAATGCCTGTACGAGATGGGACGCTTGCCCGAGGCGCTCGACCACTACACGGCCGCCGTGAAACTCTACCTGGCCTATCCGAACTGGCTGACTCAGGTCCAGTTTCCGGCCGCCGCCTTGCAGCCGGCCCGGCAGGTCAACCCGCGACAACAGGCGACCTGGGGCCCAGGCAAGCGGGTCTCGCAGCCGGCCGATTTACCTGATTCGATGTTGATCGGCCAGGGGCGGCTCGACGCGGGCCGGGCATTCAAGGAGGGCGGGGTGGTTGCCAATCCGCAGTTGATGAGCATCGACGCCGTGGAAATCGTCCGCGCGACGACCCTGGCGATTCGCCGGCGGACCGAGTTGCTGGGACCGACGTCGAAATACGACCCGTTAAACGGCGATTTGCTGTCGGCGTTGTCGAGCCGGCCCGGCTTGCCCAACCACTGGTCGGAGTGCTGGATCGACGTTCAGCTTGGCCTGGCCGAACTCGCGGCCGGCAAGCAGGAGCAAGGCCGAAAGAGCCTCGAACACGGACTGTTGGCCGCCGGGCAATTCGACCACCCCATGACCCCGGTCGCCCTGTTCGAGCTGGGGCGTCTGGCCATGGCGCGGGGCGACCTGAAGCGAGCCGGCGAGTACTTTTTGGACGCGACGTATCCGGCAGCCTATTACGGCGACGTTCGGATGATCGAGGAGGCGTTGCGCCATGGGGCGATCGTCCATCAGGTCGCCCAGCCGAAGACCCTTTACGGCCCGTTGGACGAAGCCTTGGCTTGGGCCAAGCGCAACCGATGCCGCGAGTTGGGATGTTCGCTCCTGGTTTCGCTGGCCGAGAACCGCGCGGCGATGGGCAATGTGCCGGCCGCGGCGGCGGCGCTCGGTGAGACCGCCCGAGGATTTAACCGAAGCGATCTGGCCGCCGGACGGCTCGGCGCGAGATACGCCTTCGTGAGTGGCCGGGTCGCTTTCGCCCAGGGCAACGTGGCCGCCGGCGACGAGGCCGTGGCCAAGGCCATGGAGTTCCAACGCCAAGGGTCGCTTTGGCTTTTTCACACGGCGCTGGTCGACCAGCTTTGCGTGAGCGGCACGATTACGCCGCGAATGGCCATGGATCTCTATGCCGACGTGCTGCGCGATCCCAGGCCCGAGGACTGGTCGTTTCGGCCCGACGAATCGCTGGCGACGCTTGTCGCGCCGCGCGTCGAGGCGCTGGAGCATTGGTTCGACGTGGCTCTCGCCAAAAAGGACCACGAGGCGGCGATCGAGATTACCGACCGTGTGCGGCGTCATCGGTTTTTCAGTTCGTTGCCGTTCGGCGGCCGGATCGAGTCGCTCCGTTGGCTGCTCGAGGGGCCCGAGGAAGCGCTGGACCGGCAGGCGCAATTGCAGCGCCGCGATCTGCGGGTATTGCTTCCGAAATACGACAAGCTGAGCAAGGAAGCGGCCGCGGTGCGGGAACAGTTGCGCCAGGCGCCGGCGGTGGCCGACGATCCCCGGGCCGCGGCCGAACAAGAAAAACAACTGGCCAAGCTGGCCGCGACGAGCGCCGAGCAGGAGATTCTCCTGCGCGAGATCGCCGTGAGCCGTCAGCCGGCCGACCTGATTTTTCCCCCGCTGCGCAAGACGGCCGAGATTCAGAAGGCGCTGCCCGACGGAACGGCCCTGTTGGCGTTTTTTGTCACGCGGCGAGGAACGCATGCCTTTCTGCTGAATAACTCTCGCTACCCTGGTTGGGTGCTCGGCTCGCCGGTCGCGTTGAAGAAAAAGACCGTGGCCGCCCTTCGGGCAATGGGCCAGTTCGACCCGAACCGCGAGATCGCGCTGGACGACCTGACCAACACCAAGTGGCAGCGTTCGGCGGGCGAGTTGCTCGATTGGATCCTGGCGGGTTCCGAGGCCGATTTCACAACCCGATTCGACCAGTTGATCATCGTGCCCGACGGCCTGCTTTGGTACGTTCCGTTCGAGGCGCTTCAGGTGACGGTCGACGGCCAGTCGCAATCGCTGCTGTCGCGGTTCCGCATTCGTTACGCGCCGACCATGGGTCTGGCGGTGCCGGACGGGCGGCGCCGCAAGAATGTGGTTCGCACGGGCGTCGTGGTGGACCGCTTGTTCCCGAGCGACGACGAGAAGGTTGCCCGGCAAGCGTTCGACAAACTGTCGCACGCCGTTCCCGGCACGGTCGCCTTGCCGGCGATGCTGCCAGCGGGCTCGGCCGTCTACCGCACTCTGTTCGACCAGTTGATCGTCTTCGACGACATCCCGGCGGGTCGGGGTGGACCGTTTGCCTGGCAGCCGATACCCTCGCAACGGGTGAAGCCGGGAAGCACGCTGGCCGACTGGCTCGCACTCCCCTGGGGCGGTCCCGAAACGATTGTCTTGCCCGGCTGGCACACAGCGGCCGAAAACGGGCTGAAACACGCGGGCGCGGCCGGTGATGAAATGTTTCTGTCGCTTTGCGGCCTCATGGCCGGCGGCGCGCGGACCATCTTGATCAGCCGGTGGCGGACCGGCGGCGAGACGAGCTTCGCCTTGGTGCGGGAATTTGTCCAGGAGTTGCCCCACGCCGCCCCGGCCGAAGCATGGCAGCGAGCCGTGCTGGTGGTCCGCGATTCACGCATCGAACCCGACAAGGAACCTCGCGTGAAAACGCCCACCTCGCCCCCCGGAGAACCCCCCAAGGTGGAGCATCCATTCCTCTGGGCCGGATACATGCTAGTCGACCCAGGCCCCTGAGCCGTGAGCCGTGAGCCGTGAGTTAAATCATAGCCGCGGGCGGAAGCCCGCGCGCCGCTCCCTCACAAAAAAACCGTCTTTAGGCAGGTCGTCCAGACTGGTATGATACGAACACGATTAACGATTGCGTCGCCACCGACCGTCGGGTGCCCGGACAGGGCGCCGCCACGGATCGTCTGATTTCAATGAAGGAGCGCTCGCGTGTTACGTCCTCCCATTCTCTACACCTTGTTTTGGGTCCTGTTTTTTGCGTTCGGTTCTCCCGTCTGGGCGGAGAACGAAGGGCTTACCGACCTGGATCGGGCCACCGAGATCAAGATCAATGCCGAGAAACAACGCGACCTGACCTCGGCCATCGAGTTGTGCGAAAGCGCGCTGGCCAAGGGCCTGGACGAAAACCACACCCGATTTGCGAAGAGTCTCCTCGCCTCGACGTTGTGCGAGCGGGCCACGCTGGCCAGCGACGCCGCATTCGCGCGCGGACCCGACGATCCGCTATGGCTCAATTACCGCTCGCTCGCCCTGGACGACCTGGAAAAGGCCGTCCGGCATGTGCCCGAACTGCCCGACGCCCTGCTGCTCATCGCCAAACTGAATCTTTTGCCCAAGGGCGACCGCGATCGGGCGGTCGACGCGCTCGACGCGGCGCTGGCGATTCGGGGGACCGAAACCTCGGTTCGTTCGCGGCTGTTGCTGCTGCGCGTGGAATTAGAGGAAGACAATGCGAAAAAACTCGTTCTGCTCGACGAAGCGGTCGAGTTGGGCGGGGCGCGGATCGAGCCGCTTCGCCAACGGGGCATCGTCCACGCGGAACTGGGACACCCCGAAAAGGCGGCGGCCGATTTTGAAAAAGTTCTCGCACTCGATCCCGAAGACGCCGCAACCTATCAAGAACTGGCTCGCGTCCTGGCCGAGCTGAAACGTTTCGACGAAGCGCTGGTTTGCGTCGACAAGGCGTGCCAGTTGGATCCGCACTCGGCCATGCCCTTGACGGTTCGCGCCCAGGTCCACGTCGCGATGCAGAACCTCGACGCGGCGCTGCACGATCTGAACGAAGCCATGGCCATGCGGCCCGGCAATCCATACGTCCTTCTGCTGCGAGCGAGTGTGTACAGGGAGATGGGCAAGCTGGACGCGGCGCTGGCCGACATCAACCGCGCGCTGCGAAAACAACCCAACCTCATGCCGGCCCGACGACTTCGCTGGGCCGTGCTGATCGATCAGCGAAAGCTCGACCAGGTCATCACCGAAATGGAACAACAACTCCGCAGAACCCCGAACGACCGCAATATCTTGATCCAAATGGCCATGCTCTGCACGGCCGGGAATCAACCGAATCGGGCCATCGAACTCTACTCCTCGGTCCTCGCCGCCGAACCCGAAAACGTCGAAGCCCTCGAAGGCCGGGCCAACGCCCTGTTGGGCATCGGAAAACACGCCGAGGCCATCGCCGACTTCAATAAAGCCGTGAAACTGGGCGCCAAGGACTCGGGCACGCTGAACAATCTGGCCTGGGTCCTGGCCACCTCGCCCGACGACGCGCTGCGCGACGGTCGCCGGGCGGTTGAACTGGCCACCAAGGCGTGCGAACTGACCGAATACAAGCTGGCCCACGTCCTCAGCACGCTGGCCGCCGCTTACGCGGAGACGGGCGATTTCAAAACCGCCATCAAATGGTCGAACCAAGCAATCGAGGTTGGCGGCGGCAACGGCGCCGAAGCCGATGTTCGCCAGGCGATTGAAAAAGAGCTGAAAAGCTACGAAAATAAAAAACCGTGGCGCGAACGGCTCAGCGAAGGCCTGCGGCCCGGCCCGGAGGAAAAATCACCCAGCGGCGACGGAGCGTGACCGCGACGCGAAAGATAGCCGGAATATAACCCGGCGGTAATGCTTGTAAGTCGAACGGGTCTCGGCAACATGGTTTATAGCCAATACTATTCGCAATTCGCCGGCGAGACCTTCGTCATTCAGGCCGAGAGCGAAGCGGTCGAAAATCAGACAATCGCCGGCGACGTTCTGCGGGGCATCGACGATTTGCTCCGCCACGGCATTCGCATCCTGCTCGTCTTCGGAAAAGGAACGCAATTCGACGAAGAACTCCGCGTGAAATTCGGAGCCCGGCCCCACCCCGAGACCAACCGGCTGGTGATTCCCGAAACGGCGCTGCCGCGTCTTCGGGAAGAGCGGGCGCGGATCGCCCACAGGTTCGAGGAAAGTTGTCGGACCATCGGCGTTTCTTGTTGCGTCGTTCCCGAGTCGGCGGTCCAGGTCGAACGCCGGATCGGTCACGGCAGCACGGGAATCCCGACGGGATTTGACATCGAGCCGATTCGGGCGGCGCTGGAGGCGTCGAAGCTCGCAATCGCCGGCTTCGGAGGCGAGGACGAGCGGCGGCGGTTTCTTCATGTTCCCTCGGTGTCGTTGGCGGCCGAGTTGGCGGTCGCGCTGGGCGCGCAAAAGCTCCTGTTTCTCATGCAATCGGACGGCATCAGTCTTTCGGACGACCGGAAAGGCGCACGGCCGCTCAGTTTCGCCGACCTCGAAGAGCTTCTCTGCCTGCTCCAACGTCGCGATGGACGGGGCGAATTCCTCATTCCCAGCGCCGAATTGCCCAAGATCCACGCCAGCATCCGCGCCGTCGCCGGAGGCGTAAATCAGGTGCATCTGGTCTCCTACTCGAGGCTGCTCGACGAAATCCTCACCCGCACCGGCGTCGGCACGATGATCGAACGACGCCAAACCCACCACGTCGACTTCGCGCGGGAAGAGGACCTCGATGAAATCGAACAACTCCACGCCGAGTCGCAACGCTACCAATGCCCGCGTGGAACGCCCTACGTGAAACCACTGGATAGGGCCGAACTCCGCCGCCTGCTGCCCCGGACGCTTCTGCTGCGCCATCGAGACGTGCTGATCGGCAAACTGCACACCATGCCCGTTCCCGGCCGGGACGACGCAATCCAGATCGGCGGTTTCGTGATCGCCGAGGACCATCAAGATTGGCAACACGGCCAGCTTCTCCTCTGCGAAACCCTCGATCGCCTACGGGATCAAGGATATGCAACGGCCGCCGCAATCAGCGCGTCGCCCCGGGCACAAAGCCTCTTTACGCGACTGGGCAAGACGTCGGCCGCCGAAGGGGACTGGCAGGCCGCGATGCTCGAAAAATCCCGGCAGCGCTATGCCCCCGAAGAACGCGACGACGTTCAACTCTTCGAGTTCGCGCTGAAAAATCCGCGATAGCGGCCCCAAGTGCATGTACAGATATTCGTTTGTGCAAACATCAGCCCCACCGGGCTTGTCCCGGTGGAATCAGGTTTGGCAACTACTCGCCCGCACAACCACCAATCTAGCGCCAATTGGCCGGCGCGTGACGAGCCGCCTCGGCCACGACGGAGCGCGGCCCTCCAACATGGCAGCCGCGCATGTCCGTCGACCGCGCGCCGTGGTATAATCGGGTCCTCCTGGCGTTTCCAATAATCATTGCTTGCGAGAATCGTGATGATAAACAAACTGATACCGGTCGTGGCCGCGGCAATCGTTCTGCTGGGCGCGTCCCGTGGCGCGTCGGCCGGGCAAGCGTGCGAGGAGGTTGCGCCGCCGGGCGCGGCGTCGACGTTCCTCCGCGTCGAGGGCGATCGTTTCGTCGATGCCGAAGGCCGCCAGGTCCTCTTGCACGGCATGAACGTCATCAGCAAGTCGAAGCAAGAGGGCTACCTGAGTTGGCACCGCCGCGAGGATTTCGCCAAGATGCGGGCCTGGGGCATGAATTGCGTCCGACTCGGCATTCTCTGGGACGCCGTCGAGCCCAAACCCGGCCAATACGACGACGCCTATCTGGATCGGGTGGCCCAGCGCGTCGCCTGGGCGGCCGATCATGGGCTATTCGTGATTCTCGACATGCACCAGGATCTCTACTCGGTCCGTTATGGAAACGGGGCTCCGGACTGGGCCACGCTCGACGAAGGCAAATCGCACAAACAGGGCAGCGTCTGGAGCGATGCCTATCTAGTCAGCCCGGCCGTCCAGACGGCGTTCGACAACTTTTGGGCCAATGCGCCCACGCCCGACGGCATCGGCATTCAAGACCACTACGCGGCCGCGTGGCGGCACGTGGCCGGGCGGTTCGCCGATTGCCCGAACGTGCTCGGCTACGATCTCATGAACGAGCCGTTTCAGGGATCGACGATCAAGACGACGTGGTTCTTTCTCTTCCAAGGCAAATTTGGCGCCGAACTGATCAAACGGCTGGGCCGCTCGGTCCGGTCGCCCGATCAGGTCGCCGAACTGTGGACGCGGCCCGAGATTCGCAACGCCGTTACCGAACAACTCGACGACCTGGAACTTTACAAAGCGTTTCTCGATGCCCAGGCGATTCCAAGCCGGGCGTTCGAGCGGCGTCATTTGCAGCCCATGTATCAGCGCGTGGCCCGGGCCATTCGGGCCGTCGATCCGCGTCACGTTCTTCTGCTGGAGCCGAGCGGCCAGTGCAATGCGGGAGTTCCCAGCGCGCTGGAGCCGGTGGTCGGTTCGGACGGCAAGCCCGACCCCCGCCAGGCATACGCGCCCCACGCCTACGACATCGTGGTCGACACTCCCTCGGCGGCCAAGGCCAACGTGGAACGCCTCGAATTGATTTTCAATCGCCACTGCGCGGCGGCCAAACGTTTGGGCGTGCCGCTGATCATCGGCGAGTGGGGAGCCTTCGGCGACGCCGACGCGCGAATCCTTCCGATCGCCCAAGCCACCCGGCGGCAACTCGAAAAACGCCTCTGCGGCGATACCTATTGGGAATACGGCGCCGCGATGGAAAAAAAGACGTATTTCAACGCCTTGAAACGCCCCATTCCCAGCCGGATCGCCGGCACGCTTCTGGACTACGCATCCGATCCGGCGTCGGGCCGCTTCACGTGCCGGTGGCGTGAAAACGAGGCAATCCACGCGCCGACAATCGTCTATCTGACCGAGCATTCGTTCCAGGGCCGCACGGTCCGCCTCGAACCGCGAGGCCCGGGCTTCCAGGTCGAGCCGGCCGCCAAGGATTCGGCGGATGTGTACCTATC
>JAFGAY010000245.1 GCA_016933425.1 Pirellulales bacterium
AAGCGAAGCGACGTTCTTGCGCCGCATAATGCCTTTGATCATGGCCAGCCCGGCGCCACCCAGATTCATTTTCGACAGAGCGAGCCGTTCGGCGCCGCGGGGCATCATCCGGCCGAACATGCGTTCGACCAGATTTTTTCTCACGGCGACCGGTTCGCTCCGTCGCAAGATATTGAGACCCCAAAAGGTGAAGAACATGGTAACACGGCTGCCCATGGCCGCCGCGCCGTTGGCAATGATGAAAGCGGCCATGGCTTTGTCGAAATCGCCGCTGAAGACGACGATGGTTTTTTGTTTAGCCAGGGCGCCGGCCGCGGCGGGTTGGGCGGCCGGGCGGACGTCGCGACGCACCACGACGGCGCGGCACGCTCCATCGTGCGCCGCCAGCAATCGCAACTCGTGGCCCGTGCTCGCGCACCACGCGCCGACGTCGGCGCGAAATCCCGGATCGGTGGCCACGACGGCCACGGCCCGCCCCACGTCGACCCGGCAAATCTCCTCGGCCAGCCGCATGATGGGCCCCGGGCATTGGAGTCCTCGGGCGTCGATCTCCTTGGCCACGGCGGCCAGTCCGTCCTCGGCGTCCGCCAGTATCCGGGTCGTTTCGACCTGGCCGGCGTCGTCAACGACCTCGTGGGGCGGGGCTTCCTCGGGCGGCAGATGACCGACGACGGCCTGATAGGTCTTGTATCCACCCGATAAATTGCGGCAACGGAATCCTGAAAGTGTGAGAATCCGCGCGGCGAGGTAGCCGCGAAGCCCTACCTGGCAAAACGCCAGAATTTCCTTGTCGCGGGGCAGCTCGTCGATCCGGTCGCGCAGCTCGTCCAACGGGATGTTGACCGCGCCGGGAATCGTGCCAACGGCCAACTCGGCCGGGTCGCGAACGTCCAAGAGCAATTGGTCGCCGCGCGGCTCGACAACATCGGCCGCGTGGCAAATCGGCATGTCGCCGTCCAACACATTGGCGGCGACGAAACCGGCGTAGTTGATTGGGTCCTTGGCCGAACCGTAGGGTGGAGCATAGGCCAGCTCCTGCTCGGCCAGGTCATGAACCGTGAGCCCCGCGCGGATGGCCACGGCCAAAACGTCGATCCGCTTGTCGACGCCCGCCGCGCCAACCGCCTGGGCGCCTAGGACAACCCCATTCCCGGGGTCGAACAGCAGCTTGAGCGAAAGGGGCATCGCGCCGGGATAGTAGCCGGCGTGGCTCGAGGGGTGAACGTGGATTTTTTCGTACCGCCGGCCCGACGCGCTGAGCGACTTCTCGCTGAGGCCTGTCATGCCGATCGTCAGATCGAAGACCTTGCAGACGGCCGTGCCTTGGGTTCGTTTATAGACGCTGTCGCGTCCCAAGGCGTTGTCGGCGGCGATGCGGCCCTGGCGATTGGCCGGTCCGGCCAGGGGAATGAGCGCCGGCGAACCGCCGATCAATTGGCGGACCTCGACCGCGTCGCCGACGGCGAAAATGGCCGGATCGCTGGTTCGCAGATGCTCGTCGACGGCGATGCCGCCGGTCGGGCCGATTTCGAGCCCTGCCGCCCGGGCAAGACCCGTCTCGGGCCGCACGCCGACGGCCAAGATAACCAGCCTTGCGTCGACGCCGCGGCCGTCGCTGGTGACGACGTGCAGATGGGTTTCGTCCTCGGCGCGGATTTCGGTCACCGACGTGCCCAACCGCAGGTCGACGCCGTGGTATTCGAGTTGCTGGTGCAGGGGAGCGACCATTTCGGGATCAGCCGCGATGAATACTTGCTTGGCCAGCTCGACCAGCGTGACGTCCAATCCGCGCTGGCGGAGCGCCTCGGCCATTTCCAGGCCGATGTACCCCCCGCCGACCACCACCGCGCGGCCCGACTCGAGCCGATCGGCCACGGCCTTGATGCGGTCGGTGTCGTCGAGATTGCGCAGCGTGAACACGCCGGGGGCATCGGCGCCGGGAATTGGCGGGCGAACCGGCTCGGCGCCGGGACTGAGGATCAACACGTCATACGGTTCGGTCCGTTCGTCGCCTGTCAAAACGTCGCGCGCGACAACCGATTTGGTCTTGCGGTCGATCCGCACCACTGTGGTTCGCGTCCTCACGTCGACGCGATAGCGACGGTGGAATGCCTCGGGCGTCTGGACCAGGAGCCTCGCGCGATCGGCAATCACACCGCCGATGTAGTAGGGCAAGCCGCAGTTGGCGAACGAGATCGACTCGCCTCGCTCGAACATGATAATTTCGGCGTCTTCCGAAAGACGCCTGGCGCGGGCGGCTGCCGAAGCGCCGCCGGCGACGCCGCCGACTATAAGAATGCGTGGGGACATGGGATGCTGGGATTTTAGGGATTTAGAGGGACATGTCAAACGGACTAGGAGAATACTTGTTAGCCGCCGCGCCTGCGCGGCGCCATCATATCGGACTCAAATAGTTATCGAGTCGGTTTGGCGGCTTTTTCACTCTTCGCAATGGGCGCGAATGCACTCGAGCAGCCGGGGGAGTCGAGGATCGGCGATTTCATAATGGACCGAACGACCGTGACGCCGGGCGGCTAACAAACCGTGGCTTTTCATCAGCCGCAAATGCTCACACGCCTGATGGGGTGGCAAATCACACAATTCGGCCAGTTGATGGACCGGCCGTGGGCCAAGGGCAAGAATTTCGATCATCCGAATCCGAGCCGGATGACCCAACACCCGAAGACAGCCGGCCGCTCGCTCCAGGGCATCGGGGGATAGGAGTTTCATGGTGGAATCCGGGCGTGGTTAAAGGTTTCTATGTCAATATATCGTGATATCTCGATATGTCAATTAGAAAAAATCCACCGAATTCTCTTAGTCCAGACTCTGCCTGACGTTAAAACGTGTTTTGAAGTTGATAGTTGAGTATTTTGCGACCCCGTACCTTGGAGGGCCCCGTACCTTGGAGGGCTACGCTCCGTCGTGGCCGCGAACCGGGAAAACGGACGTGACAGAGCACGTCCCATCAGGATTGCCCAAGGCCCTCGGCGACCATTTCGGAACTTCGTAATATTTCAGCCGTCTGAGATATCACAAAACTGGCAAGACAAGGTCGCGACCCGACCTATGATTGATCCCACCATGCTCTTTCAGGGCGCGTCACGCGGGCCGGCTTATGCCAATGTCGTTTCAGGGCGAGTCACTCGGCTCGAGCTGGTGCAGCCGTTGGGACAGCACGGCCAGGCTGTCGACGAAGCGGACGTTTTCGATGATGATTTGGGCGGGGACTTCGAGCGTGGCCGGGCTGAAGTTCCAGATGGCCCGAACACCAGCCCCGATCAGTTGGTTGGTCACGTCCTGGGCGGCGGCGGCCGGCACGGTGACGATGCCGATGCGCGCGTGGGTTTCGGCGGCTCGCTGGGCCAGTTGGCTCAAGGGCAGAACTTGTTTGCCGTGGACAATCTGGCCGACGCGCGCGGGATCCATGTCGAAGGCCGCGACGATGTCGAGGCCGTGGGATCGGAAATCCTGGTAGCCGAGGATCGCGCTGCCGAGGCTGCCAACGCCGACCAGCAGGGCCGCGGTCGCGTCTTTCCAGCCGAGAAACGACTCGATGGCGCCGATCAGCCCCGGGACGGGATAGCCGATCTTCGGGCGGCCCACGATGCCGGTCATCGCCAGGTCCTTGCGAACCTGGACGGTTCCCAGACCGAGATGTTCGGCGATGTGGGTGCATGAAACGGATTTGCGGTCCTGCGCGTTAAGCTGGCGCAGCAGTCGCAAGTACAGCGGCAGGCGGCGGACGCTCGGCACGGGATAGTTCTTCGCGCTGTCGGGACACATCGGAACAACTCCGGCCATCGGATGCTAAAGGAGGCTCTCCAGGAGCAATCGGATCTTGCGCATTTCGGCGGCCTGGTCGAGATCGGACATGGGCTCGATGTCGACCGACAAGGCGCGCTGGTAGTTGTTTTTGAACAATTGCGAGATCAACCTTCCGTATTCGATGTCGCCCTGGCCCACCCGAACTTGAAAACGGTCCTTGGTCGTGTCGCGCAGCCGCACGTGGATCACGTAAGGCATGATTTGTTCATAGCTGCCGCCGCGGTGCGGACCGAAAATAAAATGGCTCGGATCGAGCGTCACCCCAAGACCCTTGACGTTGTCGCAAAGGACTTTGACGGTGACCGGGTCCTGGGTAATGCGGCCCGCCTCGGTCAACAACCCGACAACCGCCCCGTCGAGCGACGCGATGCGGACCAGTTCGCGGAGCCGCTCCACCTCGGCATTGAAGGGCGTTCCCAGTTCCGAGGCGCGCACGGTCAGCGCGATGACCTTCGTGGCCTTGGCCAGCCGGCAACAGGCGGCGAACTGCTCGTAGTACTCGCTCTCCGGCGCTTCGATGTCGACGCTGTAGCCGATGGTCCCCAGTCGCCTCGTATCACGGCACGTCTGGATGGCGCCCTCCAGATCGGCAGCCACCAAAGAGGGCTTGAGGTGCCCCCCCGTTTCGTGGATCATTATTTCCACGAGGCTATATTCCAGATCGACCAGGCGTTGGAGGGCCGCGTCCAACGGCAAATTGGCGAAACATCGGGTTGTTGCAGCAACATACACAGCCGTGCTCCTTCGGAACGATCATGCAGGGTAGGGTCGATATCTTACCCTCTTGGGCCACAATCGGGCAACACCACCCCCTAGGTTGGCGGCGTTGTCGCGGGTGTAACCTACAATAAAATGGTCCACTATTATTTCTTGTGCCGGCAATCGCCGGGAAGAGGAATCCATGATCCATCCAAGAAACGTCGGAATCCTGTTGGCAGCCGGAACGGTCGCGGCCCTGTGCTTCTTCATTGCCGGTCATTCCCTGGGCGTTTGCACACAAGTCGTGTACGATGCGCAACCGTTGACCGGGGCGCGAATCGCGTGCACCGGCCCCCGCGCGTGCGTGCCGGTGAGTCCTTGGGGATATTATCCACGCCAATGGCAACCGTGGCCCGGCGACCAGTATCGCCAGGACATCGTTTTTCCCCAAAGCATCGGCGTCGAGCGTCTGGCCGCCCCGCGCGGCGAGCAACCAAAGCCGCTGCCCCGGGAAATTTACGCGAAACAAAAGACCAAGGCCGAGCGGGACCGCGAGACCGGCGTGGAAGTGGATATCCGCGAAGGCGCGCCCGTCGAATCGGTCGAAACGCCCATGCCCTTTGACTTGGCGCCCGAGTCCGACTGAATGACCTTTCCCGTGACAACCGAAGCCGTCTAGACCAAGGAATCTTTCATGGAATCGATGCCCCCCAACCCGAATCACGCAACCCCCACCCCTATTCGGGCCGAAGCGGTTGAACCGATACGGCCGGCCGCGCGGCCTCGGCGGCGGAAAACCGGTTGCCTGGTGTTGCTGCTGGTTATGGCCGGCCTGGCAATCTTGGGCTTCGTCGTGATCGGCGGGCTGGGGCTCGGCTCGCTCGGCCCGAGGCATCATGTGCGCGAAGAGTATTTCTCGCACAACCGTTTCGCCACGGATAAGGTCGTCATTCTCTCGCTTAACGGCGTTATCCTCGACGGCGAGGGCCACGTCAAACGGCAAATCGACCGGGCCAAGGAAGACAAAAACGTCAAGGCCATCGTGCTTCGGGTCGACTCGCCCGGCGGAACCGTCTCGGGCAGCGACTACATTTACCACTATCTGCGCCAGCTTGCCCAGCAACGCGACATTCCGATCGTGGTCAGCATGGGCTCGATCGCGGCGAGCGGAGGTTACTATGTATCAATGGCGGTCGGCTCGACGCCCGACTCCATTTACGCTGAACCCACCACCTGGACCGGCTCGATCGGCGTGAAGATGCCCCACTACGACTTATCGAAGCTCCTGGCCGACATCGGCGTCAAGGAAGACACAATCGCCAGCCACGAGTTGAAAAACATGGGCAGCCTCGCCCGACCCATGACCGAACAGGAGCGAAAGATCTTTCAGGCCCTGGTCGACGACAGTTTTAACCGGTTCAAGCAAATTGTGCGCGACGGCCGGCCGAAATTCGCCGCCGACCCCAAAGCGCTCGATGCCCTGGCCACCGGCCAGGTCTACACGGCCGACCAGGCGGCGGCCAACGGCCTGGTCGACCGGATCGGCTTTGTCGAGGATGCAATCGATCGGGCCATCGAACTGGCCGGCCTCGACAAAAAGCAGGTTCGCGTCGTGAAATACAAGCCGGAACCGACGCTGGTGTCGATTCTCACCGGAGGCGACGCGCGGGCCATACAATTCGACGTCGCCACGCTGCTGGACGCGACGTGTCCTCGGGCCTACTACTTGCACACGTGGCTCCCAGCCGCGTTGAGCAGCGGGCAATAAGACGACGCTCGCAACCGCGTATTCTACGGCGGCGCGGCGATCCCGGTGGGAGGCGGCGGCTGATCGGGGCGCAAGTCGGAAAGGCCCGGCCCTTGGAAAGGTTCACGGTCGCCCCCCCGTTGATCTCCTCGTTCACCCGGTTCACCGCGCGGAGTGAACCGGCCGGACCGCGAAGGCCAGGGTCCGCGACGGCCGGGCCCTCCCGGTTGGAACCGGGGCGCGTGCGCCGCGCGATACATTCGGAGCAACCGTTTGTACATCTCGTCGCCCGGCAAACGCATCAACTCCTCGCGATCCTCGCTCGATATCAGGTCCGACTTGAGATACTCGGCCAGTTGTTCGTCGGTCACGGCCGAGGAAGGCGGGCGCGGGCGTGATACGTCGCGCAGCGCCAACGCCACCCAGTTCCGCTGCTCCTTGGGCGACAACTTGTCGAATCGCTCGCGAGTGGCCGGCGAAAGCCGGTCGCGGAGGGTCGAAAAATCTGCGTCCTCGAGCCGAAACAATCTTACGAGGAGCGAGGGCTCGGAGTTTCTTTCGCGCGGGCGCCCCTGTCCCCGTCCGCCGCGCGAATGGATTTCGTTCATCAATTCCTCGAAGAGCTTCTGCCGCGTCAGGCCGAGCCGTTGAAAATGGACCTTGCTCCATTCGCGAATGGCCCTCGCATCTTGCCCGCGATAGCGTTTTTCCTTGATTTTGGCGACGCGTTGGTCGATCGGGAGGCTTTCCAAATCGTTTCGCTCGCCGAGAAACAGCGTACCGAGCCAATCGCAATAGAGCCACATGACTTCCCGCAGCGCCGGTCCATCGTCATTCTCTTGGAGCCGCTTGTGCAACCGGCGGAGTTGGTCCTGTTTTTCCCGGGGCATGCGCGAAAAACGCTCGTACTTTCGCGCCAGTTCGGCCTTTTGGGCGGGCGGCATTTGTTCGATCCGTTGCCGGCGCTGGTTCAACTCCTCCCTGGTCGCGCCGACCAAGAGCAAACTCGCCGCCGCCAGCGCCGCGCAAAGCATCGCTCGGAGGGAACCGTTACGGGGCATGGTCATCCTCCCCTTGTCGGTCCTCGTCGACAAATAACTGTTCTTGATGAAGCCGCCTTAAAAAATCAATGCTCTGGTCGACGCTTTCATCGTCGCCGAGCACTTGCAGGTATTCGTCGACGTTCTCGACGACCGGCAAATCCTCGAGGAGCGATCGGTTGGGATTGGGCCACAACGCCGCCACGGCCAGAAAACCGGCCAGTCCCGCGGCCAAAAAAGTTCCTCCGACCCATGCTTGGCGACGGCGGCGGCGGCGCGGCTCGCGGGTCTTGTCGTCCTCGGCTTCCGCTTCGGCTTGGACCGCCACCAACTCGAGCGTCGTTTCGGTGAACGTTTCCTCGATTCTCGGCCGATCCAATTGATCGAGCAATTCCCACGCCTGACCGAGTTCCCGCAGGCGGGCGCGCAGCTCGGGATCGTCCGCCACGAGCGTTTCGATGTGCCGCGCGGTCGCATCGTCCAGTTCGCCGTCCAGATAGGCCACCAACTGCTCGTCGAGCGAAGCCGAGTCGGGAGCCGGTTCGAGTTTGCCGGGATCGGAGGACATGGATTGGGATTTAGGGACTTGGGGACTTGGGGATTTCGGGGGTGGATTCTTTCAGCAGATTCGGTTGCTCGCCTCGTTCCATGTAGGGAGCCAGCACCTCGCGCAGGTTGCCCCGCGCTCGGGCCAGCAACGATTTGATCGCCTGGGGCGAAAGCTCCATTACTTCGGCGATGTCGGCGTAGCCCATTCCCTCGAATTTACTCAACAGCACGGCCATTCGCTGCCGTTGGCCGAGCGATTCGATCGCCAGTCGAACGATTTCGCGTGTTTCGGCCTTGGCCAATCGGCGGATGGGCATCTGGCTGCTGCTGGCCAGGGCCATGTGGTCCATCGGATTCGCGCCCATCGGCCCGCTCGCGTGGACTTCCGGCCGAACTTCGTGGCGCCGCGCCAAGGTCCGCATTGCGTTCGAGGCCACGTTGTTGGCAATCGTGAAAAGCCACGTCGAAAACTTTGCGCCAGGCACATAGGTCTTTCTCGCGCGATACACGCGCAAAAACACCTCCTGGGCAAGGTCCTCCGCCTGGTCGCGGCTCCCCATCAAGTGGGCCAGCAGAGCCACCAGCCGATCCTGATAACGCAACACCAACTCCTCGAAGGCCGCGGCGCTGTCGTCGCGAACCTCGAGCATCAATTGGACGTCGGGGTCCCGAAGCGCATTTCTCCGAGCGGAGGATTCACTAACAACCAAGGGCAGCTTCCCGGCAATCGACAACGCCTCGCGCGGGTCCCGGACCATCCGGGACCCGATGCTTTTCTTCTAGTCTAGACGGAGGGTCCCGTCATGGCCAGGAGAGAACGCCACGTTACCCCACGTTCAAGGGGAATACTTATGCCGGATAGCCGCACTAAAAGAACAAACCCCAGCCGACGGGGCAAGTGTCGCCGGGAACCGTAGGCCGGCTTATGACGTGGCCCTCCACCGAATACCGCCAAAATCCGTTAAGACACCCCCGCCTCACGATTCAATCCGTGAGCCACCGACAAAAAAGCCCATCCTCCAGTGGAGGATGGGCTTGAAATGACATTTTCGAGTTGACGCAACCGCGCCCGCCGACGTTCCTACCGGAACGTCGCACGAAGCGTGTTCCGAACCGGTTGACCCGGCACGTACAACCACGGACGGGCATAGTAGGGCGCCCGGTAAACGACCGCCGGCCCATAGACCGGCCCATAGACCACGGGCCCCGGCACGGCCACAACCGGACGGGCCACGACGTACGGGGCCGGATAGGCATAACCATACCCATAGCCCGGGTACGCATAGGCCGTGTAGGCGACAGGAGCCACCGGACCATAGTTGACGACCATGGGCGTGGGTCCATAAGCAACCGGCGCCACCGCGGCACACCCGCAATCGGCCGAAGCGAACGACGCGGTCATCAGAAGGATTCCTAGAACGGCAAGCATCTTCGTCATGGGTCCTGACTCCTCTCTTGGTTGACTTCTCGAAACACCGGGATGAGGCAAAAAAACCACTCCCGCCATTTCCCGCCGCAAAACGCCACGCGGCGGGGTCAGCGGCGTCTCGACACGGCCATGGAATGACCTAACGAATTCTAGCTCACGTCCGGCCCTTCGGCAAGGAACCGATTTCGCTGGGTGCTATTGCCTAATGGGGTGGAGGGCCACGCTCCGTCGTGGCCTCGCATGACGAGTTGCCGCGGCCACGATGGCGCGCGGCCCTCCATATTATTTCTACTGTCCAAAACGATATTTCACAAAACCCTTTTCCGTGCAAGGGGTTCGGCAAGCACGTTTCTCATACCACAAGGGCACGAAGATCACGAAGCAAAAAGCAGATTTGCCCTGGACACCGTGTCTCTTCGCTTCTGGTGCTATGGGCTTCTTCGTGTGCTTCGTGA
>JAFGAY010000246.1 GCA_016933425.1 Pirellulales bacterium
CCGTTGTGAATAATCCGTCGATAGTCTGTTGGTCCATGTGGAAAACTTCGCGTATTATCAACACCGCCACACTCGCCGAAAAAACACAAACCCCTTGCAAACAACACCCCAACGCGCCGCAAACATTTCAATAACACGTTTTCCACCGTCTAATGCACCAAAGAGAATGAAGGAAAGACGTTCCTTATAAGGCACTTGCGTCGACCTCGCTCCGGTTATCTACAGTATGGTCAGTTGTCATTACTACTACGACATATAAAAGAATCTAATAAGTTACTACCCACCGGCGGCGTTGCCTTTGCACGGCCCACCGGACGGTAGCCACCGACCATTTATCGTTTCAGGAAAGGTTAGTCATGCAAATTCAATGTGACCGCGAGAAGCTCCTAAGGGCGTTCCAAACGGCAGCATCGGTGGTGCCTTCGCGCAGCCCAAAACCCGTCCTCCAAAACGTCAAGCTGGAAACCACTAATGACGGCATTGCCTTGACCGCAACGGATCTCGAAGTCGGCATTCGGATCGATCTGTCGGGATTTCCAGCCACCTCGGCGGGCCAGGCCTTGCTGCCGGTCGATCGGGTCGGGTCGATTCTCCGCGAATCGCCCGACGATCAGCTTTCGATCACCAGCGACGGCCGCCGCGTGGTCATCGAGGGACAGCGGAGCAAATTCCAGCTTCCCTGCGAGGATCCGGCGTCCTATCCCGACGTCCAGGCATTCGACGCCGACGCCTATCACGAGGTGCCCGCCGCCGCCTTCCGGGGATTGGTGCGGCGCACCATATTTGCCACGGACAACGAGAGCACACGCTATGCCTTGGGTGGCGTTTTGCTCGAGTTTGGCGACGAGGAAATCATTGGCGTGAGCACCGACGGCCGCCGTCTGGCAAAGCAGGTTGGGCCGGCAAAAGCCATTGGCCAGGCAGCGAGCGGCGAGGAAATGACCATCGTGCCGGCCCGCGCCATGCACCTTTTGGAGCGTGCCACGGCAGAGAACGACGAAAAGATATTCTTGGCCGTGCGGGATAACGCGGTTTTGGTTCAGAGTCAGCGCACCACAGTTTACGCTCGATTGATCGAAGGACGTTTTCCCAGTTGGCGAGCCGTTTTCCCCGCTCGCGACGAATTGGTCGACATCCGTTTGACGGTGGGCGAATTCCACGCGGCGGTGCGCCAGGCGGCCATTGTCATCGGCCAAGAGCGGCGCGGCGTTGACTTCCGGTTTGCCGACGGAACGCTCGAAATGATCGGCCATGGCGGCGAGTTGGGCGAGTCGAGGGTCGAACTGCCGATCGCCTACGATGGGCCGGAAATTCGCGTACGCCTCGATCCGCGTTACGTCAGCGATTTTCTCAAAGCGCTCGAACCGGACCAGAACCTCGAATTCGGCGTCAAGGACGGCGAGACGGCCGTCGTCTGCAAGACCGACGACGGCTACGCTTACGTGATCATGCCTTTGTCGCAAGGACAGTAGATTCATGCCCGTCGGCAAGAAACGAACCGCTCGTCCCAAGGGACCGCAGCCCATCGGCCAGATCGTCAACGACCTGATGGCCCGAACCGGATTCGCCCAAGTCCAGACGGCCGGCTACATGGAAAAGGTCTGGCGCGAGGCCGTTGGCGAAGCGGCCGCGCGTTACACGCGGCCCGGCCGGGTGCGCCGCGGCGTCCTCGAAGTGGCCGTTGCAAATTCGACCATCGTGCAAGAATTGGTTTTTCAGAAAGCGGAGTTGCTTTCCAGCATACGGCGTCTGCTGCCCGACACGCCGGTCCGAGACCTCCGGTTCCAGGTCATGCCGATCGACGGCGTGCCGGAACCCATTGGGAAAAACGGACGCTACGTCAATCCATAAAAAACGAATACACGCCATGTCAGAAAACCAAAGCTCCAAACCCGAACAACCGGAAGCGCAAGCCGCGCCCCAAAACCCAGACACGGCGGCGACCTCGGCCGACAGCGACCTTCCCCAATACCGGCTGGCCAAGGGCGACGCGGAATACGGCGCCGAACAGCTCGAACATCTCAGCGACCTCGAACACGTCCGCGAACGGCCCGCCATGTACATCGGCGACCGCACAAACCGGGGCCTGCATCACCTGGTTTACGAAGTCGTCGACAACTCGATCGACGAGGCGATGGCCGGATACGCGACGGAAATCTCGGTTCGCGTCAACAACGACGGCTCGATCACAGTCGAGGACAATGGCCGCGGCATTCCCGTCGAGGAGCATCCCGACCTGGGCAAATCGACGCTCGAAGGCGTGATGACCGTCCTCAAATTCGGCGGCAAATTCAGCAAGGGAGCCTATCAAACGTCCGGCGGGCTGCACGGCGTCGGCGTTACCGTGGTCAACTTCCTTTCGGAATGGTGCGAGGTCGAGGTCTGCCGCGACGGTCGCGTCTACCAACAGGAATACGAACGCGGCGTGCCCACGGGCGAAGTCCGCCGGATCGGCCGTAGCGACCGCGTAGGGACCAAAACCACCTTCAAACCGGATCCGCAAATTTTCTCGACCACTCATTTCATTTACACGGTGCTTCACAAACGGCTGCAAGAACTCGCGTTCCTCAACCGCGGCGTCAAGATCGTGCTGTTCGACGAGCGGACCGGCGACGGGGAAACATTCCAATATGAACACGGTATTCTTCAATTCGTCGAATACCTGAATCGAGCCAGCGAACCGATCCACTCCGACATTATTTACATAGCCGGCGACTACGACGGCGTCGGGCTGGAAATCGCTTTGCAGTATTCGTCGGAATTCACCGAAAACGTCCACTCCTACGTCAATAACATCAGCACAACCGAAGGCGGCACCCACGTTTCCGGTTTCCGGTCGGCCATCACGCGGACCCTCAACGCTTATGGAAAACGGGAGGGCCTTTACAAGGATCTTATCCCCACCGGCGACGACTGCCGCGAGGGGCTCACGGCCGTCGTCGCCCTCCGCGTGCCCGAGCCGCAGTTCGAAGGCCAAACGAAAACCAAGCTAGGCAACAGCGAAATCGAGGGTCTCGTCAATTCGGCCGTCGGTGAAAACCTGGCCCGATTTCTCGAGGAAAATCCAAAAACGGCTCGCGCCATCGTTCAAAAAGGACTGCTCGCGGCCGAGGCTCGGGAAAGCGCGCGAAAGGCCCGAGCGCTGGTCCGCGAGCGCAAAGGCGCGTTGACCGGCGGCGGCCTGCCCGGTAAACTCCGCGACTGCACGAGCCGCGACGTCGATAAGTGCGAACTATATCTGGTCGAGGGCGATTCGGCCGGCGGAAGCGCCGAGGGCGGACGCATCCGCGAATACCAAGCCATTCTCCCGCTGCGCGGCAAGATTATCAATGCCTACAAATCGCGCGACGACCGCGTGCTGGCCAACGAGGAAGTCCGCAGCATGATCTCGGCCATTGGTTCGGGCATCGGCACCGAGATGAACCTGGCCAAGCGGCGTTATGGCAAAGTCATCATCATGACCGACGCCGACGTCGACGGCTCGCACATCCGCACGCTGCTGCTGACGTTTTTCTACCGGCAGATGTACGATCTGGTCAAGGGCGGTCACGTCTACGTCGCCCAGCCGCCCCTGTTCCGCGTGCGCCGCAAGAAGGAAACCTATTACATCCAGACCGAAGAGGAAATGAAAGAACAACTGCTCGAAGCGGGGCTGGGCGACGCCTCCTTCGAGCCGGGCGACGGCCGCACGATCCAGGGCCAGCAAATGGAACGGCTCTGCCGCACTCTGTCCGCCTTGGAGGAATCGCTCGTCGCGCTGGAACGCCGCGGAATAAGCCTTCGGGCCCACGCCGCCCGGCAGGACCCGGCGACCGGCCGACTGCCGGTCTACCACGTTTTCTTCGGTCACGAGGAAAAATGGTTCCGCACGCGCGACGAGCTTGATGCGTTCCTGGCCGAACAGGAAGCCACGGTCGGCACGGAGTTGGAAGTGAGCGACCGACCCCGCGAGGCGCTGCCCGATAACGGCCAAACAGCCCAGCGCGTCCACATCGTCGAACTGCACGAAGTCCGGTCGATCAACAACCAATTGGCCGACCTGCGCGAAATGGGTTTTGAGATCGACGCCCTGTTTCCCATCGAGCGGACGGGCGTTGAGGACGCACGATATCATCTCCGCCGCGGCGAGACGACCACGGGGCTCGACGATCTTCGCGGGCTGCTGGCCGCGGTCCGCTCGGCCGGCGAAAAGGGCCTGCAAGTCACTCGATTCAAAGGCCTCGGCGAAATGAACGCCGAAGAACTCCGGGCCACCACGCTCGACCCGGCAAACCGCACGCTCGTGAAAGTCACCATGGAAGACGCGGGCGCCGCCGACGACCTGTTCCGCGTCCTGATGGGCGACAAAGTCGAACCACGGCGCGAATTCATCGAAAAACACGCGCTGGAAGTCAAACGGCTCGACGTGTAGGGACGGGGAATGGGAGGGTCCTGGAAAGACGCGCTCCGTCGCGTCTTCTCCGCGTCCCCGCGTCTCCGCGCGAGAAAAGAAACCCGCTAACCCCACCCGCCGACTTGCGGATTGCTGGCGGGCTGAGATCGGTTACAC
>JAFGAY010000247.1 GCA_016933425.1 Pirellulales bacterium
ATGTGCTACAATACTCCGTTTTGTCGGACGGAGAGGGGCGCGGTTTTTTGCGTGCATGGGCGGGTGAAGTCGCCATGAAGACGTTCAATACGGTGGCCATTGTCGGCGTGGGGCTGATTGGCGGATCGATTGGTTTGGCCCTGCGCGAACGAGGGCTGGCTCGAAACGTGGTCGGCATCGGCCGTCGCCAGGACAGTTTGCGGACGGCCCGGCGGGTGGGGGCTGTAACCCAAACGACCGTGAACCTCGAAAAGGGCGTGGCCGAGGCCGAGTTGGTGATCGTTTGCACGCCCGTCGGCCGGATTGTCGAGGACGTTCGGCGAGTGGCCGATCATTGCCCCGAGGGAGCGCTCATTACCGACGCGGGCAGCACGAAACGGTTGATCGTCGAGCCGTTGGACGACGGGTTGCCCCGGGGGTGCCGGTTTCTGGGCGCTCATCCGTTGGCCGGGCGCGAGAAGACGGGTGCGGCCCATGCCTCGGCCGATCTTTTTCACGGCCGGGTCACCGTGTTGACGCCGACGAAGAACACGCAAGCGAAGGACTACGACCTGCTCGAGCAGTTCTGGATACATCTTGGCTCGATGGTCATTCGCATGTCGGCCGACGAGCACGACCGGTTGGTGGCCGCGACAAGCCACATGCCCCACGCCGTGTCCGTGGCGCTGGCGGCCAGTCTGTCGGAAGATTGTTTCCGGCTGGCCGGCACGGGATTGTTGGACATGACGCGGGTTGCCGCCGGCGAAAGCGAGATTTGGAAGCCCATCTTCAAACTCAACCGCGAGAACGTGCTGGCGGCCTTGGACGATTTTGGCCGACGGCTGGCGTCGCTCCGGGCGGCCATCGCGGCGGACGACGACGCGGAGTTGGAACGGATTTTGACCCTAGCCAAGAAAAACCGCGATGCTTTGGGAAGTTGACATCTATCCGGCGCCGGGCCAGCCGAACCGATTGGCCCAATCCGCCACCGCCGAGGCGGCCGACCTCGGGTTTCCGGCTTCGTTGGCGATCGACGCGGCCCATGGATATCTGCTCCAGGGAGAGCTTCGGCCGGAGCAGGTCGAGCGGATTACGGCCGAATTGCTGGCCGACGGCGTGGTCCAACGGACGGTCATCGCTCGGGTCGGCGATGCCTTGTCCGAACCGCGACCGTCAGGGAGCAGCGCCCGATTGATTCACGTCCTACCCAAGCCGGGCGTGACCGATCCTGTGGCCGAAAGCGCGCTTCGGGCGATAGCCGACATGGGCATTTCGGTCGACGCTGTGCGAACGCTCAAGAAGTATTGGGTCGCCGGGCTGTCGGACGGCGAGGCCGAGGCGCTTGCCGCCCGCGTGCTGGCCAACGACGCCATCGAGCAGGTGATCGTCGGCCCCTTGGAATTCACCCACCTGGCCGTCGGTTCGCCTTATCGGTTTGAGCGGGTCGCGGTGGCGCTTTGCGAGATGGACGACGATTCCCTGCGGCGGCTGAGCCTCGAAGGGCAGCTCTTTCTGTCGGTCGAGGAAATGCGGACCATTCAGACCTATTTCCGCGAGTTAGGCCGCGAACCGACCGACATCGAGCTCGAAACGCTGGCCCAAACCTGGAGCGAGCATTGCAGCCACAAGACGCTTGCCGGGCGGATTCACTATCGCGACGAGGCGGGCGAGACAAACTACGAAAACATGCTCAAGGAGACCATCTTCGCCGCGACCCGGCGAATTCGCCGCGAGGCGGGCGAACATGATTGGTGCGTGAGCGTGTTCGAGGACAACGCCGGAGTGATCCGATTCGACGAGCGGTACAACGTTTGCTTCAAGGTCGAAACGCACAACCATCCGTCGGCCTTGGAGCCCTACGGCGGCGCCAACACGGGCATCGGCGGCGTGATCCGCGATCCGATGGGGACGGGCATGGGCGCCAAGCCGATCTGCAACACGGACGTGTTTTGTTTCGCACCGCCCGACACGCCAGCCGACGCGATTCCCCAGGGCGTGCTCCATCCGCGCCGGGTCATGAAGGGCGTGGTCCACGGGGTGCGCGACTACGGCAACCGGATGGGCATTCCGACGGTCAACGGGGCCGTCTATTTCGATCCGCGCTACCTGGGCAACCCACTGGTCTACTGCGGCAACGTGGGGCTCATCCCGCGCGATAAATCGACGAAAAACCCGGTGGCCGGCGACCTGATCGTCGCGTTGGGAGGACGGACGGGCCGCGACGGGATCCACGGCGCCACGTTCAGTTCGGCCGAACTCACGCACGAGAGCGACGAACTGTCGGGCGGCGCCGTGCAGATTGGCAATGCAATCACCGAAAAAATGTTGCTCGACGTGCTTCTGGTCGCGCGGGATCGCGGGCTGTACAACGCCGTGACCGACTGCGGCGCCGGCGGATTCTCGAGCGCCGTGGGCGAAATGGGCGAGCACATCGGCGCCGAGGTGTGGCTCGACCGCGTGCCGTTGAAGTACGAGGGACTATCCTATACCGAGATTTGGATCTCCGAAGCCCAGGAGCGGATGGTCGTCGCCGTGTCCGAGTCGCGTTGGGAAGAGCTTTCGGCCTTGTGCGCGTCGGAGGGCGTCGAGGCCACGGTGATCGGTCGATTCGCGCCGACCGGCCGGCTGCTGTTGAAATACGGCGACCACGAGGTGGCCGACCTGTCGATGGAGTTTTTGCACGGTGGCCGGCCGCCCGTCGTGCGCGAGGCCGTCTACGCGCCGCCGCCGGTCGTCGAGTTGCCGTTGTCGGAAATCCATGAGTTGGACCTTGCCCAATCCCTGCAAAAAATCCTCGGCTCGCTCAACGTGGCCAGCAAGCATTGGATCATTCGCCAATACGACCACGAGGTCCAAGGCGGAAGCGTCATTAAACCGCTGGTTGGCGCGGCGAACGACGGGCCGAGCGACGCCGCGGTGCTGCGGCCCTTGCTCGACAGCGCCCGGGGCATCGTGATCGCTTGTGGGATGAACCCGCGCTACGGCGATCTGGACACCTATCACATGGCGGCCAGCGCGATCGACGAGGCGGCGCGCAATTGCGTGGCGGTGGGCGCCGATCCGGCGCGAATCGCCATTCTGGACAACTTCTGCTGGGGCAACACCGACCGGCCGGAGACGCTGGGGTCGCTCGTGCGCGCGGCCCGGGCGTGCCACGACGTGTCGGTCTCGCTGGTCATGCCGTTCGTGAGCGGCAAGGACAGCCTGAACAACGAATTCCGGCCCGAGGGAGCCTCGGAACCAATCGCCATTCCGCCGTCGCTGTTGATCAGCGCGATCGGCCAGGTCGACGACGTCCGGCGTTGCGTCACAATGGATTTGAAACAGCCGGACAACCTCGTGTACCTGGTTGGGTTGACGAAAAACGAGTTGGGGGGATCGCATTTTGCTATGGTCCATGAGCTCGGCGGCGGGCGGGCGCCGACGGTCGACGTGGAGGCGGCCAAGCGGACGTTTGCCGCGATTCATCGGGCAATCGACGCCGGGCTGGTCCGCGCGTGCCACGACCTGAGCGAGGGCGGACTGGCCGTGGCCGCGGCCGAAATGGCGTTTGCCGGCGGGTTCGGATTGCGTATCTCACTCGATAAGACGCCCCGCGATGCCGACGCCGATCGGCCGGCCGTGCTCTTGTTCAGCGAGTCGAACACGCGGTTCCTCTGCGAGCTACGGGCGGACGACGCGGCACGGTTCGAGGCGGCGCTGGCCGGCGTGCCGGCGGCGGCGATTGGCCGGGTCGCGGCGGATTCGACGCTCCGCATCGCCGCCGACGAAACGGCCGCCCCGTTGATCGAGGTCGACGTGAATGTGTTGAAGGAAGCATGGCGCAAGCCGCTGGCGTGGTAATGGTACGACCGCGGGCCTCGCGGGCTTCCGCCCGTGGCTAGGAAAAGCCAATCCCTAATCTCCAATCCCTAATCTCCAATTCCTAATCCCTCTCCATGTCCCCACCTAATGTTATTGTCCTGCGTGCCCCGGGCACGAATTGTGATCTGGAGACGGCGTTTGCCTTTGAGACGGCCGGCGCGAAGACCGAGCGCGTGCACGTCAATCGGTTGCTCGACGATCCCTCGCTGCTCGACCGGTTTCAGATTTTGTGCGTGCCGGGTGGATTCAGCTTTGGCGACGACGTGGCCGCCGGGCGGATTCTGGCCAACCAGATCGAGCATCACCTGGGCGAACCCGTCGCACGATTCAAGGACGAGGGCAAGCTGATCCTGGGCATCTGCAACGGATTTCAGGTGCTGATCAAGCTGGGAGTGCTGCTGGGCGACACGAACGGCGGCGGACCCGCGGCCACGCTGACGTGGAACGACTCGGGCCGCTACGAGGACCGTTGGGTTCGATTGGGCTGCGACGGATCGAAATGCGTGTTTTTGAAGGGCATCGACGAAATGTACCTGCCCGTGGCCCATGCCGAGGGCAAATTCGTTGCCCGGGATGAGGAAACGTTGCGGCGGTTTGACGCGGCCGGCCAGTTGCCGCTGCGTTATCTTCCGCTGGAGGAGAAAAAGCCGGTTTCCTCTTCCACGCTCCATTTCCCCGATAATCCCAACGGTTCGCAGGCCGACGTGGCGGGCGTGTGCGATCCGTCGGGCCGCGTGCTGGGATTGATGCCGCATCCCGAACGCCACATTACGCGGACCCAACACCCTCGCTGGACCCGGCCCGAAACCACGCGAACCGGCGACGGATTGAAGATGTTTGAGAACGCGGTGGCCTATTTTGCGTGAGCCGGGCGTGTCGTGGGCAAAACCGGGCGGCGCGCGAGTACCCAAGTTTTTTAATACTTCAGCCATCTGAAGTATCAGACGAGATAAGCGTTAGCCGCCATTCGGCTGAAGCGTTACCCAAGTCTATTGCGAACCGAACCATGGATTTGTCGATCGACCCGTTTCAGACCTGTCTGGCGTTTGGCCCGCTAGCC
>JAFGAY010000248.1 GCA_016933425.1 Pirellulales bacterium
CCAAAACCCGAGAACGTGTACAAAAGCACCGTGTCGACGAAATAGACGCTGATATAGATGGCGATGGCCTTGTCGATCGATAGAACGTTTGGATCAAAGATGCCTTTTCGCGCCGTTTCCATCACCGGTGAAGAAAAGGAAGCACCCAAGACAACCGCCACGCCCGCGATCGCCACCGCCACACGGCGGCGCATCACGCGGGCGCCGAACACGGCGTTGACCAGGTTGGCCGCGTCGTTCCGGCCCACCTCGACGCAGTCCCACGCCAACATTCCCAGGCCGACCACCATGGCCAGCGCGACAAAATCAAGCATCCATTCACCTCTTGCAAGAAAAACGTCCCGGGCGGAAAAGCCCAAGTCGCGTGAAATCGCGGTAAGCTCCGGCGAACTTTAGCCGCGCGGCCCGAAACGCCAAGCCAAACGACTGCGAGACTGTCATTGTCGCGGCCTAACGCGATTCTTACAAGATGCTCATGAACGCATGGGCGCAGCGGAATGCATGGTCGAATCCTAACCACGGAATCGCAAAGGATTAATGAGCCTGGGGGCCCTTAATCCCCACTGGACTTGCCCCGGTGGAACGAGGCATGGCAACTACCTTGCCGAACAAAAAACCCCACCAACTTTGCGCCGGTGGATCGAAGCGTCCCTTGTATTCGCCAACACGTCCTCACACCTTCACCGCGCACCGCCGCTGGGCCGACTCGGCTTGTTTGTAGCTCAGCACCAGCGCGTCGCGGGCCAACTGGCCGTCCAGAAGCGGCGACGGCGTTTCCGTGCGAACCGCGCGGACGACTTCCCGAATCTCCAGGGCGAAATCGTCGACCGGATCGCCGCCGGCCAGCTTGGGCCGGCGCACCCGGCCGTCGTCCGTGAGCACGGTCACCGGCACCTTGGCCCACGAATCGAAGAGGATCGTGGCTCGATCCAGGTAGATTTCGTAACCGTTGGTGAACGGTCGGCCCTGCTGGTTGATCGCCCCGCCGGTCACGGTAACCATGAGTTGCGGATCGTCGAAAAGGAATTGGGTGTGGAACAACTCGACGACCTGGCCGCGCATCCGGCCGACCGTGTGGACGGCCTTGGGCATGCCGCAGACGAGGCGGACGAAGTGGGTGTCGTGAATGTTCAGATCGACGACCGGCCCACCCCCCTTTTCAGGATCCCAGTAGTCCTTCATCCACGTCGGATCGGAGCAAATTCGCTTGAAGTGGGCCCCCTTCAGCTTGCCGTACTTTCCGCTGGCGATGGTTCGATAGGCAAAGCGATAGGCCGAGATGAACGGCAACACCTGGCCGATGAGAAGCTGGCGCCCGGCGCGTTGGGCCGCCTGGACCATCCGCTGAGCGTCGTCGGCGCGCATGGCGATGGGCTTCTCGCAAAAAACGTGCTTGCCCGCCGCCAACGATTTCAACACGGCCTCGGCGTGGGCCTCGGGCGGCAGGCAAATGTCGACCAGGTCGATTTTTGGATCGGCCAAGAGCTGGTCCAGCTCGCGGTAACGCGCGACGCCGGCGAGTTTCATCTTTCGGCCGGCCGGGCCGAAATTTCCCTTGATGCTCCGCCAGTCGCCGGCCAGCCGGCGGCGATCAACCTCGCAAATCGCCTTCACCGCGGCGCCCCGAACGCGCTGGTACGCCAGGTAATGAATCATCCCCATGAAACCCAGACCCGTAACACCGACGTTGATCATGAAATAGCTCCGAATCAAGATGTTGGCAACGTATTAGCCAAGTGACGAAAATTCCCAAACTTTCAGCCGAATGGCGGAAATCCCTGTTCGCCGGCGCGCCATGACCGCCCATCCAGGATCGCGGGATGCTACACGGCGCGATTCAACACGGACGAAAAACGCTCGTGCGCTTCTTCCCACGCGGCCGTTTCGCGGGGTTCGTATTCTTTCACGTCGAAGCTGGCGCGGACGACGTCGCGCCCCTCGGCGATCGACCCGATGTCGCCGGCCGCGACGGCCTGGACCAGAATGTTGCCGGTCGCCGTGGCCTCGACGGGCCCGGCCAGAACGCGCCGGCCGCACGCGTCGGCAACCGCCTGGCAAAGCTGCCGGTTCTGGATGCCGCCGCCGACCATGTGGATCGTCTCGATGCGCCGGCCGGCAAGCTCCTCGCACATCGCCACTACGCATCGCGATTTCATGGCCACGCTTTCCAAGGCGCACCGCAGCACGGCCCCTTCGCTCTCGGGCGCCGGCTGGCCCGTCTCGGCGCAAAACCGGCGAATCGCACCGGGCATGTCGTCGGGCGCGAGAAACGCGCCAGCGTCGGGATCGATGAACGAACGGAGCGGCGTCGCCGCGGCTGACAGTCGATTGAGGTCTTCCCAGCTCCAATCGCGTCCGGTCCGATTCCACGCACGGCGGCATTCCTGGACGAGCCACAGGCCGCAAATGTTTTTGAGCAGCCGCGTGGTGCCGCACACCCCGCCCTCGTTCGTGAAACCGCACTGGAGCACCTTGTCGTTAACGACCGGCTCGCGCGATTCGATTCCCATCAGGGCCCAGGTGCCCACGCTCATGTAACACCAGTCGCCGCCGAAACCGGCGGCCGGAACCGCGGCCACGGCGCTGGCCGTGTCGTGCGAACCCGGCAAAACGACATTGGCCGACAACCCCAGTCCGGGACGTAGGGGGCCCAGGTTCGTGCCGGGTGGTTCGATGGGTCCGAGAATCCTGCTGGGCAGATGGAAGGCCTCGACCATGTCGGCCGCCCAATCACCCCGGACCGGATCGAGCATCTGGGAGGTCGAGGCGTCGGTGAATTCATTGCACTTGACGCCCGTCATGAGCCAGTGGAACAAGTCGGGCATCATGAGCAACGACTCGGCGACGTCCAACAGGGGCGAGCCGGCCAACTTCATCGCCAGAAGTTGGAAAAGCGTGTTAAACTGCATGAACTGAAGCCCCGTCCGGCGAAAAATCTCCCGGCGGGGAATCATGCCGAAGGCCCGTTCCATAATGCCGTTGGTGCGGGCATCGCGATAGTGGCACGGATTGCCCAACAACGTGTCGCCGCGTCCCAGGAGGCCGAAATCAACGCCCCACGTATCCACGCCGACGCTCATGATCGGCGCGACGGCCGCGGCCGCCGCGCGGAAACCTTGCTGAAGGTGGGCCCACTGAGCAGGCAAATCCCAAAACAGAGTTCCGGCCATTTCGACCGGACCATTCTCGAAACGATAGACCTCGTCGAGGGTTAAACGCTTTCCGTCGTAACGTCCGACAACGTGCCGGCCGCTGGAAGCTCCGAGGTCAACGGCCAGATATGCTTTGTGGGCCATAGTTTGTTTTGGATGTTGGCGGGCGGAACTCACCGAAACGGAAATGCAAGAGCCAAGTTATATCAGCTTATGCCGTCGTGCGCATTCGACATGCTCCGCCGGGGGACTCGATCCACGTTGCGAAAAGTCCATGGGAGAACATCAAATGAGCATCGCGTGCCCCCCGAAGGTCATGGTGTCGATTGGGATGCCGATCGTCAAGTACCCCTGATTTTCGCCATATTCGGCAAACCGTGGAATCGTATCGAAATTCCCTCGCACAACGAATCCACGGTCGCGGTGCAAGCACCCTGGTTGATCCATGGTCCGGTCGGAGCCGAAAACCGCCCATGGAATACAGACTCAATCCTCATGAACTGCCCTTGGAAAAACAAATCTTCTGGGGGGGGTCTTCAAAGTGATTTCCTAAAAGCCCCTCTTGGCAGGTTTCCGTCGGGTGGATAGGGTATAGGCAATGGGTTCGGTTTTCTGTTAGTTCCACTTGATTTTGCCAACTGTACCTATAATAATTATATGGCTGGTCGCCTTGGCGGCGCGGCTCATTGGTCAGGACGACGTCCGACGCGACTCTCGTTTGTTGAAGACGAGGACGCAGCGGTCCGTCGGGGATAAACGTAGTGTTGGCGAGCCTTCGTGGCGGTTGTATCTCCTCGTCGATCCAATCGCCTCTCCCCCTGGGCTTATCGATCCTTGACCATAGGTAGTCGTGGGCGAAATGGCATGAAAATCTCAGCGAAAACCGAGTACGCATGCATTGCCATGCTGGAACTGGCGTCTCGGTTCGGTTCCGACGAACCCGTCCGGATTCGGAAGATCGCCGAACGCCATGGGGTTCCTCCCCGCTTCCTGGTGCAGATTCTCCTGCAACTCAAGGGTGCCGGCTTGGTTGCCAGCATCCGGGGAGCGGCCGGTGGATACCGCATGATCAAAAAACCCTCCGAGGTCTCTCTCGGGCAAGTCATGGAGGTCATCGAGGGAGAACCCAAGGGCAATCGAGAGAAACCCAGCAGTGGTTCTCCCGATTCGCCCGCCGTTAAGGTTCTGTTGCGAGCCTGGCGCGAGGTGGAAAACGTGGAGCGCGACATGCTCCACAAAATCACCCTGGCCGAATTGCTCCATCGGATGCAGGACGATCCACGGCGGGCGCACCACGCCTGAGGCTTGGAAACAAGCGGCCGTTCTTCCGCGAGTGCAGCAGCACTCGCCAGGGGGTTCTCTTCCCATAATCGGCCCGCGACAATCCCGGCGACCAAGCATGGACGCGGGAATTCTTCGTGGTCAAGATAGGCAAGATTCATAGAGCGAGTCCCTGCGCGTCCTCTGATATGGAGGGCCACGCTCCGTCGTGGCCGCATTTGTCCGTTACACGCAGCCACGACGGAGCGTGGACCTCCAGCCACATTTTGCCGCGTACCGCCATAAATGGTTACCGCACCCCGACCATGGGCGAACTTGCCGCCAATGGGTCGTCGGGCTATATTGGACCCTCTTCGTCCCCGGCCCAGGCGCCCTCGCACTCGACAACCAGCAACAGAAGGATTTCTCCCCATGGCATCCCTTGTTCCCGTCCACGGCGGTTTGGAAGAGCCCGTCTCGCGCATCGTCAGCGGCGAAGCGGCCGAATCGTTGCTCGCCCGCGCCGCGTCGCTTCCCAAATTGCCCGTCTCCGACGCCGACGCTTCGAGCGTCCACCGTTTCGGCGACGGAGGGCTCAGCCCGCTGGTCGGCCCCATGGACCGCGCGACCTACGATCGGGTGCTCGAGGAACAGGTCATTGAACACAACGGCCGGAACTATGCCTGGACCATTCCCATCAGCCTGCCCGTCACGGCCGAGTTGGCCTCGCGGCTCTCGCCCGGGCAAGAAGTGACGCTGGTGAATGGTTCCAGCCGGGTTCTGGGCATCCTGGAACTCAGCGACGTTTTTCCCTGGGACAAGAAAAAATATCTGGCCAAGGTCTACGGCACCGAGCGAACCGACCACCCCGGCGCCGACATGGTGTTGGTGGGCGATGCCGATAAAACGCACCTGGTCGGCGGATCGGTCCAGGTTTTGCCTCAACCCAAGCACCCGCGGTTCGGCAAGTACGTGCTTTCGCCCCGCGAGGTTCGGCGATTGCTGGCCAAGAAAGGCTGGGATCGGGTCGTCGCCTTCCAGACCCGCAACCCGCTGCACCGCGCTCATGAGTACGCGCTGGTTTACGGCCTGGAAACGCTGCTGCGCGCCGGCCACAATGCGGGCGCCTGTTTGAATCCGCTGATCGGCGAAACCAAAGGCGACGACGTCCACGCCGACGTGCGGATGCGAACCTATGAAAAACTGATCGAGGATCGAGCGCTGGGCGCCGGCGACAGCGATCCAGCCCTCTGGGAACCACGCGGCGAGGCCGTGCCCGATCGGGTCATTCTGCTGGGGCTCGACATCAAGATGTTCTACGGCGGGCCGGCCGAGGCGGTGATGCACGCCATCTATCGCCAGAATTTCGGATTTTCGGACATTATCATCGGGCGCAAGCACGCCGACGCCCCGTACCACGACGGCTCGCCCATCTGGGGCGATTTCGACGCCCAAGACGTTTTCGACCGCCTCAACGGCGATCTACGCATCAAACCGTTGCGAGTGGGTTTTGCCGCGTTTTACGAATCGCTCGGCCGGGTCGATTTGATGGAGAACCATCCGGACGAAAAACCGGTCTTTATTTCCGGCAAGCAGGTCCGCGCCACCCTCCTGGCCGGCCAGGAGGTCGACCCGCGAATCATGCGCCCCAGCACGTCGAAAATCCTGGCCGAAGCCATGGCCGGCAAGGCGTAAAGAGAGCAAAACTCGCCTCGGAGACGCGGGAATATTACAGGTCAACTCCGCAGGACGGGTCGCGACCCGGCGGGAACTATGGAAACTCTGTAGGTCAGGCTATGCCTGACAACAATGTTGCCGCGAAGCTAGACTATTCACCACGCAGGACGCGGAGGAACACGGAGGAAGGCCTCGGCAGTTTCCGACTTGGCAAAAAAGGGGTATTTGAAAAACAACCACCAACAGAAGGTTCTCGGGTGCGGCACGAAGAAATAACCGGCCGAATTATTGATGCGGCAATGAAAGTTCATTCAGTGCTCGGCCCGGGATTGCTGGAATCCACCTACGAAGCGTGCCTTCTCTTCGAACTTCACCGAAAGGGATTGAAAGCAGCTTCACAAGTCGAGTTATACCCTTTCTAATCTGAAGTAGCGCGTTGCTAGCATTGCTTACGTGTTGTCCTGCAACGACTTGGCGAATTCGAGTATCGAGCGTTCAGATTAGAATGCGTATTACCTGTCATCTACGAGAATATTAAGATTGACGCAGGTTATCGGATTGACCTTTTAGTTGAAGATACTGTCGTCTTGGAACTCAAATCGGTCGAAAAGATACTGCCGATCCATCAAGCACAACTGATATCTTATCTGAAACTGAGTGGAAAGCCGGTCGGATTACTTATCAACTTCAACGTTCTTCACCTCAAAGATGGTCTGAAACGGATGGTCAACTCATAATGCTCTCCTCCGTATTGCAAATCCGTAGAAGTTTGTTTTGGCAGCAAGAATTTTAGGCGGCGAGTCGCGCTATGTCGAGTTGACGTATTTTCAG
>JAFGAY010000249.1 GCA_016933425.1 Pirellulales bacterium
CGCCTTTCGCTCCGCGAAAGCAGCGACTATTCCACGCTACTTTCGCGGAGCGAAAGGCGACAATCCCGCCGACCGGCCCTTTCCGCAGCAGAAACTACTTATAATCCTACACAAAAACAAAAGGGAACGGGCTTTGGCCCGTTCCCTGAGGATGGTTTACTGGATCGAATCAACCGCGGCGTCCACGCCGGACGGCAACCAACAGTCCGCCCACGGCCAACAACACCAGCGCGGCCGGCTCGGGAATGCACTCGGTGCCAACGTTGATGAAACTGGGCGTGTAGCCGTTCTCTAACGGCGTGCCGTTCTTATAACCAGGCTCGTCGAAGCCGATGGTTTCGGAACCCGGCTGATCCGGCAAATAGAAATTGCCAATCCACACCTGCCCCATTTCGGGATCCAACTCCAGCATCCACTCGGCGGCGAGAATGCCTGTTCCGCCAGGCCCCGCCACCCAAATCATGCCGGGTGGTGCCGACGGAGCATCCGGCGCGGTGTAATCAATGACCAAGGAGACGCTCTTCCACCACGGATAGGGACGCTCGACATTCGGAACATACATCGTCTGCGTTCCCGGAATCCAATGCGGCGCCCCCAGCATCTGCGGATCGTATTCTTCCACGAACGTCTGCGACTGCGGGTCGTACCCATACTCGTAGTCATAAGCGACTGCCCGCCCCACACAAATTCCAACCAAAACGACGGCCACCCCAAGCATTAGTGTTCTGCGCATCATAAACGGCCTCCCTTTTAATAAATCCCCAACACCGAGTGCCACAGACCATGCCCCGAGCCAGAAACCTACCCATCCCGCGCTGTTCTGTCAACCATATTCCTCAAAGAAACCGCGATTCATTCGCCCTCGCCCCCGGCCGCCCGCTCGGCTTCGCGTAAAAACTGCCGGGCCGCGGGATCCTTGGGATAGAGTTCGCGCCATCGCCGCGCACATTGGACCGCCTTGGCCGGTTGACCATGCCTTAAATAGAAAAAACCCAGCGTGTGTAACGCCTCGACCCAGGAGGGCGAAAGCCGGTGGGCTTCCCGCAGCTCGCGCTCGGCATCCTCCACCCGACCCATCCGTTCATACAACCACCCGAGGTTGCGGCGAATCCGCGGATTGGTCGGGGCCAGCTCGGCCGCCTTGGCCAGCAGCTCGGCCGCCTCGGTCCATCGGGCCTCGTCCTCGGCCACCAGGATTCCAAGCGAGTAATAAACCTCGGGCACAACCGTCGCGAAACGCGAAATGCGGCCTTCCTGCGACTTCAAAATGCGGCCGTATTCAGCCTCCGCCTTCGCTTTTTCGCCCCGGCCGTAATAAACCATCGCAAGCTGCGAGCGGGCCGGCACAAAATCCGCGTCGATCGCAAGCGCCTTGCGATACTCGCGCTCGGCCGCGTCGGCGTCGCCTTGATTAAGGAAAACGTTGCCGATCGCCGTATAGCTCATCGGCTCGTCGTCGACCGCCTTGTGTCCCTCGACATACTCGGCCAACGCCGCGTCGAACGCCTTTTGATGTTTGCGCCCCAACCGCGCTCGCGGCACCACCGAAAGAACCCGAACCGCCTCGAATCGCACCGCCCGCCGCGAATCGCCCAACAACCGCAAAAACCGTTCGTCCAACAACACGCGATCGGCCTCGTCCTCCGAAATGGCTCCCCGCGATCGGGCCGACGCCAGATCGTCAAGCGCCCGGGCCGACGCCAACCGAACCAGGGCGTCGGGATCTTCAAGCCCCCCGCGTATCATGGCCCAGGCGTCGCCGTCCGCCCCCGTCAGATAACGTCCCAAAAGCAACAAAACGCTCGCCCGGACCATCCCGCTGAGATCCTTGCGCCGGGCCGCCTCGACCAGAAGCGTCTCGCCCTCGGGCGAAAACCGCCGGCCCGCGTCAATCGCATAAGCAAAATGCTTCGGCTCCGGCTCCTTCTTGGGCCCGTACCACTTCTCGACGTATTCCAGGGCCCACTGGGGCGTTTCGCCTTTGGCGGCGTCGTGGCAGGCCGGGCTGTTGCACGCATTGGGAATCCCCAACGCCACGGTCAGGTCCGGCCGTGGATTCCGCAGACTGTGGTCGCGCCGCGGATCGACAACCATATAAGTCCGCTCGGCCATGTGGCACTCGATGCAGAGCGTTCCCGCAAGCGATTTTTCAGGGTCGTGATGATGGTGCTGCGGCGTATCGTAAGTCGCCGCCAGATGGCACTGGCAGCAAAGCTGGTTGTTTTTAATCCGGTTCGCCTCGCTCTTCTTGTCGCGGCGCTTGTCCTCGTCCTTGAATTTCACCGTGCACGAGTGTGGGTCGTGGCAGTCCGTGCATCGCACTTTCTCGCGGTACATGCGGCTTTGGAGAAACGACCCAAAAACATAGTCCTCTTCAAGAATTTGCCCATCAGCGTAATAAAGGTTCCCGTCCAACAGCGAAGGCACGAAATAATCCAGATAAGGTTCGCCCGGCTTGAACCCCGGATAAATGGCCCGCTGGTGCGCGTGGCACTGAGCGCACGAGTCGATCTCAACGTTCGAATCCACCGATTTCAAGTTGGGCAGTCCATAGCCGACGCGCCGGTCCCAAAACAGACTTTTCGCCTCGGCCAACTCAACGTGGAGACTGCCCGGCCCGTGACAGGCCTCGCAACTCACGTTGATTTCGCTAAAAGTGCTGTGATAGGCGTTCGTGGCCAGTTCGAATTTCTTTTCAAAATTCGTCGAATGACAATGGGCGCACATGTAATTCCAGTTTTGCATCGGACCGGTCCAGTGCAGAAAATCATGGTGCGGCACCGGCTCGTCGGGATAGAGATGGAACCACCGCCGGCGCTCCGTGTCCCAGGCCAGCGGAAGGCACTGGACTCGGCTGTCCGCCATTTCGACAAGATACTGCTGCAAGGGACGCACGCCGAACGTGTATTTGACCTCGAACTCGCGGAGCTTTCCGTCGCGGTCGTCCGTCTCGACCAGAAATTTTTCGCCGCGCCGAAACATCCGCGACCGAACGCCAAAATGCTCGAAACGCTGGTCGTTGAAATCCCCCAGGACGGTCCCATCGGTAGCCGCAGCCATGGCCCGATCGTGGTCCGAGCCAACCCAAAGGGCGTCCTCTTTCGCGTGGCAGTCGAGACAAGCCTGGCGGCCGACATAGTGCGGCATCGTGCCCGGGCCAACACACGTCCACCAGTCGACCAGCACGGCCGCCCCGCCCGCCAAAAGCAGAACAGCCGGCACTATTGCAAAACGACGGCCGAATCGTGTCATCGTCGATCAATCAAACCTTCGCCAAAAGGAAGCCGCCTTTAG
>JAFGAY010000250.1 GCA_016933425.1 Pirellulales bacterium
CCGTCGCCCACGCGATACCATTCGACCATCGTGAACTCGGGATTGTGCAGCGGCCCGATTTCATCGCGGCGAAACGCCCGGGTAATCTGATAGATCGCCTTGGCGCCCGCGGCCAGCAAACGCTTCATGGCAAACTCGGGCGAGGTTTGCAAAAAGACACGTGCGCGTTCCCGGCCGACCGAGTTCACCTCGACTTCGAACGGGTCCAGGTGCCGGTCGACGACCGTGTCGGCCGAAAGCAAGGGCGTTTCGACCTCAAGAAACCCGCGGCGGTCGAAGAACTCGCGCGTCCGGCGCAGGAGCCCGGCACGCAGTTGCAGCACGTTCGCGTCGACCGACGGCAAAAAGTCATCAGCACTCGATTGAACGGGCGTTACCGGCGAGATCAGGCGTCGGTGGGATTTCATGATAGCGAAGCAACGTTCGTAGGCCAGGCTGTGCCTGACGCCAATCTCGAATCCCTCTTCCGTCAGGCACAGCCTGACCTACACGGTCCGGTCCCTGATTCTTTTATTCCTTTACCCGCTCGATGTATTCCCCGCTGCGTGTGTCGACCTTGATCAGCTCGCCCATTTCGACGAACGAGGGGCAGAGGATCTCGGCGCCTGTTTCGACCTTGACCGGTTTGGTCACGTTGCTGGCCGTGTTGCCCTTGGCGCCCGGCTCGCAGTATTCGACGCGCAGGACCACGTGGTTGGGCGGGGTCAGGGTCAGTGGATTGCCGTTGAACAGGATCATGCTGCAATCCATGCCTTCCTTCAGGTATTTCCAGGCATCGTCGACCTGGGCGAGGCTCAGTTCGTATTGTTCGTAGCTCTCGTTGTTCATGAAAACGAACTGGTCGCCCTGGCGGTAGAGATACTGGGCGCCGATTTCCTCGATGTCGGCCGCGTCGAGCGAGTCGCCGCTCTTGTAGGTGCGGTCGAGCACCGTGCCGCGGATCAGGTTGCGGAGCTTGCACTTGTAAAGCGCCTGGCCCTTGCCCGGCTTTACGAAATTGCACTCGATCATCAGATAGGGGTCGCCCTCGATTTGGACCTTCAGGCCCTTGCGAAAGTCGCTGGTGCTGTAGCTGGCCACGGGGTGGTTCCTGTTAATTGCTTCTAGCGGTTGGCGGTTTATGGTACGATGGCCGTTCATGGCCACGGATCATTTTCAAGACGAAACCGAAGGGGTCGCCGACGGCGGCTGGCAGGCCGAATTGGCCGAGGCCGTTCGCAGCGCGTCCGAGTTGTGCCGGTTGGCGGGCCTGCCGGACCAGAAGCCGGGCCCGGCCGCCGGTTGGCCCGTCCTCGTGCCCCGGTCCTACCTGTCGCGGATCGCGCCAGGCGACCCGGACGATCCACTTTTATTACAGGTGCTCCCCCGCCCGGAGGAATTGGAAACCCCCGAGGGTTTTTCCTCGGATCCCTTGGGCGAAACGGCCGCATCGCCCGTTTCGGGGATGCTCTGGAAGTACCAAGGCCGATCCCTCATCGTAGCAACGGGCACGTGCGGCGTCCATTGCCGGTTCTGCTTTCGTCGTCATTTTCCGTTGCCGGCCTCACCCCCCCGGCTGTCGGTCATCGAACCGGCCTTGGAGCGAGTTGGCCGGGAACGGTCGATCCACGAAATCATCCTCAGTGGGGGCGATCCGTTGACGTTGGACGACGACTGTTTGGCCGAGCTGATCGGCCGCGCGGCCGAAATGCTCCATGTCCGGCGGCTGCGGATTCACACGCGGATGCCGGTCGCCATTCCCGGCCGCGTCGGTCCACGGCTGGTCGAGTTGCTCCGCGCGACCCGGCTGACCGTGATTGTCGTGGTTCACGTGAACCATCCGGCCGAGATCGACCCGGCGGTCGAGGCCGCCCTGGCGCGCCTGGTCGACGCGGGCATCCCCGTGCTCAGCCAATCGGTCCTGTTGCGGGGGGTCAACGACAACGCCGATACGCTGGCCGAGTTGTTCGAATGGCTGGTCGACTTGCGGGTCGTGCCCTATTATCTTCACCAGTTGGATCGGGTCTCCGGCACGGCCCATTTCGAGGTGCCCGAGGCGCGCGGCCGCCGCCTGATCGAAGAACTCCGCGGCCGGCTGCCCGGCTACGCCGTGCCGCGCTACGTCCGCGAGGTCCCGGGAGCGTCGAGCAAGGTAAGTTTGGAGTAGGCGACAAGCATCAGGCAAAAGGAGTAGGCGAATAACGGTTGGTTAATAGCCGCGGGCGGAAGCCCGCGATTTATGATCCACACACGTTGTATTACCTAGAATCACACGTAATTCGGCGTGAGGAAGGAAAAAATAAAAGAAAGCGGAAGAGAAGACGAAGAGATAATTGCGGACATGCGCGGCTTGGCTGCATCAACCGATTTCTTCTTTCACCTTTTTCATTTTCCCTTTTCATGCAAAACCAAAATCAAGGTTAAGCAGCCATGAAATGCGCCAGTTGTGGAGCCGACGTCTTGCCCGGCGCGATTTGCGAATATTGTGGCTCGACGGTCGACGCTGTCGAGATGAACGGTAGTCGGGTAGGGTGCTTCGGACAAGTAAAACGATCGCCAGAATATGCGCGGCGCAACGCGCCGGAGCGTTTGGCGTCGGTTCCAAACCTGCCGGCCGCGGCCACGATCGTCCCGTTAGTTGGATTGGCCCTGTTCATCGCGGTTGCCGGATTCATGACCATCATGTGCTGGATGATGTCGCATTGGGCCAGCCAGGATTTTGGGACGGGCCAGGGGCTCATTCCCTTGGCCATGTCGATCGTGCCGATGGCGATGACGGGCCTGGGCATATTTGCCTTCGGCAAGGCACTCCGGAAGTCACGCGAGCTGAATCAAGCGCCCGTCGAGGCCGAGGCGGTTGTCATTGTTGCCAAGCGGATTGCCGTCACGGGCGGATCGAACGACGGTCCGGCGGCGACCTCCTATCACGTGACGGCCGAATTCGAGGACGGCCGGCGCCGCGAATTCCAGACGGCCCGGCCCGATCTGTTCGGCCGACTCGTCGAAGACGACGCCGGCGTGCTGTTTTTCCGCGCCGATATGGCGCTCGATTTTGATCGGGTGAGCGGAGCCGGACGGTAGACGTTGGGGCTCGGAAGGCGGCCATGCGGGCGGAAGGCGGAGCCTGGCCACTAATAGCCGCGGGTGGGAGCCCGCGGAAAACTGGGCACGGATCCTTTTATTTCACCTCGCGCGGGTCACCATCGCAGCATTGCCACTCCCTGTCTAACTGCCATTCTGGCAGTGGGGTGTCCCGACGCGGCCCGAGTGTCCCCCCGCGTTATCGTTTCGACCGCCGTATCAGGTTCCGGCGCGTAACGGTCTGAAGATCTTTCAGAGTTTCTGGGAGCGGCTAATGAACAAGCGTCCATGTTTTCGGGCAGATAGGATTTTTCATAAGTGGTTGTTCAAATTGAGGTTACCCATGCTTACCCACCGCTTGTATGGTCATTTTCGGCATAATCGGAACGAATTCGGCACGGCAGTTGCAAATAAGGGAACAGCGAGGCCGGCAGATGGCCGGCGTAACTTCTTCCTTTCCCGGGTTTTGAGGCCCACCGGCCGTGACGAAACGACATCGGTGGTAAAATGCGTTCCAGGAAGAGAAGTTTGCCGGCTGGGGGAGTCGCGTCGGAAAGTCGCCGGAATTCGGCGTCATCGGGCGGAAACGGAGTGAACCCTTCAGTCAATGGATACGTAACAGAAATGAACAGTGCAATGGAACAGGACCGAGAGGTCATTGCCTGGGATCACGACTCGACCGAGCGATCGGACGAGGACCTGCTGCTGGACTACCGCGATCGGAGCGATCGCGAGTCGTTCGAGGAACTGGTCCGCCGGTACGAGCGTGAACTGTACAACTATCTCCGCCAGTACCTGGGCGACGCCCAAATGGCGGAGGACGCGTTTCAGACGACCTTTTTGCAGGTGCATTTGAAGTGCGACCAGTTCGAGGCGGGCCGAAAAGTTCGACCGTGGCTCTATACCGTGGCCACCAACCAGGCGATCGACGCCCAGCGACGCAACCGGCGTCATCGCATGGTCAGCCTCGACCGCCAGTACGGCGGCGACGGGCAGGAGGATTTTGGATCGCTGGTCGAGATGCTCGACAGCGACGCCCCCAGCCCACAGCACGAGGTCGATTCGGCGGAACGCGGCGAGTTTGTCCGCGCAGCCGTCGACGCACTGCCCGAGACCTTGCGGCAGGTCGTCATGCTGGTTTACTATCAAGGACTGAAATATCGTGAGGCGGCCGATGCGTTGTCGATTCCGGTCGGAACCGTCAAGAGCCGGCTTCACGCGGCCGTCCACAAACTGAACGTGGCACTCACCGACACCTCGCTTTCGACCCATGACTGATTCCGTTCGAGAAGACCTGCTCGGCTATCTCTTGGGCGCTCTGGATGAAGAGCAACATGCGGAAATCGAACGGCTTCTGGCCGAGGATCCCGGCGTTCGGCGGCGTCTAGCCTTCCTTCGTCGGGCGTTGCAGCCTCTTGATGACGCGCGATGCGAATACGAACCGCCCCAAGGTCTGGCCGAGCGGACTTGCCGCTTCGTGTGGGGGCGGCCGGGCATGGTTTCGTTGCGCTATCCGGCCAAGGGGGCGGCCCTGATGGGAACCGCCCGGCAGTCGGCGCCCACGCCAATTAACCCGATCGACTTGTCGCATTCCGCCGAAAGCCCGTTTCACTGGCAAGATTTGGTCATGGCCGCCGGCGTCATCGTGGCGATGAGTCTACTGTTGTTTCCGGCGATTCACGGGAGTCGGGTTCAGGCCCGATTGCTCGCCTGCCAGGATAATCTTCGTGAGTTGGGCACGGCGCTGACCAACTACAGCGAGTTTCACGACGGCTATTTTCCCCAGGTGCCGACCCAAGGCCGGTTGGCCGCCGCGTCGGTCTACGCGCCGATTCTGGCCGCGAACCAGTTGTTGCCCGAGGATCGGCTCGTGGTTTGTCCCGGTTCGCCGGTGGCCGAAAACGAGTCGTTCCGCATTCCGACGCTCGAGGAAATCGAGGCCGCCGATTCGCCAGAGGCCCTGGCCGCGCTCCAGGCGACCATGGGCGGAAGCTACGGCTATACGCTCGGCTACCAGGACGACGGCGAGTATCATCCGACGCGGAATCTTCACCGGGCCAATTTCGCCATTGCGGCCGACGCGCCGAGCGACGTGCTGCCGGCCCACCTAAGCGAGAATCACGGCCGGCTCGGCCAGAACGTCCTCTTCGAGGACGGCCACGTCCGGTTCACCGTTTCGCCGCGGCCCGGCGACGCGGGCGGCGACGATTTCTTCCTGAACGACGCGGGTTTCGTGGCCGCCGGCCTGCACGCCGACGACGCCGTGATCGGCGCCGGCGCCACGCCGCCGGTCGAGTGCCTCGTGCAATAGAAGCCGACGGGGGCCGGTTCTCTTCCCTTCCGCTTGCCTCCGAGCCGTCGGGCTAGCTCGAGGTTCGATCGTATTGTTAATTGAGAGTTGGGTTTCCCGCCAAGTCCTTGTCTCTTGGAGGGCCACGCTCCATCGTGGCCGCAAACAGCCTGTTGGGTTGGGGGTGGCGCGCCCTGAACCTGCGAAGGGCGTGGTTTTCGACGCTTCCACGCCAGGCAGGCTCAGGGCCCGCCACCCCACCGCTTTTCTGTGGTTTTTTGTTTCGACGCACATCATCGTCCATTCGATCAAAGACCGCCTTCATCCGTCGAGTGCATTACACTCTACTGGGGGTATTGATCGCCCCCACAGGTTGGTTTCCGAGAGTCCATCTTGATCTCCGTCCGATCTTCGCTAAACTAATAGGTTTCCCCGGGAGTGCCGCTCGAGGCTGGTTGGTCCACGGGCTCCCGCGTTTTAGACCACGGGAACCGTTATCTACAGGAAACCTCATGCCTCCCAAAAAGTTTCAATCGAAGCGTCCCACGCGGCGTCGCAACAAGACCAAGGTCCGCACCAAGAAGAAGGACCCGATCTTCGTCGACGGCGAACGTCCACGGCCGATGTACGTCGACTATAAGGACGTTGAACTGCTCAAAAAGCTCACCAATCGCCAGGGCAAGATCATCGGCCGGCGCAAGAGCGGCTGCACCGCCGCCAGCCAGCACGCGGTGAGCCATGCCATTAAACGCGCCCGCTTCATGGCCCTCATGTCTTACGTCGGCGACTGACGCCGGCGGCTCATGCCCGCGGATGAAATTGGCGGTGGACCGCCTTAAGCCGGGTCATGTCGACGTGGGTATAGATTTGCGTGGTGGCGATCGACGCATGGCCGAGCATTTCTTGGACCTGGCGCAGATCGGCCCCGCCGGCCAGCATGTGGGTGGCGAAGCTGTGGCGTAAGGTATGGGGGCTCACGTCGGCCGGCGCGCCGATGCGTCGGGCATAGCGTTTTAGCAGTTCCCAAACGCGCTCGCGCCGCATCCGGCGTCCCCGGTAGCTCAACAGCACCCAGGGCGGCCCCGACTTCTGACGCGCGGCCAGCGCCGGCCGCTCGTGCTCGAGGTAAGCCTCGACCGCCCGAACGGCCGCGGGTCCGAGCATGACGATGCGTTCCTTGTCGCCCTTGCCGCGGCAGACGCAATAGCTTTCGGCCATGTGCAGGTCGGCCAGTTTGAGATTCGACAACTCCGAAGCGCGGCAGCCGGTTGCATAGAGCAATTCGAGCATGGCCCGATCGCGCCGCCAGTAGGCGTCGCGCCGCGTGGGGCTTACGAGAAGCTGGTCGATCTGTTCGGGGCTGAGCACCTTGGGGACCCGCTCCCAAAGTTTTTGGCTGCCGAGCAATTCGGCCAGGTTGTCGACCAGCGCGCCTTCAAGCTGAAGGTAGCGAAAAAAGACCTTGACCGAAACAAGTGCCCGGCCCACGCTCGCCGGCGCGAGTTTGCGTCGGTTGAGCCAGGCGGGATAGTCGGCAAGGTCCTGGATCGTGAGCCGTGGGATGTTCCGCCCGTCGAGCCACTCGAGAAACCGCACCAGATCGCGGCGATAAGCGGCCACGGTGTTTTCGGCCAGGTGGCATTCGCCCGCGCAATACTCGACAAACGCATCGAGCCACGCCTGCGCGGCATCGGCCGGCTCGGGACGTTGAGGGCGCAACGGTCGTCGACGGGAGGCTTTCATAGAGATCGTTTCGGGCGTAATTCTGGTTTGTCTTCAGGCGGAAAAAAGGAACCGTCCCCTTTTGACAAAGAGTGGGTCCGGCTGTGCCCGACCGGCATCCCTGTGGCCTACCCAAGGATCCATGATCCGCTACAATAGGGGGCGTCTTGTTGGTGTTATTCGTCCACTTTACCGGTCCATGGGGGTAGTGAGCCATGCCGCCGCGTGCGATGCCGATCGTGCCGCTTTGTGAAATGGTTGATGGCCAGGAGGCCGATTTTTTTGCCCTGATGACCTCGAAGCAAGAGGCAACGACCCGCGATGGCAAACCCTATTTCAAGGTTGCCTTTCGCGACGCGCGGCGCGAGGTTGCGTTTCCTGTCTGGGGCGATTCGGCCTGGGCGGTCGATTGCCGCGATGGGTGGACGCCCGGCGCGTTTTACAAAATTCGCGCGGTCTACCGTGAGACGAGCTACGGGCCGCAACTCGACATCCACAAGATTCGCGAGGCGACCGAGGCCGACACGGCCGACGGTTTCGACCCATTGATGTGCCAGGCCCGATCGCGCTTCGATCCGGCGACCATGCACGAAGAATTGCTCGGGCTCGTCCGGGAACACGTTGTTCATCCGCCGTTGCGGACGTTGGTTGAAACCATCCTCGATGCAAACCGCGCGGCGTTGCTGGTCATGCCGGCCGCGCGGCACAATCATCATGCCTACGTCGCCGGGCTTCTCGAACACACGCTCAACGTGACGCGGACGTGCGTCTATCTGGCCGATCGTTATGTCGAGTATTATCCGGACATGAATCCGTCGTTGGACAAGGACCTGGTCGTCGCCGGGGGCGCGCTTCATGACGTGGGTAAACTCCGCGAACTCGACGCGGGTCCGACCGAAACCCGATACACGCCCGAGGGCGAGTTGGTCGGTCATTTGCTCTTGGGGCGCGACATGGTCCGCGAGGCGTCGGCGGGCGCCGGGCTTGACGCTGGGCGGCTTTTGCGGATCGAGCACGTGATCCTCGCCCATCAACGCCTGCCCGAGTGGGGATCGCCCAAGCCGCCGATGACGCCCGAAGCCCTCTTGGTTCATTACGCCGACGACGTCGACGCCAAATACAACATGATGGCCGCCATTCTGGCCGCCGACACGACGCCCGGCCCGGTCACGTCGCGCAAGAATGCACTGCACCAGAAAGTGTTTCGGGGCAACTCGTAGATTCCAAGGAGATGGCAACGACATGGCTCACGTGTGTCCTTGGTGGTCGGTTCCCCTGACGATCAATCCACCGTTTCGCCGCTTGCTTCACGACCCTGAAAAGATCGTGGGGCCCTATGTCGAATCCGGAATGACGGTTCTTGACGTCGGCTGCGGAGCGGGGTGGTTCTCGATACCCATGGCGAGGATGGTGGGCGAAACGGGCAAGGTTATCGCCGTGGATCTCCAACCACAAATGCTCGCCATGCTGCGTCGGCGCGCGGAAAGAGCGGGCATGGCAAGTCGCATTCAGACGCATGGGTGCGAGTGGAATCGGCTTGGAATCGAGGTCGAGGCGGATTTCGCCCTCATTTTTGCGATGCTTCACGAAGTTCCGGATCAAGACCGGATGTTGGACGAGGTTCATCGGTTGCTAAAACACGATGGCCGGCTGCTCTTGGCCGAACCGCCGTTGCACGTCAGCAAGAAACGCTTCGCGAACGAGGTGGCCATAGCCAAGCGGGCGGGATTTCGCATCGTCGAAGAACCTCGTCTTCGGTGGAGCCATGCGGTGCTGTTGGCTAAGGAAGCGTCTTGAGACCTATTGCCGACTTGCCGTGACGCGCCAGCATTGCTAGCATGTGGGGCCCGGCGGCGGCGGTCGGCGGAGGATTGCCGATCGTGGTAAGAGATTGGAATGGGCCGCGGCGCCCGGTCATGAGACCTCGATCTGGTTGGTCAACCGATCGTCGCCGGAGATGACCATGGCGGCCTGCTGGGCCAACTGTTTGCAGTAGTAGGTCTCGCAGTGACCTTCGAGACGAACGCCGTCGTCGTCGATTTCGACGCGGAGGTTTCGCACGCCTCCGCTCGTTTCGCGCCGGACCGCCTGCTCGATCGAAGCGGCCAACCGTTCCGCCTCGGCCAGGGTTTCCGGCAGTGGATGGTCGTCGGCCCCGAAAACGGGCCTGATTTGGTCTGAACGAGTTGCCATCGGTTCCTCCTTGCCCTCGTTCGTGGTGCCCTTGGTACTCGTACGCGTGATGGGAATGCCCAACCGGAAAAAAATAGGCTCCGGGATTGTCCCGATGGACCTCGAAGGAATGTACGCCCACGATCCCCTGATGGTTCACCCCGTCAAGCCTCGATGCGACGAAGGCCGAAAAAACCAAGAACGCGGCGATTGGAATCTCGCCGTGTGGACCGGCGACTAGTAAGGGGCGTTCCGACGTTGGAGCAGAATCGTGAGAGGCTGAAAGAAACCCCGTACGGATAAATGTAGTGCGGACGCCTGCGCGCAGTCAACCCCCCTCATCTAGTGAGGATGATGGGGGTTGGCCGATATTGCCCAGTCCATCCACATGCCGTCTCGTGCCGCCGCGGGGAATTCGAACCGAATTGACTGGCAACGTGCGGGGTGGAAACTTGTGAAGTCGATGACGCGGAGCCGACGGTTTATCGCCGCGCGACACTTACCCGACGATCCCCACGGACCGGAGATAATCGATCACCTCGTCGGCGAGCTGCTCGGGTTTTTTGGCGGCCGCGTCGAGCACGAGTTCGGGATGTAGAGGCGGCTCGTATGGATCGTCGATGCCCGTGAAGCCCTTGAGTTGTCCGGCTCGGGCTTTTTTGTAAAGCCCCTTGGGGTCGCGTTGTTCACACACTTCGAGGGGGGCGTCGACGAAGATTTCGATGAAATCGCCTTCTCCCACCATGGCCCTGGCCCGATCGCGGTCCTGGCGATAAGGGCTGATAAAGGCCGTGATGGCGATGATGCCTGCGTCGCAAAAGAGTTTGGCGACGCATCCGATCCGGCGGATGTTTTCCTCGCGGTCTTCGGC
>JAFGAY010000251.1 GCA_016933425.1 Pirellulales bacterium
AATCCGGTCCATTCGTTGCGGTCGAGCAGTCCGTTGCCGTTGCGATCCAATCTGCCGAACAGGTCTCGGATTCGCGGCTCGACGTCTCCCTCGATCCCGAGGATGACTCGTCCGGTGGGTCGAACGCGGACGCCAAATCCGGCGACGGGCGTTGGTTCGCTATCCAGACCGAAGCCCGGCACCAATGGCGGTTCTTCGGATTTTGTTTTTTGGTTTGAACTGTTTTGCGTTCCTTGCGAGCCGGGCATGGCGGGATTCATTCCGCCCGGGCCGCCGCGCGAGCCGATCGCTTCGCGCACTTTGTCGATCGAGATGCCTTGCGAGGAATCGAATCCATAGCGTGCGCTCATCATGCGCAACATGCCGCGTCCCTGCTCGGGCACTTCGCTCTCTTGGACGACACCATCGCCGTTGACGTCCATCCGTCGAAGAAAGCCCTCGACAAATGCACCGCGATCACCCCGGTTTTCCCGGTCACCCCGGCGTCCGCCGCGGCGTCCCGATCGTTCGGCCCATTGGCCTCCGCCACCCATGTCGCCGGGTCCTCTGCCCATGAAGCCGCCTTGCCCACCGGGACCCATGGGCGGTCCTCCCTGAAAGCCCCCGCCGGGAGGGAAGGGAAACTGGCCAAAAACGGCCGAGGCCATCCCGAGGAAAACCATCGCCGGAAAAATGATTAGTGGTCGAGAGATCATCATCGAACACAGCCACCCTTTTAGACGTATACGCATAGCCCGGCATTCGGGGCCAAACCCAATGCACCAAGAAGTGAAACCCCAGTTTCTTGTGAAGGTTGCGGTTCTTTTAGGAGTTTCGGAACCTTTCGACCGGGCCGGGGTTTTCCCCTTCGAGAGGCAAACGTTGGCCTCGTGGGTCGATGCCCACGGCAGTCTACGGGTTAACGCCAAATATGGCAAGGAGTTGAGACATGCGTGCGACTATTCTTCGATCTCTCACCGCCGCCGCGTGCGGCCTGATCGTGGTTCTGATGGTTTCTTTCGTTTTTGCCCAGGGTCCACCCGAAGGTGGCAGGGGTGCTCGAGGTCCCATGCGCGGTCCCCGGGGTGCCGGACCCGGCATGATGCAGGGAGGAATGGGCGTGGCGGGGCTGCTTGTCAATCCGCAGGTCCAGCAAGAACTGAATTTGACCGATGAGCAGAAGGATCAACTCCAGAAAGTGGGCGCAACCGTCATGGAGGACCTTCGCAAGGCGATGGAGAAAAAAGTCGCCGAGATTCTCACGGCCGAGCAGCTCAAGCGGGTCAAGCAGATTGAACTGCAACAGCGGCGCGTCATGGTCCTGGTCGACCCGGAAGTCGCGGCCGAACTCGGCTTGACCGAAGAACAGAAGAGCCAGTTGAACCAGATTCAGGAAGACGCCCGCAAGCAAATGCGCGAGGCTTGGCAGTCGGGCCAAGGCGAAGGCGGCAATTTGTGGCAGAAAATGCAGGAGATGCGCCGCGAAAACGAAAAGAAGGCCATGGAGGTGCTGACGCCCGAGCAGAAGACCAAACTCGCCGAGATGTTGGGCGAACCGTTCGAGTTGGACCGTCCGGCCATGCGCGGCGGTGATCGACAAGGCGGCCGACGTGGGGAAGGACGGCCGGGAGGAGGCCGGCGTCCGAGGGGGAACCGGCAAGAAACCATCTGAGACCATTGTAAACAAGAAATCGGCGAGCCCTCTCGGAAAAGGACGCTTTCTATCAAGCGTTGTTTTTCAGGGAGGGCCGCGTCGATCGTATTGGCGTGATAAGCGGGCGCCGATTGTGGACGTGGTAACGTGCTTGTATACTAGAGCTTATGACCATTGTCGCATGACGGTCGCATCCCGCCGACACACCGATCCCGCCGGTCTTCGCCGTCAAACCAGCCACCCATTGTGTTCTTGAATTCATGCGGTGGTCCCGAGGACTCTTACCATGGACCTGGCCAAGCTTTTTCTTGACGCCGGACTGCTCGACGCGCGGCAGATCGAGACGGCGCGCCAGGCCGAACCGCCGGGCCGCCGGTTGGACGAAGCGGCCGTCGAGCTCAAGCTGATTACCGAAGAGCAGGCCCTGCGGACCATCGGCGAAGCCCTGGGCCTGCCCTTTGTCGATCTGTCGGAGTCGGAGGTCGATTTGTCACTGTTGGCCGGTTTTCCTCCCTCGGCGATCCACCGCGAGGGCGTTTTTCCGTTCCATCAGAAAAACGGGACGCTGCTGGTCGCCACTTCCGATCCGTTCAATCTCTATCCGCTCGACGAGCTTAGCGCGACGCTGGGCCGCGCGGTGGTTCCGGTGTTGGCGACCCGATCGGAAATCGCCAAGCTCACCAAGACCCATCTGGGCGTCGGAAGCGAAACGGTCGAGTCGCTCATTGCGCAGAGCGACGGCGAAGACATCCAGCTCATTGACCAGGTCGAGGCCGATGGCTCCGAGCTGTCGCAATTGGCCCAGGAACCTTCGGTGGTTCGATTGGTCAACGAGATTCTGGTCGAGGCGATCGAAATGGGCGCGAGCGACATCCATATCGAGTCGGAGCGACACGACCTGCGCATCCGTTACCGCCTGGACGGCGTGCTCCAGACGCAGCCGGTCCCGCCAGAGATTCACCGTTTCCGCGCAGCGATCATCAGCCGCCTGAAAATCATGTCGCGGCTCAATATCGCCGAGCGCCGCCTGCCGCAAGACGGCCGGATCGAACTGCGCACCGGCGGGCGCGAGGTGGACGTCCGCGTCTCGGTCATTCCGATGATCCACGGCGAGGGAATCGTCTTGCGTTTGCTCGACAAAAGCCGCATGACCTTCTCGCTGACCAACCTGGGCATGGACGACGATCTATGCCGCACCTTTCGCCAGTTGATCAGCCTGCCCCACGGTATCATTTTGGTCACCGGCCCAACCGGATCGGGCAAAACGACCACGCTTTACAGCGCGCTTCAAGAAATCCGCAACGACCAGACCAAGATCATCACGACGGAGGACCCGGTCGAGTATAAACTGCCCGGCGTGTGCCAGATTCAGGTCCACTCGAAGATCGGGCTCACCTTCGCCGGCTCGTTGCGGAGCATTTTGCGCCACGACCCCGACGTCGTGCTGATCGGCGAAATCCGCGACCTCGAGACGGCCGAAAACGCGATCCAGGCGTCGTTGACCGGCCACCTGGTCTTCAGCACGCTCCACACGAACGACGCGGCGGGAGCCTATACTCGGTTGATCGACATGGGCGTTGAGCCGTTTCTCGTATCGAGCACGGTCGAGGGCGTCATGGCCCAGCGGCTCGTCCGCACGCTGTGTCCCGACTGCCGCGAGGCGTTTCGGCCGGCGCGGGAAGACCTGCCCGAGGACTTTCCTTTCGATCGGCTCGACGGCGGCGCGGTGATTTTCCGCGCGGCCGGATGCCGGCAGTGCCGCCACGTGGGTTACAAGGGGCGCATCGGATTGTTCGAGTTGCTGGTAACCACCGAGACGATCCGCCAGAGCAGCCACGATCGAGCCAGCAGTTGGGCCATCAAGGACCAGGCCGTCAAGCAGGGCATGCGCACGCTCCGCGAAAGCGGCTGGGAAAAAGTTCTGGCCGGACGCACCACCGTGGACGAAGTCGTCCGCGTCACCAAAGGCAACGACATTATCAACAATGCCTGAGTTTAGTTATATTGCTCGTGATTCGACAGGCCAGCGCGTCACCGGGACGGTCGAGGCCGTCTCGCGGCAGGAAGTGCTGACGACCCTGGCGGGCCGCGCGCTTTTCCCGGTCGCGATCGACGCGAAGAAGGCCGCGCAACCCCTCTTCATGCGCCGGCGCGTTCCGCGGCAACTTCTGGCGATTACGCTGGGCCAGTTGGCCGACCTGCTCCAGAGCGGCGTTCCGCTTTTGCGGTCGTTGGAAGTTCTCACGCGCCAGGTTTCCCACTCGGCCTTGAAACGGATTTTCGAGGACCTGCACCATCAGGTCGAGGACGGCGCCACGTTGGCCGAGGCCATGCGCCGCCACGAGCGCGCATTCGGCCAAATGGCCGTCAGCATGGTCCACGCCGGAAGTGAAGGCGGTTTTCTCGAAGACTCGCTCTCGCGCGTCGCCGGATTCATCGAAATGCAGGAAGACCTCAAGGGGCGAACCGTGGGGGCCATCGCGTATCCGGCCGTCTTGGCCGTTTTCGGACTGACGGTAGTCGTCGTTTTGCTGGTTTTCTTCGTGCCCAAGTTCGAGACGATCTTCGCTACGATGCGCGAGCGAGGCGAACTGCCCGCGCCAACCGAATGGCTTTTGGCCGCCAGTTCCGTTCTTTCGCGTTGGAGCTTGTGGATCGCGGCCGCGCTGGGCCTGGTCGTGGGCGTCGCGTGGCGGTGGCTGCGGACCGAGAAGGGCCGCACTTGGCGCGACCTGACGAAAATGCGTCTTCCCGTGGCCGGGATCATCCTGCGCAACCTGGCCATCGCGCGGTTTTGCCGCGTGCTGGGCACCATGCTCAATCACGGCGTGCCCCTCTTGCAGGCGCTGCGCATTTCGAGCGAGTCGGCCGGCAATCGGGTGCTGGCCGCGGCCATTCTCGCGGCGACCGAGAACATTTCGGCCGGCGAGACGCTGGCCCGGCCGTTGGGCAGGTGCGAGCATTTTCCCGAAGCCGTGGTCGAAATGATCGCGGTGGCCGAGGAGTCGAACCGATTGAACGACGTGCTGGTCGACATCGCCGACTCGCTCGAACGGCGCACGTTCCGCCGGCTCGATCTGGCCGTGCGGCTCATCGAGCCCGTCATGCTGGTCTGCATGGCGGCCGTCGTGCTGTTTCTCGTGATGGCCTTGATGCTTCCCATGTTCAAAATGAGCATGACCATTCAATAACCAAGAACCATTTTCCGAAGGAAAACCGCATGAACCAGTTATCCAAGCGTTTCGACCGGCGGCGCGGCTTCACGTTGATGGAAGTGATGCTCGTTTTGGTCATCCTCGTCATCATCGGGTCGGTGGCCACCGTCGCGGTGGTTCAGATGCAGCGCAACGCGAACATGCAGGCCGCGAAGGCGCAAGTGCTGGCCTTCGAGGCTCCCTTGCAGGCTTACCACATGAACATCGGGGACTACCCGTCCAACTCGGATGGTTTGCAAGCCTTGCGAACCGTTCCCTCGGGCCTTCCCAATCCGTCGAAATGGGCGGGTCCTTACTTGAATAAGGAAGTGCCCCTGGATCCTTGGGGCAACAGCTATCGGTATGAGTATCCACCGAAACGCCAGACGAACGACATGCCGGACATCTGGTCGCTCGGTCCCGACCAAAGCGACGGCACGGAAGACGACATTGGGAATTGGGAAACCATTCAGGAGTGAATATCGTGCAACAGCGATGCGTGCCGCTGCCGGTTTGCCCGGCGGCGAGGAATAACTCAGACGCTCGGGACGCTATTGGCGTTTCGCCAGTGCAGCCAATGGATCGGCGCGGCGTTACCCTGATCGAACTGCTGCTGGTGCTGGCCATTTTGGCGCTGGTCGCGGCGACCGCCTGGCCGTCGCTCGAACGGTCGTTGGCCGATCAACGGCTGCGCGACGCCGCCGACACGATCCGCGCCGAGTGGCAACATGCCCGGGCCCAGGCCATGTCGTCGGGCGTCGCCTATCAATTTCACT
>JAFGAY010000252.1 GCA_016933425.1 Pirellulales bacterium
AGATTTCAGATTTGAGATTTGAGATTTGAGAGGGTGAGATTGGACTATTTTCCCACATGTCTGATTTCCTACGTGTTTCCTACGTGCCTGATTTCCTGATTTCCCACGAGTTTTATTTACCACGTACTTGATTTCCCACGAGTCTGATCTTCTATGAACCTGATTTCCCAAACGCCTGATCTCCCACATGCCTTATAGCCGCGGGCGGAAGCCCGCGCGAGCGGGGGAAATAACCAAAATCCGCTCCCATCCACGATTTTCACGGCAAGGAGAATGTACCATGCCCGTTCATACCAGATTGCATTGCCTGACGTTTCTTTTCATGGGGGCGTTGTGTTCCTCCAGTGCTGTGGCCGCCGCGCGTGTCGATCTGGTCGTGGTGGCCGATCGCAACGCTCCGCTGGTGGCCGAGCAGACCTGGGCCCGCGAACTGGGTCAGGCGGGGGTGCGCAATGTTCAATTTCGTCGTGGACGCTCCACGGATCGGCCGGCCGTCGAGGTTCGCGGCGCCACGGATTCGCCCCGTTACGTCGTCACCGGCGTGCTCGATGCTCGCGGCGAGCTGTCGCTGCCGGGCGGCCGCTACCGCGCTGGGCAGTCGCGGCAAATCGCCGCGTGGCTCGACGAACTGGCCCGACGCGGTCCGCCCGAATCGCGCGAGCCGGCCGTGGCCTTCGGCCTTTCACGCAGCCAGATGGCGGCCGTGCGCGAGGCATTGGCCGTGCCGGTCGATTTCTCGACTCGGGGACAAAGCCGGGCCGCCGTCGTCCGCAAGCTTGTCGAAGGACTCGAACTGCCGGTGCAAATGGACCGGAAACTCCTCGGCACCGATCAGGAGGATCGAGTCGCCGATGAATTGTCGGGGCTTTCCCGCGGCACGGCGCTGGCGGCCGTGCTGCGACCCGCCGGTCTGGCGCTCGTTCCGCAACCGTCGTCGACCGGGCCGGAATGCCGGATTCTCACGGCCCGGGGCCAGCGCGAAACCTGGCCGGTCGGCTGGAAGCCGGACGAACGTCCCGCGCGCGTTCTGCCGAAATATCTTGAGTCGGCCGTGATTCATTTGGAAAACGTGCCCATCTCGGAGGTTCTCGAGGCGGTCGGCCGCCGCGTCGAGGCGCCCGTGCTGGTCGATTACGCGGCCGTGGCCCGTCGCGGCGTCGCGTTGGACAAGCGAGTCAAGATACCCCAGACGCGCATGTCCTATGCCGACGCGCTCGATCGGGCCCTGTTCCAAGCGATGTTGAAATGCGAGCTGCGCACCGATGAAGCCGGGCGGCCGTTTCTTTGGGTGACGACGTTGAAGCAGTAAACCGTGGGCCGTGGGGCGTGATTTTTATGGTTGGCGGGTCAAGGGGAGGGCGGGCACAATGGCGGCGGCCGTTTCGGGGCTCAGATTGAAAATCGTGAACCCGTCGGCTCCCAGCGATCGGGCAATGCGGATTTGGCCAAGCACCCGGTCGGCCGACAGGGTCGAATGGGACGACGTAGCCCCGATCCCCGGAAACAGCGGCACGCGCCCCTCGACCAGCCGAACCTGTTTCTCGACCAATCGGTGAAATTGCTTGTCGTCGTTCGTGTAGTTCATCGGGCATAGGAAATCGACCAGGCCGTTCTTGGCCCAGGCCACCCAGTCCTGGGCGATCGATCGTTTGCAGTCGGGATAGCTGCCGAAGACGGCCGCCGAGATTTTTAGGCCCGGCCGGGCGCATTTTGCCTCGCGGCCGACGGCCTCAACCAGTCGGGTAATCCGCCGGCATCGCCATTCGTTGTATTCGTCGCGGCGGTCGCCCCGACGGCAGTCGTTTGGCCAGTCGGCCACTGGCCGGCCGCTGTCGGCCTCGAACCGCCGCCGGCATCCCTCGCAAAAACACCAATCACTGCCCGGATAGCGAATGTAGTCGAAGTGAAGACCGTCGACCGGATACTTTCGTGCGATTTCGACCATGCCGGCCAGTTCGAGCTTGAAGTTGTCGGGATGCGAGGGACAGAGCCAATCGCGCGTTTTACCGCTGGACGAGACCTGGGTGCGTCCTTCCCGGCGCATCCGCTCGACGAACTCCTTGGGAGCCGCGTGTTCCAGACTCCAGTTGACCTTCCAGACATGGACTTCCAGCCCATGGCGATGGGCCGCCTTGACGCACTGGTCGATCTGGTCGCCAAAACGCTCATAAGTGGCGCTTCGCGGCAGCACGTCGCTTGGATAGTGGGCCGCGCCACCCCAGCACATGTTGGGCAGGATCATGGTGAATCCCGCTTCGCTCAGCTCCTTGGCGGTCCGCTGCCAGTCGCCCGGATAGGCGCCCGTACCCGAATGATTCCAGAACCCGCGGCCCTCGCGTCGGGGAGTCGCGTGGGGCGAGTCCGGTTCCGCGGCGCAAGGCCAACCACAACCCAGTCCGAGGACCAGCAGAAGTCCGAGTGTTGTGCGAGTGATCATGTCGTTTCTCCGAAAGAAAGGAGACGTAGGAGAGAGGAAAAAGGCAGGGGAGTGTTGGAGAGAAGAATCGAATGGTCGAGGGCCGGCCGCCGTCTATCGCCCGGCCACCATTGCCGCCAGACACGTCAGCACATACACGATCATAATGCACCACCAGGCGAATCGAACGTTTGGATTATCCGGTTCGTGAACGCCGAGCACGATCAGGCTGACCAGCGCGGCCACGCCCGCCAACCCGGCCGCGATCGACCAACTCCAATGGATGATGCTCATCGCGCTGAGCCAGACGGCCACGCCGGTCGTCAACCACAGCATGTCGCGCAGCGTAAACTGGAACCGATCCCGCGCCGGTTCGCCCTTTTTTTTCACCTCCTCGTCGTCCTCGCGGACAATCTCGGGCACTACCAGGTCATGGATTGCTGAATCGGGCATCGGATTCTGGGGCATCCGGACCTGATAGACGTCATGGTCGGCATCGCCGGGCGACCGAGGGGGGGTGGGATTGGATTGGGTCATCGGTTCACTCGATTTATCGTCGAAAATGCAATCCCGTGAAACGCGGCGGCAATCCACCGTGGAGTAGACCATCTCATTTTCTCCCACCCGGCGTGGCGGCGTCAATCCTGCTCGCTAGGGGCAAACTGCATGCACTACGTTGCCCATCCTGGGGTAGCCCGGCGTCCTTCGACGCGGTAGACTTGGGCGACGGTGGAAAAGAATGTCCGTTTCGCTTGCCGCCCCCGGTTCGGAGCGAGCCTTATGAAATCACTGAAGGGTCAACTACTGGTGGCGACTCCCCGGTTGCCCGACGAAAACTTTCATCACACGGTCGTTCTCATGGTCGAGCACAACGAGCATGGGGCGCTCGGGGTGGTGCTCAACCGGCCGGCCAACCGCACCGTCAAGCAACTCTGGGACGAGGTGAGCGAGGTTTCCTCGAACAGCGATCGAAAGATCAACCTCGGCGGGCCGGTCTCCGGGCCGCTGCTGGCCATCCATACGTCGCGCGATCTGGCCGAAATGGAAATTCTCTCGGGCGTATACCTGGCCGCTCAAAAACACCTGCTCGATCAGTTGGTCCAGCAGGAAGAGCACCACTACCGTGTTTTTCTGGGCCATGCCGGCTGGGGCGGCGGCCAGCTCGAAAGCGAACTGGCTCAAGGCGCCTGGCTCGTCACGCCCGCCACCGAGGAATACGTCTTTTATGAACGAGAAGACCTCTGGGAAACCGTGGCCAAGCACATTGGCGACTCGGTTCTCCTCGACTCGCTTAACATCAAACACGTCCCGCCCGATCCGTCGTTGAACTGAGGGTGGCATGAGAAATGGAACTTTGGAAGATCATCGCCGCGCAGGCGCGGCGGCTAACTCTTCTCTAATCCCTAATCCCTAATCTCTAATCCCTCGTCATGAAACGCTTTCTCCTCTCCCACCTCGGCACCCTTTTGATCGCCGGCCTGTTGGTGGTCGTGGCCTTCTTCGCGCTTACCCACCCCCATCAAACCGTAAAGGCGTTTCATGAGGCCTGGTCGGGCGTGGCCAACGGCCCGACCGCCGCCAGTGGCGACAAGCCGACGTCGTCGCTTTGGGTAAAGGTTCAACAAAGTGCGATCCTGGCGGACAACGGGCCCGCCGAATGGATGATCGTCGCCGCAGCCGTTTTTCTGGGTTTTCTGGCCGGCAAAATCGCCTCGGCCGTCGCCCGGCGGATCGGCGAGGCGTTGGAACGGGGTGGGCGAACGGCCCGAGCCCACGTCATTGCCGGCCTGGCCAGCCCGTTGAGCCTCGCCTTGTTCACGTTCGCCCTGAGCATCGGCATCGCCGTGCTTGATATTAAAAAGGACCCGGCGCTGGCCGGCTTCCTGGGCAAGACCATACAACTTCTCTATGTCATTTCGGCCGTCTGGTACGTCTATAACCTGATCGCCCTGGTCGACGTCGGATTCGAGCGGCTTCGGGGACGCATTCAATCGCGGTTGGACGCCCAGTTGATCCCCTTGATCCGCAAGACGCTTCGCGTCGTCCTGGTGTTGATGGCCGTGCTTTACGTGGCGAAAAACACGTTCGGCCAGGACGTCAGCGCGTGGCTGGCCGGCCTGGGCATCGCGGGTCTGGCCGTTTCGCTGGCCGCCCAGGATTCACTGAAAAACTTTTTCGGCTCGATCACGATCCTGCTGGATCGACCTTTCAAGGTTGGCGAGCGGATCATCTACGGCGGCTACGACGGGACGATCGAGGACATCGGTTTCCGCTCGACCAAGCTGCGCACGTTTACCGGCCATCTGGTCACCATTCCCAACGGGAACATCGTCAACAATCCGGTTGAAAACCCCGGCCGGCGACCCTATATCCGGCGGATCATGAACGTGACGATCACCTACGACACGTCCCGCGAGAAAATCGCCGAAGCCGTGGCTATTCTGAAACGCATTCTCGCCGAAGACGGCATCCGCGAGCCGATCCATCCGACGATCAACGGCGACGAATTTCCACCCCGGGTCTTTTTCAACGAATTCAACGCCGACAGCCTGAACTTGTTCGTGATTTACTGGTATGCCCCGCCCGTCTGGTGGGACTACCTGGAACACGCCGAGCGTCTGAATTTGCGCATCTTCGAGGAATTCGAGCGGGCCGGGATCGAATTCGCCTTCCCGACGCAGACCCTCTACCTGGCCGGCGACCCCCGCCGCAAACTGGC
>JAFGAY010000253.1 GCA_016933425.1 Pirellulales bacterium
CTGGTCGAGGCCAATCTCGACAAGGCCCGGCTCAACCTGGCCCGCACCCAAATCACAGCGCCGGTCGACGGGGTGGTGGTTCAAGACCTGGTCGAAGCGGACGGTTACGTGGCGCCGGGCACCGTTGTGGTTCGCATTGAAGACGTGTCGCAGTGCGACGTTCGGTGCAATTTGCGGATGGACGAGTTGGATTGGATTTGGCGGCAGCCTGCCCGCGCGGCCGCCGTGGAGCACGAGCCGGGCTCGGCGGCGCATGACTACTCGCTGCCGCCGACGCCCACCACCGTGATTTACCGGCTCGGCGATCGCCGCTACGAGTGGGACGGCGTGTTGACCCGCTACGACGGCATCGGTCTGGACGAAACCACGCGCACGGTCCCCTGCATCATCGTGGTCGAGGAGCCGACCCGAGTCCGCGAAGCGGGCGCCGACGCCTCGGGGGTTTCGCGAGGCCCCCGCGCCTTGGTCCGCGGCATGTACGTTGATCTGGTTATCCATGCCCAGCCTCATCTTTCCCTGCTGGAGGTGCCGGAGCAAGCTATTCAGCCTGGCAACAAGGTGCTTCGGGTTCAGGACGGCAAGCTGAACATCATTCCGGTTCAGGTCGTCAGCGTCATGAACGGCCGCGCGGTCATCCGCGTCAAGCAGCGGGCGCCGCTTCATGGTGAAAAGGACAAGCAATTGCGTCCCGGCGATCAAGTCGTTATCACGCCCCCGTCGGACATCGAGGAAGACATGCCCGTGCGCGTGGAGTCGGAGGGCGGACGATGAAGTCGATCATTCGGTGGAGCATCCAGAACACGCCGGCGATGAACACGCTCCTGGTGGGCCTGGTGGCCGTGGGCGCGCTTAGCCTGTTTCTCTTGCGCCGCGAGACGTCGCCGGAGTTCGAACTCGAGTACGTCACAATCACCGTTCTCTATCCCGGGGCGAGTCCCGAGGAGGTTGAGGAGGGAATCTGCCAGAAGATCGAGGAGGCGGTCCGCGCGCGCGACGGGATCAAGGAAATCGCGTCGGTGGCCCGCGAGGGCGTCGGCCTCGTGCTTTTGGAACTTTATTCGAGCGTTCCGGACGTTCAGAAGGTGCTGAATGAGATTCGTTCCGACGTGGACCGGATTCCCAGCTTTCCGGAGACGGCCGAACGGCCCGTCGTCGAGCAAATTCTGCTGCGCCGGCCGGCGATTCGCGTGGGGGTGATCGGCCCGGAAAACGACGATCCCGAGGCGGAATTCCGGCTCCGCGAGGTGGCCGAGCAAATCCGGGAAGAGCTGCTCCAATTGCCCAGCGTCTCCCAGGTCGAAATGGTAGGGGTGAGGGACTATCAGATCGACATCGAAATTTCGGAGGAAACGCTGCGCAAGTATGGGCTGACGCTCGATCAGGTGGCGAGGATCGTCCGCCGCGAGAATATCGAGATTCCCGGCGGCAACATGAAAACCGATTCGCAAGAGATCCTGCTTCGCGGAAAAAATAAGCGCCTTCTGGGGCACGAGATCGCCAAGATTCCGCTGGTCACGAGGCCCAACGGCGTGGTCCTCACCATCGGCGATCTGGGCGTTGTCCGCGACGAATTCATCGACACGACGGCCATCCACCGGATCAACGGCAAGCCGGGCATGGTGATTTCGGTGCAGAAGACCGGGTCCGAGGACTTGATCGAAATCGTCGACGAGGTCAAGGGATTCGTCAAGCAGGCCCAACAGCCGGGCGGATATGAATTGCGACCCGGTTATTCGTTGGCCCTGTGGGAAGACAATTCCATCATGGTCCACGACCGGATCAGCCTCCTGGTGCGCAACGGCCTTCAGGGATTGGCCATTGTCCTGGTCTTGTTGACTATTTTTCTGGAATTGCGGCTGGCGTTCTGGGTAGCGTTGGCCATTCCGGTATGCATGCTCGGGTGCTGCGCGGTCATGTTGGGGGCTGGCCAGACGATCAACATGATTTCGCTGTTCGCATTTCTTATGGCCCTGGGCATGCTGGTCGACGACGCCATCGTGATCGGCGAAAACGTCTATACCCATCGCCAGGCCGGCAAGGGACCAATCGAAGCGGCCGTCGACGGCACCGTCGAGGTCATCGGTTCGGTGATCGCTTCGGTGACCACGACGATCATCGCTTTCACGCCGCTTTTTTTCGTACCGGGGATCATGGGCAAGTTCATCGCGGTGACGCCTTTTGCCGTCATTACGATGCTCCTCATCTCCCTGGTCGAGGCGACGTTTATCCTGCCCTGCCACCTGGCCCACGATCCAAGCCAGCGCGGCCGGTTTCGCCAGTTGCGCGACAAGGCCGGCCGGCCCGGCTTCCTCGTGCCGTGGTCGCTCGCCGTGCTGGTAATCTGGGGCGCGGCGACCGCCGTGCTGTGGCGATGGTCGCCTCCGCGGCCGATCCTGATCGGCACGTCGGCGGCCATTCTCGCCTTCGGGCTCCTGCCGCATCTGTTGTATTGGACGAAACCGGTGGGGCGGGTGTGCGGGTGGATTCACAATCGCGTTTTTAACGCAATCAATGTTCGGTCGAACCGTGTGCTCGATTTCGTGGCCACGCGATTCTACCTGCCGCTTCTGCGATGGTCGCTGCGCAATCCGTCGATCACGCTGGCGACGGCGACGACGTTCTTGCTCTTATCGATCGGGTTGTACAAGATTGGCATCGTGCGGTTCACCTACTTTCCCAAGGAGGACGGCAACACGATCTCGGCCTCGATCACCTATCCCGACGGCACGCCGGCTTCAGTTACCGAGGCGGCCACGCTTCGGTTGGAGCGATCCATCCGGGAAATCGACGCCAAATACAGCAAACCCGGCAGGCCGCTGGTCCGCGTGATCCACCGTTCGGTGGGCCAGCCGAGCACCCTGGGGCGAATCGGTCCCCGGGGCGTGGCCGAGGGAAGCCACCTGGGAGCCGTCGGCGTCGAACTTGTCGAAAGCCAGCATCGCGACATTCGCAGCGTCGAAATCGTCGACGAGTGGCGCAAGCTATCGGGCGAGTTTCCGGGCGTCGAAAGCCTGAAGTTCAACACCGCGCAGGTCGGCCCCGACAGTGCCCCGATCGAGTTCCGCCTTCTCGCCCGGCCCCGCGACATGGACAAACTCGAAGCGGCCGTCGAGGAATGCAAGGCGAAACTGAAAGAGTATCCCGTTATCTTCGACATCACCGACGATTCGCAGCCCGGCAAATGGGAATTCCAGGTCGCCGTCAAGGACGACGCCAAATCGCTCGGGCTGACGGCCGCCGACCTGGCCGAGACGATTCGGGCGGCCTACTACGGCGAGGAGGTCATGCGGTTGCAGCGCGGCCGGCACGAAGTCAAACTGATGGTCCGCTATCCCCGCGACGAGCGCCGCTCGCTGGCCGATTTCGACAACATCCGCGTCCGCATGCAGTCGTCGATGGCCAGCATCATGGGCCGCGTTGCGCCAGGCGGCGGGGCGCCGACCGCCTCCGAACGACCCTTGACGGAATTGGCCGACGTCCAGGTCAAACGAGGTTACAGCGCCATCAATCGCGTCGATCAGCTCCGCTCGATCACCGTGACCGCCGATCTCAATGAGAAGATCGGCAACGCCGGCGACATCGTCCGCGACCTGAAAACCAACTTCTTTCCGGAGTTGCTCCAGAAATATCCCAGCCTGCGATTAAACTGGGAGGGACATCAGAAGGACACGGCCGAGTCGCTCCAAGGATTGATCGTCGGCCTCGCGCTGGCGATCCTGGCCATGTTCGTCCTCTTGACCCTCGAATTCCGTTCCTACATGCAGCCCATCCTCGTCCTGCTGATCATTCCCTACGGCATCATTGGCGCGATCATCGGTCATCTGGTCCTCGGACGCGACCTTACCATATTCAGCCTCTTCGGGCTGGTGGCGCTCTCGGGCGTGGTGGTCAACGACTCGATCGTGCTGATCGACTTCATGAACCATCGAGTCCGGTCGGGTATTCCCCTCATCGAGGCGCTGCTCGACGCGGGCAGGCGACGATTGCGACCCATCATGCTCACCTCGTTGACAACCATCGGCGGTCTGATGCCCATCTTGCTCGAAAAATCGTTCCAGGCCCAACTTCTAATTCCCATGGCCACGAGCTTGTGCTTCGGCTTGATGTTCACAACCCTGCTTATTCTCGTCCTCGTGCCAACCATGTATCTGGTCTACATCCGGGTCGTGGTGGGCGACGCGGCGCGGATGATCGAGTCGTCCGAACCGGGCCGCGCGAAACCGACCGATTTGCTCGGTCTCGAACACTTGGTGAGCCGTTCCGAGCCCGAGAAACAGGCCGAGCCGTCGCCGGCCGAGGCAGACCTGATCGAATCGGCCGATACGATTGCTTTTACCTTTCGTCCGAACGACGCCGATGATGCGAACTCCGAAAAACATGAATTGCCGCGACAGGCCAAACAGGAAACCACCTGGCCCCCGGCAAGCCACTTGCCCCGTTCGGGCGGCGGGCAGGATTGAACCGTATTTTTTGTAACACTTCAACCGAATGGCGGATAACTTCATTCCTGCCGAATTACTTCGGACGGCTGATGTGTCATCGCGTTTTTATTTGATGGCGAAGGGAAAATTCAGCGACCGCGAAACCGGGTTGGTTCGAACGCGAAATGTCGATGGAACCGAACGTTATCACGAGTATGAGCCATTGCCGCTGGTTCGGCGGATTGTCGAAAAGCGCGACATGCATGGTTGTTGTCTCGACACGACGGTGATAGGTTGTGTTGGATTCAACACGTTCTATGTCATTGCAAGTTCATTACGGGCGGCACGTCTTGGCTTTAACCATGCCTGGCACGCCGATTGCTCCGGTCCATGGGCGATAGCCCGACGCCGGCCGGCCCGCGCTGAGGGTCTAGCGTGACCATTACGTCATCTTCATCCAACGGGAATTTCCAGGAGCACAAAATGCGAACACTGGTTCTTATCA
>JAFGAY010000254.1 GCA_016933425.1 Pirellulales bacterium
GGGCCCCTCTACGACGTATTCTCTTCCAGGACGCGGCTCGCGGGGCGTTACTTGACCGAGCAACTGGGAATGTCGCCCGCTGCGGTCGAAAAGCTCAGTGAAAAAGACATTTTCCCCACGCTGGCCGACAAGCTGGGCGTCGACCAGCACGCGGCAAGCCAACTTCTCTGGCAGACCTACCACCCCTGGGTCATCTGGATCATCCTGGGCAGCGTCGGCCTGGCCTCCCTGGTCGGAATGGCGCTCATGGCCCGGAAGAACTCCAAGAGCCAATCTTGATTCGGTCGAGATACGTCGACGGCATTTCAAGAAAAACGCAGCGCTTCAGCCGAATGGCGGAAATGTTACTGTTTTCCTTACCCCGGCAGATTCCCCTCATCATCCAGGGGCAACGGGCGCAACGGCGTGAGCACCTCCAGATTGTCGCGCTGCCGAACTTCTTCCCCATACGCCGCCGAGCATTCCATTTCCTCCAGGCGCAGCGTGTCGCGGATCCATAGTACGCGGGCGTTTTGCGGTTCGGTCAGGCCGATGATGCCGAGGGCCGCCTCGAGCATTTCGCGGTCGGTTTCGTAGTCCAAGGGGGGCATGGCGGCGGAAACGTGGCCCGAGGTCAGCACGTTGGCCCGGGTCGCGGCCCAGTCGGCCTGGCGCAGGACGCGGGAGCGGCAAAATTCGGCCATGCCGATGCCCAGGGCGTTGCCGCCCGAGCCGGGGCTCAGTCCCCGCACGGCGATCCGGCGGACGCGGGGCGTTTCGCCCTCGACGGCCGCGTGGTCGTTGAACTTGCGTCCGATGACGTTCGCGTCCATGCCCGTGCCGCTGATCTCCTTGCCAATCTGGTCGATCAGCAGCACGTCGACGTCGTCGAAAGGCAATCGCGCCATGAGCCGCCGGGCAAGCTCGAGCAGTTGCGGCTCGCGATCGAGAAAATCCTCGGGCCGAATGGCTTCGATTCGGGCCGTCTGGTCGTAGCCGTTTTCGACGATGGCCAAACCGGCCGCGATGGGGCAGCGGCGCAACACTTCGCCGGCGGCCGAGTCGATGATCCGCGCGAAGCTGAATTGCTGGATGGCCCGATGGTAGACGCGGGCCCCCTCGTGCTTGCCCAGGCCGATGAGCATCATCTTGATGAGTCCGCTTTCGATGGGCCCGACAAACATTGTGTGGGGTTTGATCCGGTTGCACAGGAGCACGTGGTCGGCCTCGAAGGCGAGCCGGTCGAAATGGACGGGAATGCCCTCGGGCGTTCGACAAACGACCACGGTTTCCATCGAGCTGCGGATGGGGCAGCCGACGTACGGCTCGGTCGCGCCGTACGACTCGACGACGCGCCGCTGGCCTTCGGCTGTGGCGCCGCCGTGACTGCCCATGGCCGGCACGAGGAACGGCTGGGCCCCCAGCGCGCGCAGATGGGCAACCGCCGCGCGGAGGATGTCGGACAAATTGGCAATGCCCCGGCTCCCCACGGCCACGGCGACCGACTGGCCCGGCCGAATCCGCGAGTCGAGCCTCAGACCGGCGAGCTGGCGTTGGACCTCGGCCGGCACGTCGTCGACGCGGGTCGGATCGAAATGCTGACGGAGACGGAAAAAGGTGGGCAATTGCATCAGGGTCACCGGTTCGTGGCGAGAAACCGCGTCTACCGGTGAGTTTACCTTGTAGAAGGGGTTGGTTCGAGTGGCATTAACAGGCCCCAGTTTGTGTCGATCGCCCATTTTGGCTTATCCAATTTCTTCTACCACATCAATCGCTCTGGCCATGCCCCCCCTTTTACGGCTAGAATACCTGACCCATCTTTGAGCCCATGGAGGATGCTCATGTCTCGGTCTTCTCTTTCGCACGATCGGCGGCGTCGAACCAGTTCGCCCGGCAGTCGCCCGCGCCGCGATGATTTGCAGGACGCCGCGCCGCGCCGGCCGGCCGGAAAACGACGCGGCCGCAAGTTGCTTGTTGTCTTCACGCTGGTTTTGGCCGTGTTGGTTTGGGCCGCGCCGCTGTTGGTGACGCACACGCCCCTGTTGGGTTGGATCGTCGCACAGTCTACCGGTGACTTGAACGGCTCGGCCACCCTGCGGGCGGCGTCGCTCGGTTGGTTTTCGCCGGTCAGCGTCTCGGGCATCGAGGTTCGCGATCCCCAGGGCGCGCTGGTTGCCGACGTGCCCGAGGCGTCGGTCGACCGATCGCTGGTGAAACTGGCCACGAACTGGCGTCAGCTTGGCACGATCACGCTCGAACGGCCGACGATCCACGTCGTCTTGCGCGGCGATGGAAGCAACGTTGAAGACCTGATCGCCAACTACCTGACCGGACCGAGCGGCAAGCCGGTCGGCATCGAACTAAAAATCGTCGATGCGACCATCCACATTCAAGACGCCGCGGGCGGACCGGCCTGGACCATCGAAAAGCTCAACCTGTCGCTGGCCGCGTCGGACCAGGAAGGCGGGCCAATGACGCTGGCCGCCTCGGGCATCGTGCCCGACGGAGCCGGTGCCGGCCGGTTCGAGGTCAAGCTGCAAACGGGCGAGGAAAATCGGGTGGCGATGACAACGTCGTCGCTGCCGCTGGCCAGGTTTCAGTCGCTGCTCGCGCGTTTCGCGCCCGGCGTCCAACTGGCCGGCCGGTTGGACGCGGCGGTCGACGGCGGTTGGACCGGCTCGTCCGCCGAGGCCGATGGGCCCAAAATGCGGGTCGAGGCCAAGGTGCGTTGCGCCGATGTCGATCTGGCGTGTGCGCAACTGGCCGGCGACCGCCTTCGGCTGGCCACGCTGGCCGCCGAAGGCCGGGCAACGATCGACGGCCGCAAGCTCGTGCTCGAAGGCGCGCGGCTCGATAGCGACCTGGGCCGCGCGGCCCTCGAGGGCCGGTTGGAATTGGCCGTCGATGAGCCGGCGGCGATGGTCGAATCGCTCCTGAAACAGTCGTTCCGCGTCACGGCCGAGGCCGATCTGGCGCGGGCCGCCGCCGCACTGCCCGGCATGCTGCACGTCGATCCCCAGACAACCATTACCACTGGCCGGCTCAAGCTCGATCTGACCAGCCAGCCCGACGGAAGCGGCGCTGTCTGCTCGGGCCAGTTCGAGTTGAGCGATCTGACGGCCGCGCACCGCGGACAATCGCTTGCATGGCAGCAGCCGGTCGCCGTCGCCCTCCGTGCCCGGCGAACCAACGGCGCGGTTGTCATCGACCGATTCGATTGCCGTTCGTCGTTTTTATCGGTCGAAGGGTCGGGAAGCCGTGAGGGTCTGACGGCATCCGCCCAATTCGATCTCGATCAACTCGCCCGGCAACTTGAGGGATTCGTCGACCTGGCCGGGCTGCGGCTTGCCGGCAAGGGTTCGGCCCGGCTCGCCTGGCAACACGATCCCCACGGTCCGTTTCGCACGGAAGCGAACCTGGGCGTGCAAAACCTTGAAGTGTTCGTGCCGGGCCGGCCGGTCTGGCGCGAAAACAACGTCGCCGCTTCCCTGAAGGCCGCCGGGGCAACCGACTTCGCATCGACCACGCGAATCGACTCGGCCGACGTGGAAATCACGGCCGGCAGCGAGCGGGCAAGTCTCCGGCTCGTCGAGCCTTTGGCCACCGCCGCATCGAAAGGACCCTGGCCGCTGGCCGTCGCGGCCCAAGGCGACCTGGCCCAATGGATGGTCCGGGCCCAGGCGTGGAATTTGCTGACCGGTTGGAACGTGGGCGGAACGTTTCGGTTGACCGGCAACGTGGTCGCCTCTTCGTCGGCTGTCGCATTAAGCGACGTGCAGTGGACGGTCGACCAGTTGCTTCTAACGGGCGGCGGATTGAACGTGGTCGAGCCGGCGGCCCGGGTTGTCCTGGCGGGCCAGTACGACCTGGCCGGCCGACGCCTGGCGCTGCGCAACGCCAAGATCGAGTGTGCGAGCGCGACCGTGGAAGCTAACGAACTCGTGGCGGCACTGCCGGCCGAGGGCCCCCTGTCGCTATCGGGCAACCTCGCTTACCGGGGCGACGTTGCCCGGCTGCAAAGCTGGATCACCGCGCCCGGCACGTCGCCCACCTGGCGCGCTTACGGCCAGCTTCAGGGTACCGGCCAGTTGCGACAAACGGGCGCCACGACCACGGGCCAACTCGACGCCGCGGTCGAACGCCTCGCGTTGGCGGCGTCCGACGGCCGTCAGTTCCAGGAGCCCAAGGCGCGGTTGACGCTGCGCGGCGCCTACGATGCGGCCACCGGCCAATTGAAACTCGATGAAATGCTGGTGGCCACCGCCGCGGTCGGGCTGCGCGCCTCGGGCCAGGTCGACCAGCTCGCCCAGAACGCCCGGGCCAATCTGACCGGCCAGGTGGGTTACGACTGGCAGCGGCTTCTGCCCTTGCTGCGACCGTATCTGGGCAATCAGATCAACATCGTCGGGCGCAACGACCGGCCGTTCACACTGCGCGGCCCGTTCGACTTGGCCACAACAGAGGCCAACGCCTCGATCGACTGGTCGGGCATGTACGCCTATGGATTTCAGGTTGGGCCGGGCGAACTCGACGCACGCTTGGCCGCCGGAACCATCCAGTGCGCGCCGTTGGACGTGACGATTAGCGAAGGGCGGCTCACGGCTCGGCCGCGGGTCCGGCTGGCGCCTTCGCCGGCCGTCGCGGAAGTCGAACCCGGCAAGATTCTCGACCAGGTGCGCATCAATCCCGACATGTGCGCGCAGGGGTTGCAATACATCGCGCCGATTTTGGCCGGCGTGGCCGCGGCCGAAGGCCGATTCTCGATCGAGCTGGACCAATGCGAAATTCGGCTCGACGACCCGGCCCAAAGCAAACTGGCCGGCCGGTTCACGGTCCACGCGATCGAGGTGGGGCCGGGGCCGTTGGCGCGCGAGCTGGCCGTGGTGCTCAGCCGCGCCTCGGTCGCCAAGTTGCAGCGCGAATCGGTCATCCGGTTCCATCTGGCCGACGGTCGGGTGTATCACGAGGGACTTGAACTCGTGTTTCCCGAAATGACCGTGCGGACGCACGGCTGGGTTGGCCTGGACCAGTCGATGTCGTTGGTGGCCGAGATGCCCATTCCGCCCAAGTGGCTCGCCGGCCACCGCCTGCTGGACGCGGCCCTGAAGAACCAGGAACTCAAGATCCCCATCCGCGGCACGCTCGGCCAGCCCCAGATTGACCGCCGCAAGCTCGACGAGTATAACCAGGCGCTGGTGCGCAAGGCGACCGAAAACGTCATTCAAGGCGAGTTGAACCGGCAGCTCGACAAGATTTTCAAATCGAAATGACCCGCCCCATGAAAATCATCCTCCTTGGCACGACCGGCTATCACCAGAATGACCGCCGGCACACGCCTTGCATGGTTCTGCCCGAGTGCGGCGTGTTGTTGGACGCGGGCACGTCGATGTATCGGGTTGGCGGTTATCTTGAAACGTCCGAGATCGACATCTTCCTCACTCACGTCCACCTCGACCATATCATTGGTTTGACCTATCTCTTCGACGTCGCGCGCGACCACCCGCTCGACCGCGTTCGGGTCCATGCCTTGCCCGAGTACCTGGTCGCCGTGAATCAACATCTTTTCGCGCCGGCGCTGTTTCCGAAAAAACCGCCGTTCGAGTCGCGAGGATTGCGTGGTCCGGTGTTGTTGGCCGACGGGGGCCGGCTCAGCTATTTTTCGCTCGATCACCAGGGCGGTTCGGTCGGTTTCCGCCTCGACTGGCCCGACCGCTCGATGGCCTATGTCACTGACACGACAGCCAATCCCGACGCGCCTTACGTCGCCAAGATTGCCGGCGTCGACCTGCTGCTGCACGAATGCTACTACGGCGACGACGAAGCCGACTGGGCCAAGCAGACGGGCCACAGTTCGACGACCCCCGTGGCCCAGGTGGCCAGGAAAGCCGGCGTCGGCCGCCTTGTGTTGGTCCACATCAATCCCCGCCGGCTGGAAGACGACCCCATCGGTCTCGAGGTTGCCCGGGCCATCTTCCCCAAAACCGAGATCGGCGAGGACTTGATGGAGTTGGAGTTCTGACAACTTCTTACGACGCCTCGTCGTCGAACACCTCGTCGAACCGGCGTCGGGTCTCCTCGCGGAACGCGCGATAATCGGCCAGAAGCGCGGCGCCGTCCGCGTAACGCATCAGGTGGGCCAACCGGGCTAGTTCGGTCGGTTTGTCGGGCAACGCGGCTTGCGGCGTGATGCTGATCAATCGCAGGCGTCCTTCGAGGGTGCGCAGAAATCGATAGCTTCGATCGAAAAAAGCATAATGGTCGTCCGAGAGCACACTCGCCTTGTTGAGGGCCCCCAGCGCCAAGAGCGTGTTTGGAACGCGCAACCCTCGCCAGCGCCGCCCATGCTTGAGCTGGAGCATCTGGGCGAGGAATTCGATGTCGACAATGCCGCCGGGCCCGCGTTTCAGATCGTCGGGTTCGGCGGCCGCCTCGAGCCGGCGCCGCATCTGGCGGATTTCCTCCGCGTCGCCGGCTTGCCAAGGGCAATCGAACGCCGCCGCGCCGACGACGCGGTCCGCCAGGCGCGCCGCGCGCGGCGAACCGAACACGACCCTCGCTTTCGACAACGCCTGCCGCTCCCAAAGCTGGCCGTGGCCTTCGGCGAAATAACGAGCCAACTCGGCCAGCGGCATGGCCAGCGCGCCGCTCCGGCCGGTGGGCCGCAGCCGGGCGTCGACTTCGTAGAGCCGCCCGACGCCGTCGAGCCGGCTCGTCGCGTTGATGATCCGCTGGCCCAGCTCGCTGAAAAAATGCTGGTTGGTCGTTGTTTCCCGGCCGGCGACGGCCGCCGTGTTTCCTTCGGCCTCGTAGAGAAACAACAAATCAAGGTCGCTGTGATAGTTCATTTCCCAGCCGCCGAATTTTCCCAGCGCCAGGAGGATCAACTCGCACGGCTTTCCGACTCGCGATGGCGACGCCGCGTCCTCGCCGATCGTCGGACGGCCGAAACGCGCGACGAGTTGTTCGTATTGCCATCGGGCGATCTCGGACAGGCACGCTTCGGCGATCGCCGACAGCGCGGCCGTGGTCGATTGGATGTCCTCCTTGCCCAACAGGTCGCGCACGCCCACGCGAAGTTGCTGGTCGATCTTGAAGCTATGCAAAATCGGGTGCAGGTCCTCGGCGCCTTGGCACAATCGGGCCGCCGACGCGCGGAGCGACTCGGCCGTCGGCAGCCGGTCGAGCACGAGGCTGTCCATCAGCTCGTCGCTCATGCCCGGATTGCTCGTCAGAAGGCCCGACAGATAGGGACTATACGCGCACAACTCGACGTAAAGCCGCAGCGAGGGCGGATTGAAACTGAACAGTTCCCAGAGCACCCCCTTGCCGCCCAGCGACGCGCTGACCTGATCGAGATTCACAAGCGTCGAGTCGGGGTCGGGCGTGTCGGCCACGGCGGCCAGCAACCGCGGCGCGATCGACGCCAGGAAATGGCGGCACCGCCGCGTGGAGAGAAAACGGATGTTCTCCTCGCCCAGCGACATCAAGTTGCGATAGGCTCGCCGCACGTCCCGGAAGGGATATTTACCCAGCACTTCCTCGATGCGTTCGTCGGGGGGGTGCGGGTCGAGAACCAGGTCGACCTCGGCTTCGGCTGCCGCGTCGTCGGGAAACGCCTCGTGCAGCAGGTGGTCGAGAATCCGCCGGTTGACGGCCGTCCGGTCCTGATAGTCGGCCGCGAACGCCTCGAGCGCCGTGCAGTCGGCCGTGGCCGTATGGCCCATCCGCAGCGCCAGTTTACCCAGTTCCTCCGGCGAATCGGGCATCAGATGCGTTTGCAAATCGAACATGATCTGTAGCCGGTGCTCGATCTTGCGCAAAAAAGCGTAGTTTTCCTCGAGCAACGTTCGTTCAAGATTGCTCAGGCACCCGACCGCTTCGAGCCGGACGATCGCTTCGAGCGTATTTCCAGTTTGCAGGAGCGGCGCGTCGCCGCCGTTGAGCAACTGGAGGAACTGGATGACGAACTCGACGTCGCGGATTCCGCCGTGGCCCGCCTTCACGTCGCGAGTTGCGACTCCCTGTTGATGGACGCGGCGTTCGATGCGGCGTTTGAGCGTTTTAATGCCGCTGATGTCGGCGACGCTGAGATACCGGCGATAGATCCACGGGCGGAGCCGTTCGAGGAACGTCGCGCCCAGCCTCAGCGAGCCGGCGACCGGACGCGCTTTGATGTAGGCCTGGCGCTCCCACGTGCGGCCGCGCAGATCGTAATACTGCAGCGCGCCGGCCATGCTGTTGACCATCGGGCCGCGTTGGCCGTCGGGCCGCAGCCGCAGATCGACCCGATAGGCGTTCCCAAGATCGGTTGGCTCGGCGAGCAGGCGCACGACTTCCTGGGCCACGTGGCTGAAGAACTCGTGGTTGGTGACCGGCATCCGCCCGTCGGTTGTGCCGTCCTCGTCGTAAAGGAAAATCAGGTCGATGTCGCTGCTGTAATTCAGTTCGACGCCGCCCAGCTTGCCCATGGCCAGAATGACCATTTCGGCCGGCCGGCCGTCGGCGCAGCGGGGCACTCCGCGCCGGTCGACGACCTTGCGCCGCGCGGCGCGCAAAGCCGCCTCGAGCACTGCGTCGGCCACGAACGAGATTTGCCGGGTGACCATCTGGAGGCTCTGCCCGCGGATGATGTCGGCCACGGCGATTCGCAGCGTTTCGCGATACTTGAACCGCCGCAGCGCGCCGAGCACCGCCTGGTCTTGGGACAACGCCTCGACCTCGGCGACCAGCTCCTCGACAAGCGTTTCCCGCGACGGCGGCTGATCCTGGGTCAACCGCAGCAAGTCGAAACTCTCCGGGTCGGCCGCCAGCAGGTCGCTCAAGTACTGGCTGTTCGCGAAAATCTGCAAGCCGGTCCGCAGCGAGATTGGATCGCGGTCGAAAAACGCGGCCAGCGAGAGCCGGTTTCGCGTCGCGTTCACGAAACGGCCCAGGTTGGCCAGCGCCATGTCCGGATCGGCGCATTCCGGCAAAAAACGCGCGAGGCGCTCGCACAAAGCGGCCATCAAATCGAGCGTGATGCCCGAGACGGCCATTTCAATCAGCGTTGCGTGGGCCCGCGTCCGGTCGACAAGCCCCCACGACGCGAGCCACTCGTCCGCCGCATCCGCGTCGTCCAGATATCGCCGAAGAATTTCGGTGTCCATGGTTTGGTTTTTTTACCGCGAAGACGCAAAGGGCGCGAAGCCGTAGGTATGGTTGACGAGCCATGATCCGGCCCGCGGGCTCGCGTCTTTCATTTTTTGCATTGAACTCCATATCTGCCAAACAAGGTGAACGCTCCGACCGACTCGATCGTGACCGAGACTACCTGCCCGATCCGTTCGGGCGGGCCGTCGAAAACGACGATCCGGTCGTGGACGGTTCGGCCGACCAATTGGGCCGGCTCGGCGCCGGTCGCGTGTTTAACGCTCGTTTTACTCGGGCCCTCGACGAGGATTTCGACCTCGCGGCCCACCAGCGGCCGGTTGTCCTCTTCGCTGATCGCGTTTTGCACCGCCAGAAGCTCGTTGTTGCGGCGGCGCTTCTCCGCTTCGGGCACGTCGTCCTCGTACTGCCGGGCCGCCAGCGTGCCCGGCCGGGGGCTGTACTTGAAAATAAAGCTGTTCTTGAAGCGTACTTCACGGACCAAATCCATGGTTTGCTGGAATTCGTCCGCGGTTTCGCCGCAGAACCCGACGATAAAATCGCTGGTCACGGCGGCCTCGGGCACGGCGGCGCGGATGCGCCCGATCATTTCGCGATAGGCGTCGGCCGTGTAGCCGCGCCGCATCCGTTTCAGGATGCGGTCCGACCCGCTCTGCGCCGGCACGTGAAAATAGGGCGACACTTTGTCCAGATCGCGGACCGCGTGGATGAGGTCGTCGGTCATGTGCCGGGGATGGTTCGTCACGAATTTCAACCGCGAGAGTCCTTCGATGCGGTTGAGCCGCTCGAGCACGTCGGCCAAGCAGTACGTCCGCCCGCCGTCGCGATGGCGATAGCTGTTGACCGTCTGGCCGATGAGCGTCACTTCGAGCGCGACGCCCCGTTCGACCGCCTGTTGGGCCAGCAGCCGCGCCTCTGCTTCGATCGACTCGATCGGCCGGCTCTGCTCGGGCCCGCGCACCCCGGGCACCACGCAATAACTGCAAAACTTGTCGCAGCCGAACATGGCGCGAACCAGCGCCTGGTGGGCGGCCGGGCGGGCCTCGACGGGGCGCGCGGGATTGAACGGGACGAAGCTCGCCCGCGACGCTTCGCGGCCGGCGGCGTTTCGATCGGCGCTGATTGCGAGAACCGGCCCGCCGCCCGAGGATACCTCGTTGATCAGCCGGGCCAACTGGCCGAGCTGGCTCGGACCGACGACCA
>JAFGAY010000255.1 GCA_016933425.1 Pirellulales bacterium
AACCAAACGAAAAACCGCGCGAATCTGGTATCTGCTGGCCGGCATGTTCCTTGGGGCGATTGTCGGTGCGGGCGTTTGGGTCTATTGGGCTGCGTGCCAGGTGCCCTTGTGGTATCAAGAAAAAACGCAAACCGCCGCCGACCGGGACGCCCAGCGAGAAGCCAGCGATCAAATGGAGCAGCGGGTCGCCGATCTGGTGAGCGGCCTCGAAACGACCGGCCGATGGAAAGTCGTTTTCACCGAGGAACAGATCAACGGCTGGCTTGCCCATGGGCTGCCGAAGAAGCATCGCAACGCCCTCCCCCAGGGTTTCACCGATCCTCGCGTGAAGATCACCCCCGAGGACGTCTCCGGCGCGTGCCGCGTCGAGCGCGGAGCGGTTTCGGCCATCGTGTCTTTGACGGTCGACGTCTATCTGGCCGAGCCAAACGTCGTGGCCGTACGATTTCGCCGCGCCCGATTGGGCCGATTGGCCTGGCCTTTGGGCAAGGTGCTCGACGGCATCTCGCAGTCGGCCCGGGCGGCCGAAGTCCCCCTGGCCTGGCACCAGGTCGAGGCCGACCCGGTGGCCCTCATCCGAATTCCCGACGTCCACCGCGACAAGCGAATCCGGATCGAGGTTGTTCAGCTCGGCGAGGGCAAGCTCTACGTCGCCGGCGTCACCGAGCGGGACAAACGGTGAATTACCACCGCGCGCGTGCCAATGACTTTGCCGGTGCGTGCGGCATGTCCCCGCTTGCGTGGCCATGCCGTGCATTTATTGGTGAAACATGCCCACGGCAAGCGTGGGCATGGCACCCAAGCGTGCGGGAATGGCCGGCCCGTAGCGCCGCGGCGCGTCAGAGGCCCGAAAACCAGGGTTTTATTCCCCTGATGCAAACGACCGTCGCGGATGGTATAATGATCGGCCGTGCCATCGACATGCGATGGTCCAAGCAGCCCGCCGAATGACAGATCTCAAATCTCAAATTTTGGATCTCAAATCCCCGACTCCCCTTTCCAGTCGCAGCATTTCGGAGACTGTTCCATGCGCATTCGACGAATGCGGCTCGTGCCATTTGGTTGGCTAATTCTCGCCATTGTGTCGCTGATCGCAACCGCCGCGTCGGCGGAGAATGCGTTTCAGAAGGATTTTGCGTCGCCGCCCGGGCGGTCGCGGCCTTGGGTTTATTGGTGGTGGCTCAACAGCAACGTCACCCGCGAGGGAATCACGCGGGACCTCGAGGAAATGAAGCGGCAGGGCATCGAGGGGGCGATGATTTTTAACGCCGGCGGCGGCGACACGCCCAAGGGTCCGACGTTCCTCGGCGACGAGTGGAGCAAGCTGTTTGCCTTCGCCCTGGACGAGATGTCGCGGCTTGGCATGGAGGCGAGCGTGAACCTGTGCGACGGTTGGTGCGCCGGCGGTTCGTGGATTCCGCCCGAGGCGGCCAACAAGATGCTCGTCTGGTCCGAGCTTCAAGTGGACGGACCGGGCGACGTTGTCCGGGCGCTGCCCAACCCGCCGGCTCTCGACGGTTTCTATCGCGACGTGGCGGTGGTTGCGATCCGCGAGTCGGCCGCCCAGCCCGTCCGCCCCGCCGCCATTCGGACCAACTCGCTCTATTGGGGACACGACTACGAATACGACTGGCTCAACGAGCACGCGGCCGACGGCGATCCGAATACGCTTTGGCGTTCGCGCGAAGTGCCGACGCCCGACAAGCCGGTCTGGCTTGAATACCGTTACGCCGAGCCCTTGACGGCGTCGTCGGTTTACCTTGCCGGCGCCGCCGAGGGTGGTCCGCGCGAGTGCGAGCTTCAGGCATCCGACGACGGTCGGGAGTTTACGACCGTCGCCTCGTTCGCCCTGTCCCCGGGCAAGACCGAGTCGATTGCCTTTCCGCCCACCACGGCCAGGATATTTCGCTTGCTCATCAAATCGGCCCATCCGCCCGACGCCCGGCTGGCCGAGATGTGGCTTCTCCGCGAGGGCGACCGGCCCGCCTTGCGTCCGGGGATCAAGTGGTGGTTGTTCAAGTCGGGCAATCGGAGTTTTTGGCATCAACCCCGCGAAGGTTCGGCCGTATTGAACGAGAAATACCCGGACGACGGCGCGTTCGACTGCCGAAGCGCGGAAGTCGTCGATCTCACCTCGCGGCTCGGCGCCGACGGAACGCTTCGCTGGCGCGTGCCCGAGGGCCGGTGGAGCATTCTGCGATTCGGCTACACGCTTGAAGGCCAGCGGACCCGATGCTCGTCGACCGTCATCGGCTACGAAGCCGACCAGCTTGACGTGGTAGGGGTCGAAACGCACTTCAAGCATTGCGCCGAGCCGATGCTCCGCGCGGCCGGCGATCACACGGGCAAGACGCTGAAATACCTGCACGTCGACAGTCACGAGTTGGGCCAAGACGTGCGCGGCCAGCAGCCCACCTGGTCGGCCCATTTCCGCGAGGAATTCCTCGCGCGGCGCGGTTACGACCCGATCCGCTATCTTCCGGCCATGGCCCGGCGAATCGTCGACGACCGTACCAAGACCAACCGTTTTCTTTGGGACGTTCGCATGACGATCAGCGACCTGTACGTCGAGCGATTTTTCGGGCGTCTGGCCGAACTGGCGCACGCCCGCGGCGTGGGGATCCACTGCGAGACGGGCTATGGGACGGGACCGCATCCGCATTTCGACGGGCTACGCGCCGCCGGGCAGTGCGACGTCACGATGGGTGAGTTCTGGTGGGGCACCGACGTCATGACCCTTTCGGACCACTACGCCAACGCGATTCGCTCGGTCGCCTCGCCCGCCCACGTTTACGGGCTGCCCATCATCCAGGCCGAGTCGTTCACCACCTGGGTTCATTTTCAGGAATATCCGGCCACGCTCAAGCCGGTCGGCGATCGAGCGTTTTGCGACGGGCTGAACCGCGTGATGGTTCATCAGTACACCCATCAGCCGAACGACGATCGGCCCGGCTATCAGTATTTCGCGGGCACGCACCTCGACCGCCACGTCACCTGGTGGAATTATGCCAAGCCGTTTCTCGACTACCAGAGCCGCTGCCAGCATCTGCTCCAAGCCGGACGGTTCCACGCCGATGTCTGTTACTTTTACGGCGAAGGCTCCGCCAAGTACGTGCCGAGCAAGCAGTATTTGAAGCCTGAACTGCCGCCGGGCTACAACTTCGACTGCGTCAACGCCGAAGTTCTTCACAAGCGCATGCGCGTCGAGGATGGTCGGCTCGTGCTGCCCGACGGAATTCGCTACCGGCTGCTCGTTCTTCCGACCGATCGCGTCATGACGCCCGGCGTGCTGCGGAGGATTCGCGAGTTGGTCGAGGCGGGCGCCGTCGTGCTGGGCGAGCGTCCGCTCCGCGCGCCCGGTTTGACCGACTGGCCCGACTGCGACCGGCGACTCGTTGAACTGGCCGACGCCATGTGGGGTAAAGATCCCGGACCGGCCGGCCAACGAGCGATCGGCCGCGGGCTGCTCGTTTGGGGGCGCACGCCGGGCGAATTGCTCGCAAGCATTGGTGTTCCGCCCGATTTTGAAACGCCCGACAACAACAAGAGTTTCGAGTTTATCCACCGTGTGATCGATGGGACGGACGTTTATTTCGTCTCGAACCAGTCGGATCAGTTGCGGTCGATTCCCTGCACGTTTCGCTCGGGCCGGCGCCGGCCCGAGCTTTGGGATCCCGTCGCCGGCACGGTCCGCGATTTGCCCGAATTCACGTTGACCGACGACGGCCGCGTCCGGGCGTCCCTGACGTTTGCTCCGTATCAAAGTTATTTTGTCGTGTTTCAGAAACCGGCCGACCATTCTGATGCAAAACCGGGCGGCCCGACGAACTTCGACTCGCTCGACACGAGCGCCACCTTGGCCGGGCCGTGGACAGTCGCGTTCGACCCTCGCTGGGGCGGGCCCGAGGAAATCGTCTTCGACGATCTGGTCGATTGGACCACGCGGCCCGAGGAGGGAATCAAGTACTACAGCGGCACGGCCGTCTATCGAAAAACGTTCGACCTGCCCGAGACGCCCGACGCGACCCGCGAAAACCGGCGACTGTTCCTCGACCTGGGCACGGTCAATCACGTGGCTCGCGTGCGGCTGAACGGCAAGGACCTGGGCATTTTGTGGACGGCTCCCTGGCGGGTCGACGTGACCGGCGTCGTCAAGGCGAAGGGCAATCGGCTTGAAATCGAGGTGGTCAACACATGGTTGAACCGCCTGGTCGGCGACGCCCATCTGCCGCCCGAAAAACGCCTGGCTAAAACCAACGCCGCCTATCCGCCGAATCAACCGCTTTTGCCCTCGGGCCTCTTGGGCCCGGTGACCGTTCAGCAAGCCAAATGATGCGGGCTTGGTCTTCGACTGCAAATCCCTAACCCTCTATTTCGGATCACTTTTATGGATTCCCCTCTTTTCACGCCCATTTCGCTGGGTCCCATGAAGCTTGCCAATCGTTTTGTCCGTTCGGCGACGTGGGAAGCACTCGCCGGCGACGACGGCGCGATGACCCCGCATCTGGCCGGCTTGATCGCCACGCTTGGCAACGGCCGATTGGGCGCCATTATCTCGGGCCACGCCTACGTCGGCCGCGAGGGTCAGGCCGGTCCTTGGCAATTGGGCATTTATGACGACCGGCTTGTGCCGGGGCTTGCTGAAATGGTCGAAAACATGCGGCGGCACGGCAGCCGCGCCGTCGCGCAGCTCGCCCATGCCGGGGGCCAGGCCGTCGAACCGCTCAGCGGGATGACGCCCATCGGACCCTCGGCCATGGCCGGCCGCTGCGGCAGTCGGGTACGCGAGATGAATGAAGCCGATATTGCCCGCGTTACCCGGGCGTTCGCCGACGCGGCGTCGCGGGCTCGGCAGGCCGGGTTCGACGCCGTGCAGATCCACGCGGCCCACGGATTTCTGTTGTCGCAGTTTCTTTCACCCTATTTCAATCACCGCGTGGACCGCTACGGCGGCAGCCTGGAAAACCGCGCTCGGTTTTTGTTGGAAACCGTGGAAGCGACCCGATCGGCCGTCGGGGACGATCGCGCCGTGTTGGTCAAGATCAACGCCGAGGACTTTATCGACGGCGGATTCAGCGTGGACGACATGGTTGGGGCGTGCCTTCTGCTTGAACGGGCCGGCGTCGACGCGGTCGAAATGAGCGGCGGCACGGTCGCCGAGGCGAGCCGTTTTAGCGCTTGCCGCAACGAGTTGGCCCAAGATCCGGCCGAAGAACCCTATTACCGCGAGGCGGCCCGGCGCTACAAGGACGCGGTCGGCCTTCCGTTGATTCTCGTCGGCGGCATCCGGTCGTTCGAGGCGGCCGAGCAGATCATCGACCAGGGGCTGGCCGACTGCGTCGCGTTGTGCCGTCCCTTGATAGCCGAGCCGGGATTGATCGCCCGATGGGAATCGGGCGATAGGGCGCCCGCCCGGTGCATTTCGTGCAACCAGTGCTTCGGCCCGGCCAGCGCCGGCGAGGGCATTCGTTGCGTCATAGTGGAGTAGGCGTTGCGACCCGGCTTACGTGGTGTGCCCAAGCAGTCGGTCGACGGCCGCGCCGAGATTCGCTTCGCGCATCAGGCTTTCGCCCACCAGCATGGCGTCGACGCCGGCCGCTTCGAGCCGCCGGGCGTCGGCCCGGGCACGGATGCCGCTTTCACCGACGACGAGCCGGTTGGCCGGAATGCGCTCGCGCATTCGGATCGTGTGTTCCAGGTCGACTTTGAAGGTGCGCAGGTCGCGGTTGTTCACGCCGATCAGTCGGACTCCGGCGCTGAGCACCCTCTCAAGATTGGCCGGTTCGTACAGTTCGACCAGCGGCGTCATGCCCAGTCCGACGATCAGGTCGTGCAGTTTCGTCAAGGTGCCTTCGTCGAGACATTCGGCGATCAGCAACACTGCGTCGGCCCCCGCGACCCGAGCCTCGATGACCTGGTAGGGGTCGAGCACGAAGTCCTTTCGCAGCACGGGCAGGTCGGTCGCCTCGCGGACGGCCCTGAGGTAGTCGAGGCGGCCCTGGAAGTACGTTTCGTCGGTCAACACGCTCAGGCAGCTTGCTCCGTGGCGCTGGTAAGTCCGGGCGATTTCGACCGGGTCGAAATTCTCGCGAATAAGCCCGGCCGAGGGGCTGGCTTTTTTTACTTCGGCAATCAATCGGATGGGCGGCCCGCCGGCCAGAGCGGCCAGAAAATCACGCGGCGGTGGAGCGTCGGCCGCTCGCTCGCGCAAAACGGCCTCCGGCACGAGCGTCTTGGCTCGCTCAATTTCGGCCCGCTTGGTGGCGACGATCTGGTCGAGGATGGTTGGCATTGGGGCTTTGATTCAGGGGGGAGGAACCATGGGGGAACCCAGGGGGGGAACCACAGATGGACACAGATGAACGCAGATGGATTGGATGGCGGCTATCTGAACAGGTCTTCGACAAATCGCGTATCTCGATTGAGGAACTCGCGTTTGACGCCGAGTTGGTCAACTACAATTTCACATAGAGAATCCCAGATGGGATCGTTGTCCGTTGAGGATTTGTCTGATGTTTGAAACTCCTTGTGATTCAATGCGACGATGCATCGCGTCAAGCCACCGAGTGTTTGAAACTGGACATCAACAGTCGGCAAACATAATAACCCTAGGCAGAAACCTAGAAGAACTCCTGGCAGCAGACTGAATGTTGCTGCCGCAATGGCATGAAAAGGATCACCGGAAAACATGATTACCAAAACAAAGGTTGTCGCGGCTGCCATAGCTGCGCCGATGCAAACACCGGCATCCGTCCGGTTTACGAGCGGTGGTAGCATCAGACCCAATTCCAGTTCCAATCGGTCCCATTTTTCCCCTCGTCGCCACGTGCCCAGGAGAGGCAGTAATTTACTCTTCGGACGAAGTTCTCGCCGAGACATGTCAAACATACGAGCCATGGTTCGACGGAGCCGATAGAAAGCTAACCGAGTGGGACAATCCGATCGTCTGCGGCCCGTGATTTTATCAACAAGGTAGTCATGCAACTGGCCTAGTGTTTGGAAATAGAACACATCCTCATCAGGAAGCGAGACGCTGAAACGATCTTCAACCTCCATCAAGAATTCAACAGCATCAAGTCCCACGAGCGTGCTCCCGACAACATCGCCTTTTATTTGTGTTCATCCGTGTTCATCGGTGGTTCCCAAAAAATCTTCGTGCCCTTCGCGTCCTTCGCGGTAAAAAACGTCGGCTAAAAATCCGCGCTCCCCGGCGTTCGGGGGAACGGGATCACGTCGCGGATGTTGCCCATGCCGGTGATGAACTGGATGGCTCGTTCCAGTCCGAGGCCGAAGCCGGCGTGGGGCACGGTGCCGTAGCGGCGCAGGTCGAGATACCACCAGTAGTTCGCGGCGTCGAGCCCTTGCTCGGCCATGCGTTGTTCGAGGACGTCGAGCCGTTCCTCGCGTTGGCTGCCGCCGATGATTTCGCCCACCTTGGGCACGAGCACGTCCATGGCGCGGACCGTTTTGCCGTCGTCGTTGCATTTCATGTAAAACGGTTTGATCGACCGCGGGTAGTCGAACAGAATCACGGGGCATTTGAAGTGTTTTTCGGTCAGCCAGCGTTCGTGTTCGGCCTGGAGGTCGTTGCCCCAGGCCACGGGAAACTCGAACGACTCGCCCGACGCTTCGAGCAGTTTGACCGCCTCGGTGTATGAAAGCCGGACGAACCGGCTCTCGACGATGTGATGCAGCGTTTCGAGCACCGTCTTGTCGATTCGCTCGTTGAAAAACTGCATGTCCTCGGGGCACCGGTCGAGCACGTCGCGGAAGATGCGTTTCAGGAACCGTTCGGCCAGGTCCATGTCGTCGGCCAGTTCGAAAAAGGCCATTTCGGGCTCGACCATCCAGAACTCGGCCAGATGGCGCGACGTGTTCGAGTTTTCGGCTCGAAACGTGGGGCCGAATGTGTAAATTTTACCCAGTGCGCAGGCGAATATCTCGCCTTCCAACTGGCCGCTGACGGTCAGGTAGCTTGGCCGGTCGAAGAAATCCTGGGCGAAATCGATCTTGCCGTCGTGTTTGGGCGGGTTGGCCAGGTCGAGCGTGGTGACCTGAAACATTTCGCCCGCCCCCTCACAGTCGCTGGCCGTGATGATGGGCGTGTGGATGTAAAGAAAGCCCTCTTCTTGAAAAAAGTCGTGGATCGACCGGCACACGCAATTGCGTACTCGGGCAATCGCCCCGAACGTGTTGGTCCTCGGCCGCAGATGGGCGATGGTGCGCAGAAACTCGAACGAGTGGCGTTTTTTTTGCAGCACGTAGGTTTCGGGATCGGCCGTGCCGTGGAGGGTAACGGCCCGGGCCTCGACCTCGGTGGCCTGGCCGGCCCCCGGCGACTCCTTGACCAGCCCGTCGATCGAAACGCTGCACCCGGCCGTCAGGTGTTTTACGACCGATTCATAGTTTTCGAGGGCCGCCGGGGCGATTACCTGGATGCTTCCCATCGACGAGCCGTCGTTCAGTTCGATGAAGCTGAATCCGGCTTTGGAGTCGCGGCGGGTGCGGACCCAACCTTGCAGGAGGATTTCGCGGCCGATTGTGTCGGGCCGTCGGGCGGCGGCAACGGATATTTTTTCAGGCATGGGAGTTCCTTCATCAACATCAAAGGGAGGACAACGACGGAGCGTGGCGTTTTTTATTTTTTACTGTACGAATATGATATTCAGCATAATTCTCTTCCGTGCAAGGGGTTCGGCAAGCACGTTTTTCATACCACGAAGGTCACGAAGAGCACGAAACAAAAAGCAGTTTTGCCTCGGATACCGCGTTTCTTTGTTTCTCGCTCTTCGGGCTTCTTCGTGTGCTTCGTGGCCTTTGTGGTAGATTAGCGGGTGTCCAGGAATTACTTCCCGATTTCATGAGTTTCCGTAGGTCAGGCTGTGCCTGACAACAAGCATGTCAGGCACAGCCTGACCTACGGAAACTCCAGGTTATTGATACGGCCACGACGGAGCGTGGCCCTCCTGAAAAAAATGCGTTTCGGCACGCATTTTACTTGGTTTCGGGGGCGGAGTCGGCGGGAATCGGCTCCTGTTGAACGGCGGTTGAAAGTCCAAGAAACTTGCGTACTTCCTTGTTGTCGATAACTCGGGTTTTGATTTGGATGATCGACCCAACGGTGGCCATGGTCAGGGCAACGACGAGAATGGCGTTGAACGCGAGGCGGCCCAGCCCTCGGCCGACGGCCTCGCCGATGTAGCTCCGTTTATTGTTCATGATGAGGAAGGTCAGGTAGGCGACCGGCAGCATGGCGAAGCAAACGGCCGAGGCGACCACCGGGAACCAGAAAGGCAGGGTGGTGACGACACCGAGAATACCGACCGTGGGAGCCAACGCAAAGATGCGAAACCGCGTCTTGGTGTATTCCAGGCCGAGCATTTCGCAGAGCGTGAACCCGCAGACGACCATGTGGGTTGAAATGGCGCTGCAAGTCATGGCGATCAAACCCAGGTCGAAGACGATCCGGCCGGCGTTTTTGCCGAGCACGCCGGAAAGGGACGAAGCCGCCTCGACCGGTTTGATTCCCAGGTTGAGCACGTCCTGGCCCGAGTAAACGCCGGTTACGGTCATGGCGATCATCACCAGCGAGGTAACCAGCGCAAAGGGGAGGAACATCGACATGCCGAGGTCCCAGCGGGCCAGTTTTTTGTGTGGTTTGCCCCAGCCTTTGGCCAGGAGCGTATAGGGATAGAGAAACGTCATGTTGATGCCGACCGCCGCGCCGAGCATGCCCAGCACGAGCGTGACGTGGCCGGGATTGCTGACTTCGGGAATGCCGTACCAGCCGATATAGCCTTTCCCCAGTTCGACCCAGTTGATCTTGCTAATGCTGCCGGCCACGACGATGGCGAACATGAGGATGATGAGGGCGATCACCGAACGGAGAAACCACTCGTAGAGTTTGATTCCCCGGGTGCTGCTGCCGTAGCTGAAGACGGTAAAGATGTTGATGGCCAGGATGAGCCCGCCGACGCCGAAGCTCACGACCCAGCCCGCGGTGGAAAACGCGTCTTCGGCGGCGAAAACCGTCGCGCCGCCCATTGCGGCCAGGTCGCGGGCCGCGCTGGCGGCCAATCCATATTGAGGGAAATGCCAGATGATCGACGAGAGGATGGTTCCCAGGGCCCAAAGGAAGACCATAATCTTGCTCAGTTCGCGGCCGAATGCCTTGTAGGGTCGCTCGCCGGTGGTCAAAACGACGTTGCCCAACGCAGCCAGCATCATAACGCCCAGGAACATGGCGACCGGCTGGACCCAGAGGAGCTTATAGCCGAACGAAGCGCCGGCCACAACCGAGGCGGTGGCGCTTCCGGCGCCCAGGGTCATGGCGCTTTGCAGCAGGCCTGGGCCGGTTCGTTTGATATAGCCGGCGGCGCGGGGGAAGAAGGGTTTCTGTTCGAGCGCCTTGAGTTCGGCGGTTTCTCGTTGGAGTTTTTCCGGGTCCCATTTGGCCGTCATGGGCAGGCCTTTGCTGGTTTCGGCCATCGCTAATGATCTCCTTATGTCGTGCGGGATGCGTGCTGGCACGCGGAACGGTTCAGACCTTCGCCAAACATTCCTTCATGTACCGGATGCTCTCGCGCGCGAGCCGCTCGGGCCCGGGCGAGTATTCGAGCGGTTCGACCGAGACCCACCGGTTGTAGCCCGTCTCCTTCAAGGCGTGGAAGATGGGCACGAAATCCAGTTGGCCGAAGCCGGGTCCTTGCAAGTTGGGATCGTTGGCGTGGAAGTGGAAAAACTGTCCTCGATAGCGGCGGACCACGTCGGGAATCGGCTCCGGCTCCATGGCCCACATGGCCTTGCAGTCGAGCATGAATGAAACGCGGGGCGAGCCGACCAGATTTTTCAGACGCGCGCCATCCTCGGCCGTGAGCAGGAAATTGGTTTCCCAGGTCGACAGCGGCTCCATGGCGATGGTCACGCCGGTCGACTCGAGGACGGGCACGACGGCCTTGAGCACGTCGGCCGCGTTTTGATAGGCCTCGACCATGCTAATGGCCTGCTCGGCGGTTTCGGCCCGATTACGCTGCATGGGCGAGCCAAAAACCATGACGTCGCCGCCCAATTCGGCGCACAGTCGGGCCAGTTCGCCCAGGTACTTCGACGTCTTGGTCCGAACGTCGCGGTCGGGGCTTGTCAGATTGAATCCGGCGGTGGTTTTCGAGAGAATCCAGTGCAGGCCGCAGATTTGGATGCCCGCCTGATCGGCCGCGCGGCGCAGGTCGTTTCGCTGGGCGTCCGGAATCAGGGTCACGTCGGGGTTGATCGTGAACGGAGCAATCTCGACGGCCTGATAGCCGCATTGGGCCAGAAACTCGAAAACCCGGGCCTGGGGCCACTCGTCGGGGCGTTGGGGGTTGTAAAAGGGTTCGTTGCAGAAAGCAAATTTCATGCGATTCTCCTTTTCGGCTGCTGCCAGAGGCGCGGCGGCCGCTCCGACCGCGATCGCGGCCGTCGCGCCGGCTGCCTGTTTCAAAAAATCGCGTCGCGTGCGTTCGGTCATGGGAAGGGTCCTCGAGGTTCGGCGTTTCGTCGCGGATCAATGGGTTCCTCAGATAATTGTAGCGGGTGTAATGCGTATTTCGCCGCCTCCGCGGGCTTCCGCCCGCGGCTATTATCCTAGGAAAGACGCTACATGTATCTGAAAACCATACTAATGAAATCCTTTCGCGGCCAGCCATCGTTCGGCGTCCAGGGCCGCCATGCAACCGGAGCCTGCCGCCGTGATGGCTTGGCGATAATAGTCGTCGGCCACATCGCCTCCGGCGAAAACGCCCTCGACGCTTGTGTACGTCCGGCCCGGCTGCGTCCAGCGAATGTATTTTTTCTCGGTCAGTTCCAACTGACCGTCGAGAAACACCGTGTTGGGCGTGTGGCCAATGGCCAGGAAGACGCCGCTGGCCTCTTTTTCGAGATCGGGCTCGCCCTTGGTGCTCGCCAGACGAACGCCGGTGACGCCGTCGGCGTCGTTGCCCAGCACTTCGGCCAGCGTGCGGCTCCACAGGATTTCGATCTTGGGATTGTCCATCGCCCGCTGGACCATGATTTTTGACGCCCGAAGCTCGTCGCGTCGGTGGATCATATAGACGGCGCCGGCGAATTTGCTTAGATAGTCGGCTTCTTCGACGGCCGAATCGCCGCCGCCGACCACGGCCACGGGCCGGTTGCGAAAGCGCGGCAGCGCCCCGTCGCACACGGCGCACGCGCTGACTCCGCGGTTTTTGAATGCCGACTCCGACGGCAACCCCAGGTAATTCGCGCGGGCGCCGGTCGCCACAACGACCGCCTGGGCCGCGTACGTTTTTTCGTTCGACGTGGTCAGGCGAAAGGGGTGGCTGCTGAAATCGACGTTGACGACGTCCTCGGTGACGACCCGGGTCTCGAAATTTTTGGCCTGGCGCCGCATGAGTTGCATCAGCTCCGGCCCGCTGACGCCATGCTTCGCATGGGGGGACATCATGGACCGTGTTTCCTCGTCGATGGCGTCGTCGAGATAGGCTTCGAGATTGCCGGCTGG
>JAFGAY010000256.1 GCA_016933425.1 Pirellulales bacterium
ATCTTATGGCGCGACTCTCGCGTCTAGCCTCGCTCGGCCCCCGCGCGGAACCAACCGCCCTCCTGCGCGAAATGACCGCCGCCGGCCGCCGGTTTTACGAGTAACGCGGGCGTTGTGAAAATGGAGGGCCATGCGAAAAATGGAGGGCCACGCTCCGTCGTGGCTGCGCATAAGGGGACTGCAAAATCTTGTATTCCGAAAACTGGCTGCGTCCACGCTTCACTCCCACCTACGCCCCAACTTCAACCCCCCCGCTCCCACCTGGTAGAAAACCTCTCGATCGACCACGAGGATTTTGATATCGTGCCGATCTTCGAGCAGACGGGGGGTGGAAGCGAGCCGATACCATATTAGACGGCCAACTATTGGCAATCACCTAAAGGATCAACGCGGCGATAGCCGCCTAGGAGACGGGCATGTATGACGCAAACGAACGAGAGGACCTTCGCGAGAGAGTCGGATACGAAGCAAGGGTTATCGAACTGTGCGCCCATACGATTCAGATTCACGACAAGTATTGCGGTTGGCAGCTGTGGCAGGTGGACGATGGAGACCATTGGTCAAGCCCACAAAGTCTTCAGAATGGCCTTGGAGATGATCGTGCTCAAGCGTTGGTGTCTGAGCTTCATCCACTCATCTTCATTGCCACATTCAAGATCGTCGATCAGGTCGTGGAGTGGTGCCTTGTTGCGAACGGTATAGCTCCTGATCACAAATCCTTCAGTTTTCGTGAGAAGATCCTGAAGGTACAAAGAGGCAGTGTTTCACAGTGGCCCGGCGTGCTGAGTTCGCACAAGCCACTCCGTGACGTAGTCATCTCCCTACACAACAACATGCGACAGAAGAGGAATGCAATCATACACCAACCGTGGGGCAATGCGACTTCCAAAGGACTTGAGTTCGACTATAACTATGACGATGATCTTCAGTCAAAGCCCTATCCCAAGATTCACGATCCTGACATTGTTGCCGGTGACATAATCATGGCCGCCGCGGTACTGAGCAACGAGGTCCAGGAACTCGTGGTCAAGGGGATCTCTCCCAATACGAAACAGGTTAACTCGCTCTGTCGCTTGGCGGACGCTTGCCAGCCAATCCACGGCTGTCAAAGGTTTTTTCCAATCGACTGCAAGTTCTTTGCGATTGAACGCACTACTTCACAGCCAGAGATCGATATCAATTCAATCAAGGCAAAACTCCAAACCAAATCCAACGGGAAACCATTCCAGTTTACTCTGTCGATAGTCTCCGGCTCCGGGAAGTGGTCCATTCCTGCGGCGGAAATACAATCACTATCCAATCCGCTTCGACTTGATACTTCTCTTGACTCATTTCGCGTTTCTCAGATTTGAAACAGGGAATTATGAACCGGGCACGCAACTAGTTTTCACCGCTACTGTCGGTCGCACGGGGGCGGCCGATTGCCTTGGGCCGGCCTCCCGATCGCATCGTGTGTTGAAGGCCAAGAATCAATAAACTAGTGCCGTTTCCCGTCCGACAGTTACGCAACGGGTCCCCTCCCTCACGGTCGGGGCTCGGTTTGGGACGTAACTCATAAACTGGAAGCGGCACAAGCCACCTCGGCCACAACGGAGCGTGGCCCTCCACCATATGCCGTCCTAATCGGTTCCCGCATTCGGGCCTTCCCCGTTCTTGACGCTTTCTCGGCGAAACCGCACAATAGGGGCTTGTTCGGACCGCCGTTTTGATCAGACCCTTCATTGAAAGGACGCTCGCCGATGGCCAAGTTTGCTGTGATTCTGCCGGCCGCCGGAAGCAGCAGCCGGTTCAAGGACCCACACTATAAAAAGCCGTTTGCTCCGTTGGCGAATCGGGCCGTTTGGATCCACTCGGCCGAGCGGTTTCTGAATCGCGGCGACGTGGTCCAAGTGATCCTGGTCATTGCCAAGGCCGATCGCGACGATTTCAATTTCAAATTCGCCTCGAACGTCGCCATTTTGGGAATCGACGTGGTCGAGGGCGGAGCCGAGCGCGGCGATTCGGTCGAGGCGGCGCTGGCCCGGCTCAAGCCCGAGGCCGAGTTCGTCTGCATTCACGACGCGGCCCGGCCGTGCCTGGCCGACGTGTGGATCGATCGCGTGTTCGAGGAAGCGCAGCGCGGGGGAGCGGCCATTCTGGCCATTCCCGTGGCCAACACGCTCAAGCGCGTCGGACCCAAGGGCCGCGTCGAGGAGACCGTTTCGCGCGACCGGCTCTATGAAGCCCAGACGCCGCAGGTTTTTTCGCGCAAGCTGATCGTCGAGGCCTACGCCCGGCGCGGCGGCTTCGCGGCGACCGACGACGCCCAACTGGTCGAGCGGCTCGGCAAGCCGGTCACCATCGTGCCGGGCTCGCCGGTGAATTTCAAAATTACGACCCGCGAGGACCTGCGACTGGCCGAACAAGCGCTCAAAGCGCTGCCCAAGCCGAAGCTCGACCGTCCGGCCCATCCGTTCGCCGACGACAACATGTGGCGGTGAAATTCGTGGTGTGTGGTTTGTCGATTGTGAAATAAAAAATCATTCAGCCGTCGAGTCCGCTTGGCGGCCGTGGGAGGAAATCCTTCGTGTCCGACGTTTTTGCCGAACTCGCTTGGCGAGGCCTGATTCACCAGACGACCGACGACGCTCATTTGCCCGGCTGGCTCGGCGAGCGGCCGCGAACGGTTTACGCCGGTTTTGACCCGACGGCCGACAGCCTCCACGTCGGCCATCTCATGGCCCTGACGATCCTGCGGCGATTTCAGCAGGCCGGCCACCGGCCAATCGCCCTGGTCGGCGGCGCCACGGGCATGATCGGCGATCCCAGCGGAAAAAGCGAGGAGCGCCAACTCCTTTCCGAAGACGCGTTGCGCGCCAACGTCGAGGGGATGCAGTCGCAAATGCGGCGGTTTCTCGATTTCGACGATCCCACGCGCGGCGCCGTGCTGGTGAACAACTACGATTGGGTCGGCCGGTTCGGCTACCTCGAATTCCTGCGCGACGTCGGCAAGCATTTTCCGGTCAACGTCATGCTCGCCAAGGATTCGGTCCGCAACCGCCTCGAACGAACCGACTCTGGCCTGAGCTACACGGAGTTCAGCTACATGCTGCTCCAGGCCTACGATTTTGTTCACCTTTACCGGGAGTATGACTGCCAACTTCAGGTCGGCGGAAGCGACCAATGGGGCAACATCACGGCCGGCATCGACCTGGCCCGGCGACTCGACGGCGTTCAGCTCCACGGCATGACCTGCCCCTTGCTGACCAAGGCCGACGGCACGAAGATGGGCAAGACCGAGTCGGGCGCCTTGTGGCTGGCGGCCGAGCGCGTCGGTCCCTACCAGTTCTATCAATACTGGATCAACCTCGAGGACGCCGACGTCGACAAGTGCCTGCGGTTCTTCACCGACTTGGACCGGCCGCGCATCGAAGCGGTTGTGGCCGAGCATCTCGAAGATCCCAGCCGGCGGACCGGCCAACGCTGCCTCGCCGCCGAATTGACGCGGCTGGTCCACGGCGAGTCGGGCCTGCGCATCGCCCAACGCGCGACCGAAATCTTTTTCGGCGCCGAAATCAGCGAGCTGACCGACGCGGAACTGGTGGGCATTTTCACCGACGTGCCCAGCCGGGAATTGCCTCGGACGGAGTTGGCCGGCGAGGGACTCGCGATCGTCGACGCCTTATGCGCGTCGGGCCTGGCTAAGAGCAAAGGCGACGCCCGGCGAACCATCGACCAGGGCGGCGCTTATGTGAACAATCGCCGCGCCGATTCGATCGACCGCTGCCTCGGCCCGGCCGATTTGGCAAGCGAAACCATGATGGTCCTCCGCGCCGGAAAGAAACGATACGCCCTGCTGCGGTTTGTCGAACCGTGACGGCACTCGCGTTCCACGGATTTACGGCACGTTCGGCTCCGGCCCGATGGGGGCGATTTCCTCGGGCGGTTGGGCTTCGGGAACCGCGGCCTTCGGGAGTTCGGGCGCCGGCACGGCGGGACCGGGCGCCACGGCTTCGGGCGCCGCTTCCGGCGCCGCGGCCTCGGGAATGGCGACTCCGCCGGCCGCCTTCGGCTTGATGGTGACCGCCACGGGATTGGTCGCCACGCCGTCGCGGCGGAGGACGATCAGCTCGGCTTCGGTCGGAGCGGCCAGGGGCAGCGCGGGAGCCTTCAGGCTCACGCCCAAGTCGTACCAGCCGATGATTTCGGCGTCCATTTCGATGCCGCCCAGGTGAACGATTACCCGGCCCGGCTCGGGCCCGAGTCCTTCACCGGCCAAAAGCAACTCGCCGCCCGCCTCGACCTCCTTGGGTTGCACCTCGAACGCGCTCGGGTCGACCGGCAGCACCAGGTCGGCGGCCAGAGTCGTGCCGTTGTTGACTTCACTTATTTCGTCGATCGCGCGGTTGCCGTCGACCAACACGTGCAAAGTCGAAAACGGCGCCGGCCGACCTTGCTCGTCGCGGCCCATCGTCTGAACGTCGAACGGCAACCGGATGTCGACCGCCCGGGTCTCGCCGGCCCCAATCGCGTCGATCCGAATCCCGGCCCAAGGCAACTCGGGCGCCGCCTTGTCGTCGTTGCCGGCCAAAAGTACGACGTCAAACGGCCGATCGATCGCCACCGCGCTGTTGTTGCGCACCCAAACACGATAGCGCGGACCGAGTTTCTCGTCGGGATGGCCCGGGTCGACGAAACGCACGGCCATGAGCTGCAGGTCGAAGTCGTCGGCCGGCATCTCGACCTTGGCCACGTCGACCCACGTGCCGCTGACAACCACCGGAAGCGGCTGCCAGACCGGCGTCTCCCAATAAACCCACATGGGACACGACACGTAAATCCACGGCCTGCACCAGAGTGGACGCGGATCCCAGACGGGCAAGCAGTTGTAGTACCAACTCCACCGAACCCAAGACGACCAGCGCGGATACCAGTAGACATAAGGCCGGTGGCCGTAAAATGCCGTGTAGTACGAGGGCCATCGGGAATGCCACGAGAAACCATGCTTGGCGTAGCGTGGGTGGATCGGCCCGTGGTGAAAACCGCCGTGGCCCGGGTATCGAACGACGCGGCCGGCCGAGCTGAGATGGCCGCCAGGTCCATGGTGCAATCCCATGCGTCGGGCCAGATCGCCGTCGTGGCGTAGCCGATACTGGCCGGCCAGATCGACGTGTTTGGCCACGGGGCCGTGGGTCAAATGCTTGACGTGATCGCCGCCCACAAAATGGCCGCTGGGCC
>JAFGAY010000257.1 GCA_016933425.1 Pirellulales bacterium
ACGCTGCTTCCTTCGCCGACGGGCTTGACCACGACCGGGGGCTCAACCGCGTTGCCCGCCAGGGTGATTCCCGCGCCCTGGTCGCGGTCTTGAAAGCATGGCAGCCACCGCTCCCGTTCAACAACGGCCCACGCCGCGGTGGGCAGGCCGGCATCGCGCCAGCGCGATTTAGCGGCATGTTTATCCATGCAGAGCCGCGAGGCGGCCGCTCCACTGCCGACGTAGAAAAGACCCCGCTCGTCCAGAATGGCCTGAAGCGTTCCGTCCTCGCCATAGGGCCCGTGGAGCACCGGAAAGACGACGTCGCACGGCAAATCGAGCGCCGCGTGGTTGTCCGGCAGGAAGTCGGCCACGGCCACCTCGTGCCCGAGCCGCCGACAAGCGTCGGCCACCGCGCGGCCTCCCTCGAGGCTAATCTCCCGTTCGCTTGACGGCCCTCCGGCCAGAACCAGAATTCGCATCGTGCTGTAGGTCAGGCCGTGCCTGACGCCAATCTCAAGTATTCGATCTCAAACATCTTAGTCAGGCACAGCCTGACCTACGCATTTTCCGGCGCGCAAGCGAGATGGTTATACCTCGCGGACGCTGAATTCGAGTTTCCATCGGCGGTCGTTTCGCGTGCTCGCGCACCACAGCTCGAATATGCCCAGCTCTGTGATCCGCGAGTGGAACTGAACGGGCACGTATCCCTCGTCGACGGTTTCGTCGGCCGGGAGCGTCGCTTCCAAGGGGTCCGTCTCGATCAACTCTTCCTTGGTCCACCGCGCGAGGACGTCGCCGGGCTGGTCCTGCCGCCGGATCGACGAACTGAAAAAACGGAACCGGGCCGGCCGGCCGACCACCAGGCCGATTGCTTCCGACGGAACGTCGCACTCGGTTCCTTCCTCCATGCCGATCGGCACGACGCACAGCCCCCGCAGCGGCCGCGCCGCGCCGGGTATCGCCGGGCCGGCGGTCTCGATGCCGACGTAGTACGCCCGGGCCGTGCCGCCGCGGATGCGCACGCCGCCGGCGTGTTTGGCCCAGCCGTAGGCGGCCGCGCCGCGCGCTGCCGCGTGGTCCAGGTCGTGTTCGCCCTCGAGCAATCGAGGCGGCGCGCCGCCGGTCGACCACTCACCCAGCACGTCCATCAATCGCTGTTGGAGCGACTCCGCCTTGAACACGCCGCCGTTGAACAGCACGTGGGTGGGCCAGGCCGGCCGATCGTCGGCGCCATGCGTGCCGAGAAACGCCGCCAGGTGGCGCGTCACGGCCGTATCCGCCTCGAACGGCAGACCCAATTCACGAAAACCCGACTGCCCACGCCGCGCCGGCCGATCATCTGCCTTGCATCGCGGAAAAAATCCCTCGATAAGAAAATCGCTCACGGCCCGGCGATCGACCTCGACCGAAACGGTGCCGCCGATCAACCGCGAGCCGCGACCCAGCACCGAAATAGCGTGGATATCGGCCCCGCCGGGCGTCAGCAGCGCTTCTTTCGCGTCGCGGCACGAGTGCCACAAGGCGACCGACTGCCAGGGGTCGAGTTCGACCCCCTTCTCGGCGAACCGCGCGGCCACGTAATGGGCCAGCGCCAAGTCCATGTTGTCGCCGCCGACTAGCAGGTGGTCGCCGACCGCTCGGCGATTCAGGATCAACTCGCCCCGCTCTTCGCCCACCTCGACCAGCGTCAGATCGGTTGTTCCGCCGCCCACGTCGCAGACCAAGAGGACGTCGCCGGTGGCCAACGCCGCCCGCCAGCGCTCACCCGTCGTCGCCAGCCACGCATAGACGGCCGCCTGGGGTTCTTCAAGCAGGATCAGGTCGTCGGGCAGTCCGGCGGCCAACGCGGCCTCGCGCGACAATTGGCGCGCGCTGGCGTCGAACGAGGCCGGCACGGTCAGCACGACGAGCTGCCGGTCGATCGGCGCGTCGGAAAACGCATGGCCCCACGCCGCGACCAAATGTTCCAAATACCTTTGGGACGCCGCGACCGGCGAGATCCGCGGCACGTCGTCCGGCGCGTTCCACGGCAAGATCGGCTGCCGCCGGTCGACGCCGTGGTGGCACAACCACGATTTGGCGGCCGAGACAGTCCGGTCGGGCACCTCGGCCGCCTGACGCCGCGCGAATTGGCCCACGGCAAAATCGGCCCCCGCGCGCCACGGCAGGTCGAACGTTCCGCCGCGCGTCTCGTGACCGCCGGCCAAATACAAGAACGAAGGCAGCGCCGACCGTGATTCGACGGTAGCCGCGTCGACTAGTTGGGGAACCGGCAACAACTCGGGCCGCGCTTGTTTGCCGTCCAACCGCGCGAACGCCAACACGCTGTTGGTCGTTCCCAGATCGATGCCGATGGCGTATTGGGCTTCCGTCATTTCAATTCCACCTCGACCGGCGCCACGACCCGCGAGGCCTCCCTGCCGCCCGACCACTCGGGCACCTGGCACGTGGTCGCCCGCCAGCCGTGGTGAACCATCGTGCCGCGAAACGGCGGTTGGCCGGTCACGTTGCCCGTCACGCGGTAGATTCCCGTGTCGTAACCCTCGGGCACGTCGACGGCCGCGCCCTCCGGTTCGGCGAGAATGGGCTCCAGCGCGAACATTCGCCGGACCACCTCGCCGCACTGACGATGCACGTCGCGCGCCGCGGCGCCGATTTGGGCGTCGGAATAACCGGCCAACGGTTCCTGAAGAAAATCGACCAGCCGCCCCTCGCGTTGCAGCGCGGCCAGAAGGCCGATCGCCTCGCTTCGCCGGTCGGGCGCGGCCTTGGCCGGCGCTGGGGGCGCGGCGGGACCGGCCGGCGCCGGCGCGCCCGCCAGAAGCGACTCCACTCGCCGAGCCAACTCCCCATCACAAAGAACACGAAAAAACGCACGGACCGCGACCGCCAGACGCATGGCTTTCTCCCACTTGCTTCGAGCACCCGTTGGGACCGATTCACGGGAATCGGCCGGTCCGTCATTACAGCAGACGCCCCGAGGAACCGTCAACCCCGGAACGGGACGAAGGGATGCCTCCACGGCGGCACACCGCCCGCAAGATGTCGATCTGGGGAATCTGCCAAGAACGGGATAAACACGGGCCGTCAAGAAGCCCGTGGCGCTCGGCCCGCCATGCGGTCTGCCGGGGATGCTATTCGGTCTCGGCCAGCCACTGGAGCGCCGATGGTTTTTGGTCGGGCTCGAAGCATTTCACTTCAGGATGCAAGAACACGCCGATGGCCGAGGCAAGCCAGTGTTGCCATTGATGATTTCCCAAAACGGCGATTCGTTCGACCCGACTGTGATGCTCCTTGACGAACTGAAAATGGGTCTTGGCGGCATCGACGTCCTGCCATCCCTCGAACTCCGTGGCGTCCAACAACAGACGAATCGAGCCGCATCGCGCGATCAGCCCATCCACGTGTTCCTCGATCCGCTGAAAATCGGTCGAACGGATGGTGCCCTTCAGGGCCAATTCAACCACATTGTCCGTCGCGGTGAGAACTTCCAACATGTTTCGACCTCTTTTCGGTTCCAGGAGTTTCGCGGGTGAATGTCCCAAGGGACGTTCCTGTTCTCATTGAAATTATAGGTCACGGAACAACCCCGTCGCACCGTCGACGTAGGGTCAACAATAATCAGTATTTACGTTGTGCCGATGATGGAATGCGGATCTCCATGAAAATCGGAGCGTGCCTCTTGTATTGTGAATTCGCATGAGTGACAATCAAATCTTCCCGCCACGTGTTTCCTTTCCATTCCCACCAAGGAGAACGCCCCATGTCTTCTCGACTCTTGCTGTTCGCCGCCATCAACGTTCTGCTCGGCGCCGCAGTTGCGCCGGCCCAATGGCAACCTGTCGAAGGATCGCTCATGACCCGTTGGGCCAAGGACGTTTCGCCCGACAACGTGCATTCCGAATACCCGCGCCCGCAAATGGTCCGCAAAGATTGGAAAAACCTCAACGGGCTATGGCACTATGCGATTCGTCCGCGCGACGCCGCGCGACCCGACGAGTTCGACGGCCAGATTCTCGTTCCGTTCCCGGCCGAGTCGGCCTTGTCGGGCGTCAAGAAGCGAGTCGGGCCGGACCAGCGGTTATGGTATTGCCGAACGTTCGACGTGCCCGAGGCGTGGCGTGAGGGGCGCGTGTTGCTTCATTTCGGGGCCGTCGATTGGGAGGCCTCGGTTTGGGTGAATGGAAAACCAATCGGCGAGCACCGCGGCGGATATGATCCTTTCACATTCGATGTGACGGACGCTCTCGCGCCCGAAGGCCCTCAAGAGTTGGTTCTCGCCGTTTGGGATCCGACCGACGCCGGCGCCCAGCCGCGCGGAAAGCAGATACTCAACCCGCGCGGAATTTCCTACACGGCCGTTACCGGCATCTGGCAGACCGTTTGGCTCGAACCGGCGCCGAAACGGTCCATTGCAGCCTTGAAAATAGTTGCCGACGTCGATCGCCGCGTCGTCACCGTCGAAGTCTCGGCAAACGGCGCGGAAGACCTGGCCGGCGCGACGGTCGCGGCCGTGGCGCGCGACGGCCAGCGCGTCGTTGCCCAAGCGCAAGGCCCGGCCGGCCAGCCGTTGACGCTGGCGATCGACGAGCCGCGTCTCTGGAGTCCCGACGATCCCCATCTGTATGACTTGACCGTTTCGCTCGCATCCTCGGGCCAACCGCTCGACCGGGTCGAAAGCTACTTCGGCATGCGTAAAATCGCGGTGGGCAAGGACGCCCGGGGCGTAAACCGACTCATGCTCAACGACAAGCCATTGTTCCAATACGGCTTTCTCGACCAGGGATGGTGGCCCGACGGACTATACACCGCGCCGACCGACGAAGCGTTGCGTTATGATCTTGAAATGACCAAGAAGATCGGCATGAACCTGGTCCGCAAGCACGTCAAAGCCGAGCCGGCCCGGTGGTATTATCACTGCGATCGGCTGGGCGTGTTGGTCTGGCAGGACATGCCCAGCGCCAACGGCTATGTCGGCACGGACGATCCCGACCTGACGCGCCCCAAGGAAGTGAGCGACCAATTTCGCGCGGAACTCCGCGCGCTGATCAACGCGCGCCGCAACAGCCCGGCGATCGTCATGTGGGTGGCGTTCAATGAAGGATGGGGCCAGTTCGACACCCGGGCAATCACCCAGTGGATCAAGGACTATGACCCGACGCGACTGGTCGACAGCACCAGCGGTTGGACCGATCGCGGCGCGGGCGACGTCCGCGACATGCACCACTACGTCGGGCCGGACATGCCGGCGCTCGAGCCGGGCCGGGCCGTCGTGCTCGGTGAATTCGGCGGCCTCGGATTGGCGTTGGACGGCCACCTTTGGAAGGACATCGACAACTTCGGCTACGTCGATTTGAAAAACCGCGACGAACTGAAGGCGGCCTACGGCGACCTGATCCTGAAGCTGCGCCCGCTCGTGGAAAAAGGCCTCTCGGCCGCCGTCTACACGCAGACGACCGACGTCGAGGGGGAGGTGAACGGCCTGATGACCTACGACCGCGCCGTGTTGAAAATCGACGCCGACGTGCTGCAAAAAATGCACGAGCCGCTTTACCAACCGACGCCCTAATTCCCTGCCTTATTCCTTCGTGTGGAAGATCGGCCGGCGGCGCCAGTCGTTGTCTTTTTCGTGGCCGTAGCGCTCGACGCGCGGGCGGCGCTCGCGGAGGCGGACCGATTCGACGGCCAGGCCGTAGCCGTCGGACCGCGCGCTCTTGCCGACGCATTCGAGACGCAGCGTATAGCGACCCGGCTCCGGCCAGAAATCCAAAAGGTGGAATTCGTGCTCGTCCGGCTCGGGCGAGTAAAAGTCCATCGGTCCCAAAAGCTTCACGCCGTCCAGCGACGCCTGCCAGACGCCGCAATCGCCGGCGCGCGTCGCATTGATCAAGAGCCGCAACGGTTCCTTGCGCCGGACCTCGAAGGGAATCTCGATCCAGGCATTCTTGCGGTCGGCCGGTCGATAGAAAAGCTGTGGACGCTCATGGAGCCACGGAACGCTCTGGATCGACGTCTCGCCGGGAGCGCGATGCTTCGTGTCGGCGAAGTCCTTGGCCTCAATCACCACCCGATCGAGACTCGGCAAACGCCGCGCGGCGGCGTCGGGGGCCCGGGCCGCAAATGTCGGCTCGCCCGTCTGGTACCAGAACGCCACGGTCGCGTAATCGTCTTCCCGTTCGTTGCAGCTCATTTTCCGGTAGTCGGGATTCTCGTCGCGCGAGACCCAGCTTTTATGTTCGAGCGTCACGCGGATCGACTTGTTGAAAATGATCGGATCGCTCAAGTACCATCGATAGGCGGCCGTCTTGGCGCCGACCACCTCGAACTGATCGAACAGCGGAACGCCAAACTGGGGCGTGCTGGCCGACTCCAATCCGTAGGCACAGCCGAAAAACTCCTCGGTGCCCGTCCCCCAGATCGACGGTTGCTTCTCACCGTCGATGTAGATTTTCTCGTCGCCTTCGCCATACCAGAGCGGGCTGCGCGTGCGAATAGCCAACACCGTGCCCACGTAGTGGCCCTTGCCCTTCGTGTCGAGAATGACGTAGTCGCGGCCGTTGCGCGTCGGGTATTCCTGGCGATATTGCGCGTGGAAATAGGGCGTGTCCTTCGGGAGCGATTCCTTTTTGACCCAATCGACGTGATAGTACAGCCCGACGACCGGGCGCCGGCTCTGGTTGACGATCTCGATTCGCGCCGAGCGGCGAAACGGCATGTGCCAGTAGCAGTTGTACGAATCGCCGCTTTCGACGACCACGGGCAGGCTCGTCACTGGGCGGCGCCGGCCGAAGCAATTGGCGAAAAAGTCGCCCAGCGGCGCTTCGACGCCCGGCCGTTCGCGGCCGTCCCAATAGATGCGGAGCAGCATCTCCTGATGGTCGGCCACGGGCCGCCGGCCGCCCGGCCAGCCGAACGTAAACCACAAATGGGTAATCGCGCCCGGCCCTTTTGCGTCGAACACGACGAGGGTATCGCCGGGGCGAATGTGGCGGTTGTCGTGGTTGCTCGCCTCGGTGTCGTCGCCCAGCGGCATGGCGTTTGGGTCGCCGCCTCGACGCGCGGCCGACGATTCCCTCATGCTGCGCCCTTCCAGGGGCCGAGCCAACCCCTCCAACAGCGATTGAGCCGATAGCGACCCGGCCAACAGGCCCACCAGAACTGTCGCCAGGAAACATCGAACCAAACCACGAAAGACCCTGGCTCGACATAGCGATGGGACGTCAGCGGCGCGAAGCGACCATTTTGGGAATCGGTGCATGGGCGTAATCTCCCGGTGAGGAAGCGACGGGGGGTTTTGCGATACAACACCCGTGGTTCTACCGTCCGGCCCCGGCCCGTGCAACCACCGGCTCTTCCCCGGCCGGCGCGGACACCCCAGGTTGACGGGCGGCGGCTTGTACTCTAAAATAGGGGTTATTGCAATATCACTCGACCCCGTCCAGGTGGCATCGTGAGCTTCAATCTTTCGGAGCGCGCCTACCAGTTCATGCGGAACCAGTTGGCGCTCGGCGAGCTTCCGCCGGGCACGCGGCTGATCAACCGCCAATTGGCCAAGGAAATCGGCGTCAGTCTGACGCCGGTCCGCGAGGCGCTCAACCGCATGATCAGCGAGGGGCTGCTCGAGTACCGCGCGGGGCTGGGTACCTTCGTGCCGATCCCCAACATCCGCGACTTGCAAGAACTCTACGACCTGCGCAAGACGCTCGAATGCGACGCCGCGAGCAAGGCCGCCGGCCGGCTCAAAAACCAGGACTCGGACGCCATGGCCAAATCGATCCGCGACATGATCGACCTGCTCGACGGCCGCGACCCGGCCGACCAGGACGAACCGGTCGCGCGGCCCGTCTTCGAAATGTGGCGGGCGGCCGATACGCTGTTCCACACCTCGCTGATGCGCGCCGCGGGCAATCGCCGCGTGATGGAGATGGTCGGCAACCTACAGCTCATCTGCCAGATTCAGCAGGACTGGGAAACGACCACGTATCGCACCGTTTCCGACGCCCATCACGACCATCAGAAGGTTCTCGACGCAATCGCCGCGGGCAACGTCCAACAGGCCCAGGAAATCATGCGCGGCCACATCGACCGCGCCTGGGAATTCGCCGTGCAAACCTATGAGCGCCGCTACATGAACGGGCCCCATGAGGGCGTGCCCGGCTTCGTCGTCGGCGCCGCGGCGCCGCGCGGGAAAAATGGCGAGTAAGAACGTGTTTTGAAATAGATTTCTGCAACCACAACCCCGCCGTGGTTGTCCCCATGGAATAGGGTTCAGCGTATTTTTCAGCCGCATGAAGCATTTGACGAGCAAAACGGTAGCCGCCGTCACTGTTGCAGCGAATACAGCAGCACGTTCAGCGCAATCCGCGCCGCGTCTTCCTGGGTGTAGCCCTGGCATTCGAGCGAGTTGTGCCGCTCCAGCGCGCAACTGATGTCATAGGGCGAGAAGATCACGCCCCAGCGATCGCCGAAACGAACGCCTTCGAGCGCCGGGGCTACTTTTTGTTTTTTCGCGCGGATGGGTCCCTTGACGTCGGCCGTTTGGGGGTCGTTTCGGGTCACCGTCTTCAGGTCGTAGCCGCCGTAGACCGGCGTCAGCAGCGGATCGGTCGACGCCAGTCGGGCAAGGGGCTTGCCGGGAAACACGGCGGCCATTTCACGCCGGAACGACTCGGTAAACGCGGGGCTCGAGCAAATCGCGTCGGCCATGACCATGCCGCCCCGCTCAACGTACTCGGCCAGACGCTTGCGCTCGTTGTTGGTCAGGCGAAACGCGGTCCGGCCTTGCATAAACACCAGATGGTAGTTGAACAGCGCCTCGTCGCCCAACCCGATCAACCGGTCCTCCGCCGCGGCCCGCACTTTAAGCTGGTCCTCGGCTTGCTCCAACAGATGAACCAGCGCTCGGGGAGCCGCGTTGCACCCGCCCGGATGACGCAGCCGGGCGACGGCCAACCGGCCGCGCTGGGCGCCGGGCGCGTCGTCCGGACGGCTGACGACCGCCGGAATTTCGTCCTTGTAGCGCAGTTCACGGTTGGTCGCATAGGCCAGGATGTTGATTCCCAGCGCGCGGCCCGCGTCGATTTCCGCTTGCACCGCGTCGGGATACTTCGTCCCGCGGCCGGGACGCGATAGCTCCCAAAGACACGATAGCGACGGGCGCGGATGATCGGGCGGGTCGGGCGGCGCATAGACCACGCTCGTCCGGCAGCCGAAGTCGATTCCCAGCAGCGGCCGAAGATACGCCGGCCGGATCGGCTCCTCGGCGCGCCAGATCGGATGGGCCGCGTCCAAGAGCGCAAGGCGGTATTCACGCTCGGGAAACACTTGTTCCATCAGCTTGCGAAATCCCTCGTCGAATCCTCGGCCGCCGCACGTCGCCTCGGCCAGCAAAAACCCGCCCCGGTCGAGATAGCCGCGCAGCTTTCGAGCCAATTGCCGCCGCGCCTCTTCGCCGCGCGGGCAAGGATCGCGGCTGCCCGAGAGATAGAGAACCGGCGATTGAATCAGATCGTCGATCCCCGCCAGATCGAGGTCGACCACTTGCCAGGTCATGTCGTGTTTCCATTTCGACTCGACGTATCGGGTCAAGTTGGCCGCGTCGTGTTGGTGTTGGTTCCAGTCGTCGCCGGGCGATCGCTCGGCCTTGGACAAGAGCACGGGCCGGCGGCCCTTCGACAGAAACAACATCGCCAGGCTCGTCGCGATCAATTCATTCTGCTCGGCCGAGTACCCGCCGGTCCAATGGTCGGGCACGACGATTTGTCCGTCGGGCAACACGTTGCGGTCCCATCGCAGCAAGTAGTCGGCTCCCTCGCGATACCAGTCGTGGCGTCCGATGAACCGTTGGGCCGTCATGCGGCCGACCCGTTCGACGGCGTAGAGGTAATAAAGACCCCACTGACCGCCGCTTGCGCCCGGGTTTCGCGCAACCGAGAAATTTCGCGCAAGCCATGCCATTCCCCGCTCGATGGAGCCGTCCTCGTCCCGATGGCCGCGACAGCATCGTATTTTTCCATCGACTACCGCGGCGTCGGTTTGGCCGGTGGCGTCCTCGATGATTACCATCGACGCGATGCCGGCGCAGGTCATGCTCCCGGTGCCCGGAAACTGGACGATTCCCATGCGTTTTTTGTATCCCCAAGAACCGTCCGGATTCTGTCCGCTTTGCCAGTACGCCTTGGCTAGCCGCCAGGTGCGTTCGTTGATCGTGGCGCCGGCCTGTTCGGCTTCGCCCAGGGCCAGCACGGCGAATTGACTGTTGGAATTGTCGCCGGTCGCGCCGACGAGTCCCGCCGGATAGGTCCATCCACCCCGGTACGGCCCGTCGGCAATCTGCGTTTGTTCGAGCCATTCGGCATTTCGCTGGATAAGGAGCAGATCTTTGGCCGGCTCGGCTTTACAGAAGACCATCGTCTGGAGAGAAACGGTGTAGGTCTTGTCGAGTCGTTGGCGGCGGAGCCAGTTCAGCGCGCGTTGCACGTCGGCCCCCTCGGGCCCTTCGCCCGAGTGCAGGAGAGCGAGCGTGCACAAGCTCGTAACCCCGCCCGGATAACCCGGCACGGGCGGCCAGCTTCCGTCGTCGCGCTGTTTGCTTTTCAGGTAGCGAGCGCCATTGGCCAGAGCCTCGCGGACCTGTTCAGACGTGATTTCGGCCCGGGCAATCGGCACAATTGTTGCCATCAACCATGTCGCGACGGTCAGCAAGAGGGCCGATGGTTTCATGCGCATTTCGGCGACCGCTTCTTGACAGTGAGTGGCGTGGATTTGGGAAAAGCCTCGCCGCACCGCCATAAGTATAGTAGAATTCACAGGTTATGCTATTGCCCCGTCCCCGTGGGGGATTCTCGGGCGGCAAACCATTCGAGTATAGTCAGCGTCAGACCAAATATAGGCCTCGCCGGGCGTCATGGCCACACTTGTTGCCGGCCGGCGGCAAATCCCGATGACAAACATGGCCGCGCTGGGGTGCTTATGGCATCCGGCACGTCCTGATCTCTGATCCCCAATACCCAAATCCTCACCCCATGTCCACCAAGCCCCGCAGCCTCGGCGACGTCCTCCAGGAATTCAGCCAGCACCGCCGGTTGATGCAGGACGAATTGCAGAAAGTCATTGTTGGCCAGAGCGACGTCATCGAACAGATTTTCGCGGCCATCTTCACCCGCGGCCATTGCCTGTTGGTCGGCGTGCCGGGACTGGCCAAGACATTGATGGTCAGCACTTTGGCCCAGATCCTCGACATCCGCTTCAAGCGCATCCAATTCACGCCCGACCTGATGCCTTCGGACATCACGGGCACGAACGTGCTGGAGGAAGAAGCGAGCGGCCGGCGCAATTTCCGGTTCGTCGAGGGGCCCGTCTTCACAAATATCCTTTTGGCCGACGAAATCAACCGCACGCCCCCCAAGACCCAGGCGGCACTGCTTCAGGCCATGCAGGAGCGCGAGGTGACCGTGGGCCAGGAGACCTATGCCCTGCCCGAACCGTTTTTCACGATCGCCACGCAGAACCCGATCGAGCAGGAAGGAACCTATCCGCTGCCCGAGGCTCAGTTGGACCGCTTCATGTTCAACATCAAGGTCGATTACCCAACGGCCGAGGAAGAAGAGCGCATTCTGGCGAGCACGACGCGGAGCGAAAAGGTCGAAATTCGCAAGGTTCTTTCGGGCAAGGCGATCCTTAACTTGCAAAAGCTGGTCGGTTCGGTCGCCGTGAGCCAGTACATCATCGAATACGTTTCGCGGCTGGTCCGCGCCACGCGGCCCAAGGACGCCTCGGCTCCCGAGTACGTTCGCCAGTTGGTCGACTGGGGCGCCGGTCCCCGCGCCGGCCAGTTTCTGATTCAAGGCGGAAAGGCCCTGGCGGCAATGGACGGCCGGTTTTCGGTCAGCATCGACGACGTCAAGAAAATCGCCATTCCCGTGCTGCGCCACCGCGTGAGCACAAATTTTCAGGCGCAGGCCGAAGGTTATACGACCGAGGACGTGATCGAACGACTCCTGCGCGAGACGCCGCCGCCGGTGATTGCGAAATATGAGAAATAGGGATTCCGGGGGTGTGACGCGGCAACAAGCCGTAGGTCAGGCTGTGCCTGACACTCGTTGAAACCATGGCGTTTTGTCAGGCACAGCCTGACCTACAAGTGACTGAAAAACCATGTAGGCCGGGTCGTGACCCGGCTTATGAATTTGCTCCCATGTCGACCGCCGAAAAATACCTCAAGCCCGAAGTAATCCGCCAGATTAGCCGGCTGGACCTGCGCGCGCAGTTTATCGTCAAGGGGTTCTTGCAGGGGCTCCACGCGAGCCCTTTTCACGGGTTTTCCGTCGAATTCAGCGAGCATCGAAAATACACGGCCGGCGACGACCCGAAGGACATCGACTGGTTGGTCTACGCCAAGACGGACAAGTACTACGTCAAAAAGTTCGAGGCCGAGAC